>NZ_JBJPHT010000025.1:0-85750 GCF_052939475.1 Phormidesmis sp. 146-20
ACCGATTTCCCCTCTAACTTTTCACCTTTGACACAAAACTATTGACATACCCATTTAGGTAAAGGCAAATCTGACTTTATCAACCCTGTGTAATCACTTTTTCCTCTGACAAGGCCTTTGCTAAAACCGCTGCTGCTTCAAAGGAGTCATGTAAACCTTGGCTACCTGCTTTGCTTTGAGTGTCCAATGGGACTAAACTTGATTCCTTCAATAATTCAGTTACCAGGAAATGTAACAACAAGAGCTTATCAGAATGAGATAATTCCTTCAGCAGGGGCACAAGTTCGGGGAGAGACATAAGCTTTCCATTGATTTAGGTTGCATCTGTTGCATCTATCTTAGAGCGTTTGGTTTGCGTCGATCGCCTCATTGCTCAAGCAGAGTCAGCTATTGAAGATAATCGTATGAGAGATCTAGATGAAGTCCTTTGCAACGGCCGATTTCTAGAAAGCCCATACACGACAAATATCAGAATTTTTTGAACTAGGTTAAAGCGGGCTAGTACTTTATTGGGGTGGTGAAGAAAGTCGTTGGGCTTTGGTTCGATCGTGCTGTCGCTCAATTGTATTGTTGATCGCTTCATTCTCTAACAGAATCCATTTGCTTCAGTAGGCATTGTGCGATTCGTTTGGCGGCTCCCGGTTCTCCCATGCGGCGACGGCCGTTTTCGATCGTCAGTTGCAAACTATCTGGATTGTTCAACAGTGCTTTTAACCTGGCGGCGACTTGATTGGGCTGTTCGACCAGGGTAACGGAGGCTCCGAGGAGTCGAGTTTGAGCTTCTGCAAAGACGGGTGTAAACTGGGGCCCCTGTCCCGGAATGATGATTGCAGGTTTCCCCAGTCCGATGAATTGCTCGGTTGCGGTGCCTGCGAGTGCGATCGCCACATCCGATCGCTGCAAACATTCTGCAAATCGTTGGGGCATTAACTCTAGAGTTGCTTGTTTTTCACCAAAGCCGAGTGTGTAACGATTTAGATCTGAGGGTTGCCAGCGATATTCTAGAAGCATTTTGTGAAATCGTTCCAGTTCTAATCCAGGTGCGATCGCTGCTAACCCTAGTATTGGTCTTCCCATTTGCCCTAGCATTCCATTAATGGCTTGTAGAATAATCTCCCAATTGTTGTAAGCTTCGGGAATTCTGGAACCGGGGATGAGGGCGATCGTCAAAGGAAGCGCCGTTTGAATCTTAAATTTCGACGGTTGATGGGATGTATCTGACCACTCTAAGCCGTCCATCATCGGATTGCCCAAGTCAAAGGCGGGAACGTTGAACTGTTGCAAAATATTGGCGGTGATGCGATCGCGCGGAAAAACAGCTTTGCAGCGGGGATGACTCATTAGCCAACGTTCCCACGGGTGATAGACGCAGCCTGTCCACCGCTCTAGGCGATCGTCCCACCAGGATTTTCGAGGGAGCCAGCCGCTTTCGTCGCGCAGATAATACTCTGATTTTGCCGTTCCAACAAAGGCATAAGGAACACCACTCACCAGGGCAAACAGCAAGGGTACGATGTCGCCCACTGCGAGGATAAAGGAATTTTTGGGATCGGCTGCTGCCCAAGTGCGAATGGCTTTGATTTGAGCGATCGTTAACTGCACCAATCCCCCTTTCACGTCTCGCACCAGTTGCCGACTGTCCATGTGAATAAAGCCACCAGAAGGCATCGATTGAACAGTGCCGATCGTGGCGATTCCTAGCTTCTGGTAGGCGTGACCTTCCCCGACGATCGGGAGTGCTTGAATGTCAGGACAGCCCAACTGCTGTTGAAGTTCGGATAAAACGCGAGTGGCGATCGCATCTTCGCCGTGACCATTGCTGAGACAGAGAAGGCGCATGGCAACGAGGAGTAAGGGACTTGACTAGAATACTATGCTACTTGTTGGGCTGAAATGGGGAGCGATCGGGCAGGTGACTTTGGACGAAGCAGCATTGAAAGTTTAATGTCTACGTCTAATGGCTCTCTTTGCTGTTGTCACACTCATTTAGAGAACTGAGAACTACTCCACAAGCTCCACTACACACTTTAGTCGCAGGTTTGTTTCTTAAATGGTAACGGCAGGCTTGTTTTACTTTAAGGCGCAGCATAATGCAGCCATCCAACGAACTGCGGACACGCTGCCCCATGCTGTTGAACGATGCTCGAATCTATCAGATCTTTTTTCTGTCACTGTTTTTGCTAGTCGGACTGGCGACACGGGACTGGTCACTGCATCTAGAAATGGTGGGCATAACAATCGCCACCTGTTTGTTAACGCAATGGTTCATTATTCCAGGAGATGAGGACGATCCGCGTCTGACCTTTGGACTCAAGGTGTCAAAACTCAAAACATTGCCCAGTGCTTTAATTACAGCGTTGGGGTTGAGCCTATTGTTGCGGGCGGATCATTACAGCACGATCGTTCTGGCTAGTGTGGCAGCAATTTTGAGTAAGCGGCTGTTGCGAGTGGGTAAAAAGCACCTGTTTAATCCGGCTAACTTTGGAATCATTGTCGCGTTGTTGTTTACATCTGATGCGTGGGTGTCGCCGGGGCAGTGGGGCGAAGAAGGCTGGTATGCGCTGCTGTTTTTGGGGGCGGGCGGGCTGGTTCTCAGGCGAGTGGGCAGATGGGATACGACGATCGCGTTTCTCGCCACTTATCTGGGTTTAGAAGCTGTCCGTAATGCTTGGTTGGGCTGGACATGGGATGTTTGGGGTCATCGACTGATGAGTGGTTCGCTGCTGATGTTTGCGCTGTTTATGATCACCGATCCGCGCACCATTCCCAATTCTCGAACGGGTCGAATCATCTGGGCAATGGCGATCGCGTTTCTCACCTTTATTCTTCGCAATCAATTTTTTGTATCAACTGCCGTGTTTTGGGCGCTGTTTGCTTTAGCTCCTCTCAGCATTGTGTTAGACATGCTCTTTCCTGATGAGCGTTTTTCCTGGAATTCAGATGCATCTATTGCTAATCCACTCGATCGCTCAATCACTAATCCGTCACTTTGAGGAGGTTGCTATGAGATCTTTCCGAATTTCTTCAGCGTTTCTAATTGTCTGTCTAAGCTGCTTTATTTTTGTTCCCAAAGCCTGGGCATTTTGTGGATTTTATGTGGCTAAAGCTGATGCAAAACTTTATAATCAGGCATCTCAGGTGGCAATTGCTTGAAACGGCGATCGCACCATCTTAACAATGGCAAATGATTATCAGGGTGAGGTCAAAGACTTTGCGATCGTTGTTCCTGTTCCGGTTGTTTTACAAAAAGAGCAGGTGAAAATTAGCGATTCCAAAATCATCGAAAGATTGGATGCTTTTAGCGCTCCTCGACTGGTTGAATATTTTGATCCTGATCCTTGTACTCCACAGGAGTCGATGCTTGATCAAAGGCCGCTGTCTGCTCCGATGCCTTCAGCCGCTGTTTCCTCAAGGGCGCGAAATGAATCCCTCGGTGTGACTGTAGAAGCGAAGTTTACGGTAGGCGAATATGACATTCTAATTCTCAGCGCTAAAGAATCGGGCGGATTGGAAACTTGGCTCGTGCAAAATGGCTATCGAATGCCGCGTGGCGCAAAGCAATTATTGAAACCTTACATTCGGCAAAAGCTAAAATTCTTCGTCGCTAAAGTCAATTTAGAGGAGTACGACAAAGCGGGTTTTCAATCCTTGCGACCGCTGCAAATTAGCTACGATTCGCCTCGATTTATGTTGCCGATTCGATTGGGAATGATCAACGCTCAAAGCGCACAGGATTTAATCGTCTACATTCTGTCGCCCAAAGGACAAGCCGAAGTCACTAATTACCGAACAGTTAAAATTCCGTCTGACGCTGAAGTGCCACTCTTTGTGAAAGACGAATTTAGTCGCTTTTATAAGGCCATGTTTACTAAAACTTACGATCGCGAAGATCAAAAAGTCGCTTTTCTAGAATATGCCTGGAATATGAGCAACTGTGATCCTTGTTCGGCTGATCCGCTCAACCCAGAAGAACTTAAGCAGGCAGGGGTATTTTGGCTAGACGGGACAGATGAGAAGATGTCAATGCCGCGAGTGCGTCGTCCGGTGTTTAATTCTAATGTTTTCATGACTCGTCTGCACGTCCGCTACACCCGCGATAAATTTCCTGAAGATTTGATGTTTCAAGACACTAACAACCAAGAAACCTTTCAAGGCCGCTACATTTTGCGCCATCCATTTAAGGGTGAAACAAGCTGCTCAGAAGGCAGACGATATCAACGATCGCTCCGTCAACGCTTTGAAGAACAGTCCCAAACTCTAGCTCGTCTCACAGGCTGGAAGATTGATGACATTCGCAAAAAACAGCCGCAGCTACAAAGTCAGATCCCCTGGTGGAATGAGGTTTGGCTGTCTCTAATTGGACAGTGAGCGCGAGGGACGTTGGACATTGGACATTGGACTTTTTGAGGCTGAGAGAATGTTTGAGAAGTCGATCGCAACGTGACATTAGGTTCTGGCTTACCGCATTTATTTGCGATCGACTGATTCTCCAATATTCAATGTCTAATGTCTAATGTCTAACGTCCTGCTGTTCGACGTTTCACTAGCTGACGCGCTCCAAAACCTAATATAAATAGCACACTTGGAATGACCGTTTGTGGTTCGGGAACTGGTTCAGCCCGAAAGATGCCTGCACGACCGTCTGCTAGTTGGGAATAGAAAACAACTTGATCGAGATTATTTAACCCTCTTGTGGAAAACGACCCGATCGCACTCACCGTAGACCCAAACAACGGATCGCCCGTCGCAATGATCTTGTTGGCATCTGTATAATTTTCAAAAAACAAGCCTTGACTTGGGTAGACAGAACCAATAAACTCAGCCTGAAGAACAACTTTGCCCTGATCATTGATCGCAGGCTGACTAACCCTCACTGGAGAAGTGCCACTAAAACCAGACTGACCATAGATCACTCTTGCGGTGGAGCCGCCTTTGCTGTCCCCGATCAAAATTCCAGTGCCGCCACCTGCCCCTGCAAAAGCTGTTGCATAGGTTCCCTGGTTATTGAGAGAAACTGGGTAAACTCCGCCGTTTGCAAGCGTTGTCAGAGGAGCGTCACCCACTTGGGCAAACAGTCCCCCAAACCCCAGCGAACCGCCAAAACCTGATGAAAAGACAACCGTATTCGCATTATTAATCGCCACCGAATTTGGAACCGTTGGAATTGCGGAGGATTCATTACTTTTGAGTTCGATCGCGCTCAACTGACCGTTGCTGCTAATTAATACATTGGGAGTCGGTGCAAAATTTTGGTTGGGGTCAGACTCTGCATATTGGTAGGCAGCAAATGCAACCGTCCCGGCATCATTGATCGCAGGAGGAATTGGCGCATAGCTTCGATCAGATAGAGCGGCATTGTTTAAGGTGGCGATCGTCGTTAGCCCATTCCCCGAACCTGTGAAAACTCCTACATTTCTACGGCTGTCTGTAGTAGCTCCAAAGGCAACTGTCCCCGCATCGTTAATAGATGGATTACTCAATACAGACTGAAAATTGGAACGAGTCCCGCTAACCGCGATCGGCGTAATGGTGCCCCCGCTCCCCGTAAAAACGCCTGTGCTTCCGTTATTTAATGTGCCGCTAAAGGCGACGGTGCCGTTGTCATTGAGGGCTGGCGAATTCAAAAATCGACCAAACCCATCCGTCGTATCCGCAATCTTGGTAAAAGTAAAATTAGCCGCGATCGCCTTCTCCGCTAACAGGCTAAACGCGATCGCCGTGGAGCAGTTGATCAGGCGCAAGAATGGTTTCATAAACACCAATGTTTTAAGTTGGTACTTACGGTAAAAGTTACAGCGCCAGTTAACAACTTCTTAGGGAATAGATTCAGATTAGGGAATAGATTTAGGGGATGCCGTTTAACATGAATTCAATGAATTTCATTTGCTGCGTTATTTGCATCTTCTGCCCTCCAAGCTGTCAATTCTGAGGGACTTTAAGACAAGCAAATTGACCTTACAGCAAAGAGTCTCCTAACGTGACGCTCCCATCTTGAATGACCGTTGCCAAAACACCTGTGTCCCTATGATGGAAGGCTTGTTGAAGGAGAGAAAACAGAGGAAGATCACGCACTCCGGTATCAGGATCAACGTCAATGTTTAGACAGCGAGGTAGACGGGCTTCGATCGCAATTCGAGCCGTCCCGATGTTGAATTCTCGCCCGACCCAATTGAGTTCTTCCCAGGCTGAAACACCTTCTACAACAATGTTGGGACGAAATCGCCGCGAGTCAACAAACTGCCCCGTCAACTGACTCAAATTTTCTAAAGTCGCCGTACTAATTAGCGATAGATGAACGTGATTGCGATCGGGATAGCGAGTCGTCCCTTCTCCAGTCCCCACCAATCTCAAAGGACGCGGCTCAATCTTTTGGTCAGAAACCGTGGTGAGATAATGGCTAAAAAATTGGCTGATTTGAGTGCGCCCGATTGCCGTATTCGCCTCCGCCGTCAACAACTCAGCATCTTCTCGCCGCACGGTTAAAACGCCCGTAGAGGCCTCATATTCACAAGCCAAAGCCGCTAATTCGGGTCGATCACACTGCATCGCAAAGCTTTTCTTGTTTTTCCAGGGAACGATTGGATCAGTCGTTTCAGCATCGGCAGTATCGTACATCAAAGCAAAGGCGCGATCGCCCGGAATGCCATGTCCCGTCAGCAGATCGACATGAGTAGACAACTGAGGCGTAAGCCCTTTGATCGGATGAGTGAAGAGTTGTTTGACGCGAATAGTAGTCATATACACAAGTTTAATAACGAATTCGGGGATCGATGTAAGCGTTGATCACGTCGATCGCAATACTCGCGAGAGCTACGATCGCAGCAAAAAATACCACAATTCCTTGAACGGTTGGATAGTCACGCTGGTCGATCGCGAGTGCCAGTCGATTTCCCAGTCCTGGCCAGGAAAAGGTAATCTCGGTCAAAACGGCTCCCCCTAACAGAGAGGCTAACGTCAATCCCAAAATGGTGATCACGGGGATCATGGCATTCTTAAGCGCATGGCTAAAGAGAATTTTGGATTCTGAAATGCCTCTGGCTCTGGCGGCTTCGACGTAATCAGCTTGCAGGGTTTGTTTTAGATTAACTCGGACAATGCGTTCAAAAATACTGCTAATCGAAATTCCCAACGTCAGGCAGGGTAGAGCGAGGTAATAGAGGGCGATCAAAAATTGATTGAGGTTGCCCCGAAGGAGACTGTCGATCGTATAGATTCCTGTCACACTTTCAGGTGCAGGCACCGTCACCGGAAAGCGAGTTCCTAATGGAAAAATTCCTAACTGCACCGAGAAAACAAGCTGGAGCAACATTCCTAACCAGAATAGCGGAATCGAGTAAGTGACAATGCCAAACAGCCGTCCGCCCGTATCGAATGCAGTATTAGGACGAGAAGCCGACACCGTACCAACGAGAATGCCCACGATGAACGCGATCGCCAGACTAAAAAGCGCCAATTCCACCGTCGCCGGAAAAAACTCCTGAATGGTAGCCCAAACCGATTGCCCCTGCCCTACAAACGATTCACCCAGATTGAGGCGCAATAGCTGCCCCATGTATTTGAGGTATTGCATCCACAGCGGCTTGTCCAAGTCTAAGGCGGCTCTGCGTTCTGCTTTCACCGCTTCGGGCGCATGGGGGCCCAAAATGGCATCGATCGGATCTCCCGGTGTGGCTCTCAGCAGCAAAAACACAACCGACGTGATCAGCCACAGCATCAAAGGGGCCAGCAAAATCCGCGCAAAAATGTAGTAACGGAGAGAACTCGATCGAGACATAAGCGACGAGGTAAAGAAAGATCAAGGTTGCCATTCCTGTGAGTTACTTTACCGCAAGTTTGCTAACTGTTTGGTAGATGCTGTAAGCGATTTCACAAACTCGTCTTAGAGAATCGTCAGATAAGTTTGTGTTGGACTAATGGGCAACAGTTTCAGTTGTTGGTTTTGCAAATCGAGTTCGATTCCCAACGCTTCTAAAGGAATCACACCTAGCAAAGGGGACTGCCCGCCTGGAAGTTCTAAACACTCAAATGTGCCCTCACGACCCATGAGAGAAATTTTGGCATCCTGAAAAATTCGTGCCTTACCAATACCCGTAGCGGTCTCAACATCAACCTCTCTGAGAACGGGTAACCCCAATTGAGCGATCGTGCTTGCAGGTAAACAAAGCGTCGTTGCGCCAGTGTCCACCAAAACGTTTTTGAGAACAATAGAGCGCACTTGCTCAACTGGCAGAAGTTCTCTTTCTGAGAGGGCTTGATCAACGCGGTTGACGATCGTCAGGGTAGTTGTAATTTTGCCCATTTCTATGTTTATTTGCATAACTTTGATCTCAGCAATACCCCTTCAATATGGCAGATTTTTTGCTAAATAATTTTTGTTGTTGCTCAAGATTTACGCAGCATCCAAAGCGGAACTTTTTGCGTGGCTTGTAAGCTGGCTCCCTGGACGTTTTTTTGAGCAAATAAGAAGTCTTTGTTTTGCCAAAGAGGGACAAAGGGAACGTCTTTTGCCAGAATATCTTGAAGTTGACCAAAGAGCTTTTTACGAGATGTGAAATTGAGTTCTTGACGGCTACGATCGATTAGCTCATTCGCTTCTTGACTGTAATAAAACGACCCTTGAGAAAAGCTTTGTCCTTCTTCGCATCCCTTCTCAGCACTGCCTTTTGTGCATTCTAAAAACGGATAAATATAGTTGTCTGAGTCGAGAAAGTCGGGAGTCCAGTCTAATAAAAAAATTGGGTAAACGCCTTTGTCTAAATTCTTGTAGGCCATCGTTGATTCAATACTATTCAAATCAATTTGCATGATCTTTCCTAAGTACTTTTGAACAATCGCCCTCATCGTCATGGCAGCGAGTTGATCATTGGGCAAATTGGAGCGATACCAAAACTCAACCTTTAAGGGATTTGATTCTGAGTAGCCTGCTTTTTGCAACAGTTCACTTGCTTTTTGAACGTTGCGATCGCCGTACTGTTCAAATACGGGCTTCTGTTCTGCAAGCGTTGCCGGAATTAAGCTATAAAGCGGATCAATTTGTCCTTGAAAGACTCGACTTTGTAATAAAGGACGATCGACAATGGCAGCGATCGCTTGTCTGACTTCTAGTTTATCCAACGGAGGAGACTGCATATTCAACGACAGATAATCAATCCCGCTTCCGGCTTCTTCTACAATTTGCCAACCCTTGTCGGCCTTGCTTTCTCTGAGGTTGCGGATTTGTTCGAGGGCTAATCCTTGATAGGCAACATCAACGGCACCTGTGCGAAATGCATTAAACAAATTAGCAGGACTGGAGAAGAATTGAATATCAATCCCACGATTTTTTGGCTTGCCGCCCCAATAGCGATCGAACGCCTCAAGCTGCATTGAATCTGTTCCATATCTAACTAGTTTGTAAGCGCCCGTTCCTACAAATTCTTTGGGTTTGAACTTGTTTTCGCCAATCTCATACGCTTTGGGTGAAACAGCACACGCCCCCGAAAATGCCAGCAGCGAAGGGAATGCTGCAAATGGTTTTTTTAATTTAATCGTTAGCTCATACGTTCCTGTCGGCTGAATCGAATCAACTGTACCCGACAACAAAAACGCAGGCGATCCCCCATTTTTCATGAATCGCTCTAATGAAAACGTCATCGCTTTGGCATCAAATGCAGCGCCATCATGAAAGACCACGCCTTGCCTCAACGGAATTTTGTAAGTCAAGCCATCTTTGCTAACGGTGGGTAGGGCTGTAGCAAGCTGTAGCTCTAATTTTGTGGTGCCTAACTGATAGCTGTAGAGACGATCGCCCAGGTTATAAAGCAAGTTCCCAGAAAAAATATTGTAGGCATCTGCGGGGTCGATCGTGCTAACTTTCGCCGTCGTTCCTAATGTAATGCGTCCGGTGTCGGATCTGTTTTGGGGAGTCGATCGACTACAACTCACCGCCAAAACACAGCACAACCCAACCAGCATCAACCCTCTCAACCATTCACCCAGAGAGAAGCGCCACAACTTTTTCACCATAACTTTTTCACGATAAGACCTGCGATCGCAGAAGGTATGGCTAGTCTACATCAGTTGCGTGAAGCGCAGGATTGAGGAAGCGTCTCATTCTAAAAGTACAAAACAGTTCTTGAAAAATTTCTTGAGTCGTCAGTCGCAGCCCTTGAAGCATTTCAAGTTGGGATTGAACCACATCGCCGCCTCGGAATTGACCCATCTCGATGTATTGCTCACCTTGCAGCTTTAGTACTGTGATCACCTGATATTCGGGGTCGAGCAGCCAATATTCAGCAATGCCTCGTTTGGCATACTGGGCGCGTTTGCGGTTGCTATCTCGCTCTCGGTTGGTTCTGCCAGGGCTAACAACTTCAGCCACTAAGAGAGGCGGTGGCATGTCTATTTTGATTGTGAGTCGCTTTTGGGTCAAAGTCAGATGCACCTCATCTAAAATCACCAGATCTGGGTAACGATTTGCAGCATCTTGCTTGTGTAAGACGGGGACTTGAATCTCACATTTTCCGGGGCGAATCAGCCGAAACGGAATGCCCAAAGCAGCAAATTTGAGAAATAAGAAGTTGGCAATGCTGTCGTTTAGCTCTGATTCGGGAGGCAATTTGATCAACGCTCCATCGACTAATTCATAGCGGTTGTCGCTGCCGTCGTCATAGGCTAAGTATTCTTCAAATGTTGAAAACCGAGGCTTTGCTACTGTCATAGCGTAATCTCCTGACTGACCTAGATGAGTGCAACCCGTTTACTCTTCGCTCACGTCGTCTTTTTCAATATTATCGATCGTTCCATTCAAAATCTTCTCAAACAACTCATCTGAAGACATTCCACGCTTTTTGGCGACGTACTCTAGAATTTTCTCAATCTCAGTTTTCTTCTCGTTGATGCCGTTACTGACGAGCGATCCTGCTTGGGCCGATTTGCTTCGATTTGCCAGCCAAGCCCAAACGGTTAACCAGTCGTCATCATGTTCGCTGAGTGGGCCTACAGGAAAGCGTTTCGGCATGTTTGTTTCAGAGTGTCTCAGTTAGAGCTACAAAATCGAAAAAAATGTTTCAGTTTTGATGAACTTTCTTTTTTGAATCTGATATGATTTGACCAAAGCGAAAGGCCAGTGCGTCCCGTGGAAAGTTCTGCACTGGCCAAGCTCCAAACTCAATGGAGATATAAATATTATGCACGATCGAGACTTCTTGAATCGATGGTTTGTGGTGCGGCTATTGCCCAAAATGCAGCGCATCGTCGTGGCTCGATTTTGCACCCAATCTGAAGCAGAAGCGTCTGTGAAAATCGTGCGGCAACTTATTCCAGAAGGCGAGTTTTTGGTGCTGTTTGACGATTTTAGGAATTGAACGCCGGGAAAAAGTTGGCACCCACCGATCGCTTCAATCGTCGCAGCGCCCGATCTTTCATATTGGTAAACAACAGTTCTCCACACAAAAGCTGAGTCGCAATCCGAGTCGCCCGCTCATACTTCACGCCGTATTTGTAGCAAACGCCCGTCCATTGATAAAAGACCTTTGCCAGATTCAAAGCGGCATCAAAATTGGCAGCAAACTCATCGTGAATGCGATCGGTGTACTGATCCGCCGCGTCTTCTGACAAACACTGAGCCGCAATGATGCCACTCTTAACTGCGTGAAAAATGCCGTCGCCAAACAGGGGATTGATCAGCCCTGCTGCATCACCAACTAAGAGAATTCGCCCTTCGTGTAAGGTTTCTTTGCCGCTCCAGGTCGGTAACGGGTGAGCATGAAACTTGAGCGCGTCGCGATCGTACTTCACCCCCAGCGCATCCATATAATCAAAAATCGTCTTTTGCAACTGAAGGCGAATCTCTCGCCCGCCCCGCGCATCTTTTTGATCGGGCCGAAACAGTCCCGCCCCCACATTCAAATGATCGGCTTTGGGAAAAATCCAGCCGTAGCCTCGTTTTACCGCTCCATATTCCAGATGAGCAACATCAGGTCTAAGGTCAAGATGACCGTCGCCCCAGGTGTGTGGATGCTCAACTTCCATTGCGATGGCGATCGCGCGATCTTTTCTCAGATTTGTCGATTTGACGGTAATTCCATTCGCCCCATCCGCGCCGATCACATACCGAGCCTTCGCGAGAAACTCACTGCCTGTCTTCACGCCCTCCGCCCGAATTCTTACGCCATCTGGTTCCACGTCGAGCGATCGCACCGCCAATCCATCCCGCAACTCTGCCCCTGCTCGCATCGCCCTTTGAGCCAGAGCGTTGTCAAAAATCGATCGCTGCACCATCCACAGAGACAGTCGATCGCTCGACCCCGGCGGATTCATCGGCGCAAGGTAAGAATCTGCAAAATTCCAGGTATGCCGCATGTGGGTGACATCCGATTCGACAAATGCTTCGGGTGCCAGATCGTGTAAAACCGTCTGCATCACCATCGGCATTCCGCCCCCACAGGTCTTGTGCCGAGGCAAAAACTGCTTTTCGAGTAAGGCAACCTTTAGCCCCGATCGGGCCGCCTCTGCTGCCGCCATCGCCCCAGACGGCCCCGCCCCACACACTACCACATCGTAATTCTGCATATCTCGATCGTTTCCTAAACCGCACTCATTAGCCTAATCCACAGACTAGAAAAATAGGAACGTCTCTCCTTTCTTAAGGTGACTTCGACGAAAGTTTTTCGCTTCGTTGTTTGAATCTTCTGCCGCCCCAACTCCTACCGTGTACACACAAGTCGTTGTCGCTTCGTTTCAGGGGGCTTCAGCCCCCTAAATCCCCCAGTCTGGGGGACTTTGACCAAGGAAAGATTTCCAAAGTTCAAAGCCATGACGACGGCTCAAAGTCCCCCATTTTTGGGGGATTTAGGGGGCGAAGGATCTCAGCAATGACAGATCGATCGACTTGTGTGTACACGGTAGCAACTCTGGGGGACTTTAAGACAAGGTTTTCGGTTTAAAGTCCCTCACGCGGAAGAAATTTAGAGGACGCTCTCAGATTTGCAAACGAACTGACATTTTCATCTCTCCTCACGGAACAAAGTTATCCTTATTCCTCCTCGCGAAGCGGATTACCCCCAAAGGGGGAACAGATCATCGAAGTTCTCCCTCATCCCTCATCCCTCATCCCTCATCCCTCCCAACCTCCTTCATCTCCTCCAAAAGCTGCTCCATCGATCCCTCTCGCCACCAGTCGCCTCGCAGATTGACTCCCAAAACATACTGCTTTTTGGAACAAGAAATAATCACAGAAACGCCTCGTTCGAGCAGTTTAGACCCCAGTTCGTAAGCCTGATCTCGACGCTGGGCACTGAAGGTTTGAAACTGCAAAAACAGTTCGCCCTGGTAATTGATACCATCACAGATGCGATCGTTAAACCAAAACTTAAAAAAGCGACAATCAGCCTCATTGGACAGCAGCAACTTCATGTTGAATAATCTTTAGATTGCACAGCCATGCACGGATTTGCTTATTGTATTCAGTGAACTTGTGTTTGGGAGAATTGATCTGCGCGATCGTCTGACAGTGGGCGGCGCAAGTTGAGCCATTATGCAGATTACGGTGTAGGCCATATTGGAATCATTTGCTCGTCTTGAGTAGCTTTCAACCCACTTCGCACGGTTAGTCCAAACTTCTAGTTCAGGGCGAGAGGCAACCACAGCGAACAACCTGTCATCTCCAAGTTAATTCCACCTACCTACTTAGCGACAAAGTGATGGTGAGTTCTTCGGTTGTGTTTTTCCTAGAAATTGATGACTAAAAAGCTTCAAAGCCTTGTTCTGCAAATCTTTGAGGCAAAAAATGATTGTGATATTTATTTCTTCGCTCTACCGCTCAATGTAGAGTAGGATGATAACGATTATCATTCTTGTAATCACCTCAGATTTATGTCTATCATTTCTGCCCCGCTTCCCCCATCTCTAGAGCGAATCGTGCAGCGTTTCCAACAAATTTCTGAGCCAAAGCGTCGCTATGAGTATTTGCTCTGGTTTGCTAAACGGCTAAAAGCGTTTCCAGAGGCAGAAAAAGTGCCGGAAAACAAAGTATCAGGCTGTACCTCTCAAGTTTATATTACGGCTGAGTTGCAGGATAAAAGGGTCGTGTTTCAGGGTGATTCTGATTCTCAGATAACTAAAGGACTGGTGGGCCTTTTGATTGAAGGATTAGCAGGATTGACCCCAGAAGAAATTGTGCAACTAGCTCCTGATTTCATTCAAACGACTGGATTAACCGTCAGCCTAACGCCCTCTCGCGCTAACGGGTTCTACAATATTTTTCAAACCATCCAGAGAAAAGCGCTGCAATTAGAAATTGATTCAAAACATGCGATGAATTAGACAAATTGGCGTTGCTGATTGGAGGGATGAATGCGTGGGAAGTGTCCATCTTTTCGCCCCCTAAATCCCCCAAAATTGGAGGACTTTGAACCTTGGGTTTCCCTCCGCTTTGGGGCAATTCATCCCACGATTCAGCAATACCGACAAATTAATCGCTAAAGGTGTTGTTGCTTACCCGATCGCAGGAGAGTTTTTATGACCAATCTCACTCTACAAACCACTCATTCAGCGTTAGACATTCCCAAACGAGGAATGCCCATCACTATCATCACAGGCTTCTTAGGCAGTGGTAAAACGACTCTGCTCAATCAGATTCTCAAGAATCGTCAAGATCTGAAAGTTGCAGTGCTGGTTAATGAATTTGGCGATATCAATATTGATAGCCAGATGTTGGTAGCGATCGACCAGGACATGATGGAGTTGAGCAACGGCTGCATTTGTTGCACTATTAATGATGGTTTAGTTGATGCAGTCTATCGCGTGTTAGAGCGTGAGGAACCTGTCGATTATTTAGTGATCGAAACGACTGGCGTTGCTGATCCGTTACCAATCATTTTGACGTTTCTAGGAACAGAGCTTCGCGATCTGACTCGCGTTGATTCAATTATTACCGTGGTTGATTCTGAAGCGTTTACTCCAGACCATTTTGACAGTGATGCAGCATTCAATCAAATCGCTTACGCAGATATTACGCTACTCAACAAAACGGATCTGGTTTCACAAGCAAAGTTAGATGAGCTAGAGACTTATATCCAAACCATAAAAGTAGGCGCTCGATTGATTCATAGTCGCTACGGTGAAGTGCCATTGCCTCTGATTTTAGATGTCAATTTGACGCAAGGTGAAGACTACGATCGCCACCTCAACCCCAAACCCGATCATCATGATCATCCTGCTGAGTCTAGTCACGACCATCACAAACACAACCATTCTCATGAACACGATCATCACTCCGATCACCTGGCAATTGATGGGTTTATGTCGATTTCCTTTGAAAGCGATCGACCGTTTGACGTGAAGAAACTGGAAACCTTTCTCGTTGAGCAACTCCCCCAAAACGTCTTTCGAGCAAAAGGGATTCTCTGGTTTAGCAGCAGCGCCAACCGTCACGTGTTTCAACTCAGCGGCCCTCGATACGACATCAACGCTGACCAATGGCGCACTCCGCCTAAAAACCAACTCGTCTTCATCGGGCGCGATCTGGATGCGCTGCAACTTCGGCAGCAATTAACTAACTGCTTGAGCCGATGATCTCCGTTTAGTCGCCCCTTAGTTGTCTCTAATACCAAATTCACTAGTTACTGATACAGATCCTCGCTCCCTAAATCCCCCATTTTGGGGGACTTTGAAACGGCTTCCCTGATAGGTTCTTTTCAAATCTGAGAGATAGAAATCGGTCAATTAACTGATTTTTATGAGTATCATTTGTTGGTTGATTTGGTATGAGAACTGATCTCAAAAGGTTTGGATGCGGCTCTCAACGTCTTGCGCCAAATGCACGATCTAGCTGCTGTTATTCAATTGCCTGGCTAAGACTTGCCCTTTGAGAAAGAACCTCTATGATAGTGATAACGATTATCGTTTTAGAAAGATAGAGGAACCTACCTTATGGTCACTGACTTGCTAGTGGATTCCGTTCCTGTAACCGTCTTGACTGGCTATCTGGGCGCAGGCAAAACCACTCTACTCAATCGCATTCTCACACACGAACATGGTAAGAAGATCGCCGTTATCGTCAACGAATTTGGTGAGGTCGGTATTGACAACCAACTAATCATTGATGCTGACGAAGAGATCTTTGAAATGAACAACGGCTGCATCTGCTGTACTGTTCGCGGTGATTTAATTCGGATTATTGGCAACTTGATGCGGCGACGCGACAAATTCGATCATCTCGTGATTGAGACGACGGGATTGGCTGACCCGGCCCCGGTGATTCAGACTTTCTTTATGGATGAAGATGTCAAAGCGCAGGCCCAGCTTGATGCTGTTGTGACAGTCGTTGATGCAAAACACATCGGGCAACATTGGGATGCAGAGGAAGCACAGGAGCAAATCGCCTTTGCAGATGTCATTTTACTCAACAAATCAGATTTAGTTGAACCTCAGCAGTTAGACGAGCTAGAGCAGCAAATTCGAGGGATGAACGCACTTGCCAAAATTTATCGTACCCAAAACGCCGAACTAGAAATGGATGCCCTGCTGGGAGTTGGAGCGTTTGATCTGACCCGCGCTTTAGAAATTGACCCCGACTTTTTAGGCGAAGATACCCACCAGCATGATGAATCTGTCTACTCTGTGGCGCTGGTTGAGTCGGGCGCGTTAGACGGACAAAGATTGAATCAGTGGATTAGCGAATTGCTGCGCTTTCAAGGGCAAGACATTTTTCGCATGAAAGGTATCCTCAACATTGATGGAGAAGACCGTCGATTTGTGTTTCAAGGCGTGCATATGCTGTTTGATGGCAGCGCCGATCGCCTCTGGAGACCTGATGAAACTCGCAAAAATGAGTTAGTCTTCATCGGTCGCAATCTGGACGAAGCTGTTTTAAGAGAAGGATTCAAAGCGTGTTTCGTGTAAAGGCAAAAACTTCGGGGAGTGACTTTCAACCACACTGGCAGGGAGCGCTTTCTGACTATGTAACGGCGATCGCGTGGTCGCCCAATGGTCAACTCCTGGCTGCGAGTTCTGCGGCCGGTGAGGTGACGATATTGACGGTCAAAACATTACAAACAACCCTGCTCCAAACTGCAACGGGACGATCCGCAGACTGTCTGAGTTTTTCTCACGATGGGCAGTTTCTTGCAGTTGGCGGACAAAACGGACAAGTCAAAATTTGGCACCTTTCAGCCGAAACGCCACAACTGATCGCCACCCTGGGGAACGGACGCGATTGGATCGATCGCATGGCGTGGAGTCCAGAGCGCAATCAACTGGCATTCAGCCTGGGTCGTTATGTGCAAGTGTGGGACAGCGCAATGAACGACATTGCGACCACGTTAAATTTTGAGACTTCCTCTGTCTTGGATATGGGTTGGCATCCTGACGGGAAGCGTTTAACGATCGCAGGGTATCAAGGCATCAAGATTTGGACAGCAGACGATTGGGATGATGATCCCTATTTGCTGAGTCTGGATTCTGCAAGTGTGGCAGTTGCCTGGTCACCCGATGGTAAATATATTGCGTCTGGAAATCTCGATCGAACCATTACCGTTTTGGAGTGGGAAAATCCTCATCCGTGGGTGATGCGTGGCTTTCCGGGTAAAGTGCGTCAACTGGCTTGGTCAAATTACTTTACTAAGACAAGTGCGCCATTGTTAGCAGCGGCCAGTGCTGAGAGCATTGTGATTTGGGAGAAGCAGGCAGATGAGTTGGTCGGCTGGGAAGGGAGCGTGCTGGAGCATCATGAAGATATAGTGCAATCAATTCAGTTTCAACCTGACACTGTGCTGTTTGCTTCTGCTGCCGCAGACGGCTGTATTTGTTTGTGGCACAAGGCAAAGCAGTTAGCCCAGATTCTTGAGGGTGCGCCTGACGGATTTTCTTGCCTTTCCTGGCATTCTCAGGGTCAGTCTCTGGCTGCGGGTGGGCAGAATGGAGAGCTGATTATCTGGTCAAAAGAACAGCGCGGTCAAGGGTTTGGAAGGCGTTAGCGGCGGTTGTTAATCCAGGAGAGCAAGCTAAATCTCCCACGAGTGAGGGGTTTAGGGGGCGTTCCTGGATCTAAAAGCAAAGCTAATAGCAGTCGGAGGGTATCTATGATTCGTGAAGAAAGTCTAATCATGACACTTCCGATTCATTACCCTCCAAAGAACCATTGAGTTCCCGTAATCAAGTAGTACAAACCTGTCAAAATTAAGGCAACACTGCCAAAGTGAATAATTCCTTCTGAATGTTTCAACAATTGCTTACTTTGCTTTGCTAACCCTGTGAATAGGCTGGCTAGAAAAATGAGGCTAGTATAGCCCAGCGCATAGCTGACCATTGTTAGCGTCCCTAGAATCTGAGAGCCTGTTGCTGCTGCTGCCGCTAGAACTGCAAACAGAACTGGACTGGCGCAGGGAGAACTAACTAAGGCAAACGTCAACCCTACGCCATAGGGGCCAGCGTGAGGAAAATTAACTGCCAATTGCGGAAGTGGCAATTTAACAACGCCGAGCAACCACAGCCCCATGACTGCCATAATGAATCCGACAATCACATTGATATAGCCTCGATATTCGACCATCACGGCTCCTGCAAAGGAGGAGACTAAACCAAACGAACTCAAAATTGTGATGGCTCCCAAAACAAATAAGCCCGCCTTCACAAATGCATCCCAACGAGACTGAATCTCAAGCGTACCAATGTAGCTGAGATTAACAGGCAATAATGCTAAAATGCAAGGTGAGATACTTGCAAGAACGCCACCAGCAAATGCTAAGGGCAATAACAGGAAAGGATTGGCGGTATCTTGCTGGTCAAACCATTGTTGGTAGCGGTTTTCAACCATTGAAATCATCTGTTCGATCGGATGACTAATTGCAGATCCCAATGTTAAAACTAGAATTAGGCAAAGCAATCCCAATCCGCCGTAAATAAGCCACTTCTTTTGCATAAAACTTTCCTTGAAGCATCCAGAAGAAGCTCATCGTAAAACTTCTCCTGGCTAGGGTTATTAAATGGGAGCAGAATCCAGCACTTTCTTGTAGTCTGCTAGATTCGGATTATTGCGCTGTTGGCTCAAGATTTTGCCTGTTGCAGGATCAATAATGGCAATCATGCCTGTCTGTGATTTATTGACAGCCAGAAACTCACTCAGCCCAAGTTGTTTGGCTTTCGCCTCTGCTTCCGCAGTCGTCGCCTGATTGCTGACATCTAAAACAACAAAGGTGACTTTACCTTCATAGTCTTTCTTCAGTTGTGCCACAGTGGGTGCAATATTCTTACAAGCTGAACACCAAGTTGCAAAGACATCTACGACAACAGGTTTTCCCTGTAGTTCTTGTGCTAGAGGAGTCTCCACTGATTTAGCTTTGGCAGCACAGGGATTCGCTTTACTTGCACAGGGATTCGCTTTACTTGCACAGGGATTCGCTTGAACTTCAGTGCTTGTATTTGTAGGAGATTTTGTTTTTGCGGCACAAGGGTTTGAACAACCTGCTACTACTCCCAGACTCAGGAATGAAGCAACTGCAAGGGCAGAAAAATATTGGATCTTCACGGTGTGATTTCCTCAAAAAACGATCGACGGACGCTCAGTTAATCTTCTATTACCGACGGGAAAGCGCAGCATTCAGTACCGTGGTGTAATCAGACTTATTCGCGTTGTTACGATACTGTGTCAAAATGTTTCCGGTTTTAGGATCAATGATGGCAACCATGCCAGTTTGCGACTTGTTGGCTGAGAAAAACTGCCCCAGTCCCAGTGCTCTAGCTTGCTGTTCTGCTTGCCTTGCTTTTGTGCGATCGCTGACATCCAGCACCACAAAATGCACATTGTTACCATACTGTCGCTTGAGTTGAGAGAGCGTTGGCGCAATATTCTTACAGGCAGGACACCAGCTTGCATAGATATCGACCACAACGGGCTTCCCTTGTAGTTGTTTCGCTAAAGCTCCACCAACATTTCCAGACCGCTTTGCTTGTGCAAGAAGCTGGACAGGAGCGGCCGAGACTCGTGTAGACGTTGTATTGAGGAATGAGAGGGAGACGACTAAGCCACTCAAACTCAAACCTGCTAATAAAACTAGATGATGACGCATACAGAACCTATGATTGCGGTGGTGATTAGCATTAAATTCCAGAAAAATGAGGATGAGATGAGGATGAGATGGATCAATGCTAAAAATTTGCGCCTCTGTTTTTTCAGCAAAAATTCATCTTGATACTGAGGTTTGCTTGTACAGTAAAAACAAAACGATACGCTGTAGAGCAATCCGCGATTATGAGAGGACAAAACTGGTTTGTGACCAATGCGGGAGAGTGCCAAGATGGGGACGCGATCTGCTCCAGCACAGATCTCTCTAAGATCGCTCAAGCTGAGGAATTGTCTCAACCGTATCGGCTCTATCGGTTTTTAACCGAGTTAGAAGATGTGTTAAATCAAATCACGGATGATCGACTCCGACTTCAAGCGATTTGTCCGTTAGTCCGTAAACTTCTAAATCATGCTGATTGGCTGCAACTGCCCTTTCTTCAGCCCGACTCAGAAACAGGTTGGGCCGTGTCTATGTTGTATGATGAGCCATTTTTTCCATTAACTGTGCAACTCGTTGCCTGGGCACCCGGAGTCACTTCCCCCATTCACAATCATGCGAGTTGGGGACTTGTCGCATTGTTAAGTGGACAAGAGAACAATACATTTTGGCAGCGATCGCCCACGTCCGAACACCCTGACCAGATTGAATTAAGCAGCGATCGCTTACTTGATCCTGGCGACATTCTCTGTTTGATGCCTGATACCATTCATCAGATTCAAGCGATGGGAGATCAGCCAACTCTAAGCTTCAATCTCTATGGCGAAACAAACTATGATCAACGATTCGAGTTTGACCCCATTCAAGGCACCGCCAAGCCCTTCTGATTTTTACTGAGCATTCCTCTATGCCATTGAGCCGCCTGATTCGAGCCAGAATCAACTCTTTCACAAACAAGCGAATTTCGACTTCCTCGCTTCAGTTTCGCTTGACTCTAGAATTGGTCGCACTATCGATTCTAGGGTTGGGCAGTGTGGCAATTTGGGCAGGTTGGCAAATGGAGCAAAATCTAGTTGCAGCCCACAAACAGACGCTAGAATACATTGCGATGCGCTTTCCCGATCAAATCCAGCTTTATAGCGAGATGGGACAACTGGACACTGGATTAGAGAGAACCATCCGTAAAGTTTCAACCTCCAAATTAATCGTATGGGTCAAAAGTCCAGAGGGTAAACTGCTAGCACAATCGGTCGGAGTGGAGTCGGTTGCGTCCACAGTCCAGCAAGTTGATACTCTCGCCCAAGTTCCAAAAACGCCGCAGATTGTTCGGTTTGGGAATCGAGATATTGTGTTGTGTGGTAGCCCTCTCGCAATTGATGGGAAAGCCTTCGGGCAGCTATATCTGGCTCAAGATATTACAGAAGATCAGCACAAATTGAACACCGGACTCTGGCGATTGCTACTTGTTAGTTTGGTGGCGATCGCACTCTTGATCACAGCTATCTCAAAACGAATTCATAAAGCAATGCAGCCGCTAGAACAGATGAGCCACCTTGCCAGTGCTGTTTCTGCGGATGATTTATCAGATAACCTAAACAAAGCTAAGTTACAACTAAATCGAGCACCGGATGAAGTTCTAGGATTAGCTCAGGCGTTCAATGAAATGCTACTTCGATTGTCTGGGGCATGGGAACAGCAACGGCAATTTGTCGGTAATGTTTCCCATGAGTTACGCACGCCCTTAACAGTTGTACTCGGTTATTTGCAGAGCTTACTTCGACGAAGTACAAACTTAAATCCTTATCAACAACAAGCACTAGAAACGGCTGCGGCAGAGACAGAGCGCACCATTCGGATGTTGCAAGATTTGCTGGATCTGGCGCGAGCAGATAGCGGAAATTTGCACTTTCGACTGAATCCGATCATGCTCAATACGCTGGTTACAGAAGTTGCAGCGATGAGTCAAAAGGTTAGTAATCGACCCGTCAAGGTTCTCTTTCCTGATGAAGATGTGGTTATTTGTGCCGATCAAGACCGATTACAGCAAGTGTTGATTAATCTAGTCGATAATGCGATCAAATATTCTGCTGCGGATCAGCCTGTTGAGTTAGTGTTAGCACAAACGGAGCAGTATGCCATGATTCAGGTGCGCGATCGCGGCATCGGCATTCCCTTAGCGCATCAAAATCGAATTTTTGAACGATTCTACCGAGTCGATGAAGCGATGACTCGTTCTAGAGATGGCACGGGACTGGGATTAGCGATCGCAAAAAGTTTAACCGAAGGCATGAAAGGTCGAATTACAGTACGGTCTAGCCCAAACGAAGGCAGTACGTTTACAATAACTCTACCCCTTTGGAAACCTGACCGATGACTAATCACATCCTCTTAGTCGAAGATGACCCCAGATTAGCAGAGTTTGTCAAAACAGAACTGTGCTTGGAAGGATATCAAGTCACAGTTGCCATCGATGGCATCCAAGGGTTAGCGATCGCCCGTGAAGCACACCCTGATTTGCTCATTTTAGATTGGATGCTGCCAGGGATTTCTGGCTTAGATTTATGTTTGCGATTGCGGAAAACAGGTATTCAAACGCCGATTATTTTGTTGACTGCAAGAGATGAAATTCCCGATCGCGTGACCGGACTAAATGCGGGAGCCGATGACTATGTAACAAAGCCCTTTAGCATTGAAGAACTATTAGCAAGAGTCAAAGCACGCCTACGCTGTGTGAATCCGACTGAACCCGATACGCTAGAGTTTGAAGACATGAGCCTCAATCCTCTCACACGAGAAGTCTATCGAGGCAGTCAGTTAATTGAACTCACAACTAAAGAATTTGATCTACTGGAGCTGATGATGCGTCATCCGCGCCAAGTACTCACTCGCGATCAAATTCTAGAAAAGGTCTGGGGCTATGATTTTATGGGCGAGTCGAACATTATTGAAGTCTATATTCGAGCATTACGACTCAAGCTAGAAGCAAACCATCCCAAGCGTTTAGTGCATACTGTTCGCGGCGTGGGTTATGTTGTGCGTGAGCACTAATTTCTAGTTGCTGGATGCTCAATAGCTTCACTGGCTCGAACGAGAGATAGCTCCCAAAACTCAGGTTAAAATGTGAGGATTCATGCAGCATACCCGCAGATCTGATGAATGAGAGAGTGCAATATCGATTGTGGGAAGGTGCAACCTGATTCACCAATCGCAGTTTCTACAGCGCTTCTCCTATCAATGTGAAGGCTGCCCAATCTCGCGGCTGGGGATGGGTTTTCATCGTCGTTAACATTGCCTGCCGGAGTGCCTGTGCTTTATCTGGGTTCTTTTGCAAGTTCTGATAAAATGCTTGCATTAGATCCGCAGTAGGTGCATCAGGAATTGCCCAGAGCGAAACAATCACACTCGGCACCCCTGCTGCAATCAGCGATCGCGATAAGCCAATCATTCCATCTCCAGTTGTTCTGCCCTGTGCTGTATTACAAGCACTTAAAACAACCAGATCTGTTTGCAGTCTCATGTTCAAGATTTCTTCTGCGGTCAATAGTCCATTGTCGTTACCAGAAGGAGCTAGAGCGATCGCACTTCCCAATCCGCGAATATCATCCAACAATCCATGTGTGGCGAGGTGAATGATTGAGGCTTGGGGCATTTTTGCAACGATCGCTGCTTTAGTTCCTCGTGCGCCAATAATGGGTTGGATGTTGAGGAGGGGAGCGATCGCTTTGGCTTCGATTTCGGCTCCGGGTAGAGGTGATAATTGCTGCTTCGGTTCTCCGGGCGACAGAGAAACTTGGGGCATGGTGGGATTGCCCAATACGAGAGCTTTTCTGTTGTTAGATCGCTGAGTAACTAACTTTTGTCGTTGTTGTCGGGTGAGTGCCAAAACTTGAATCGAGGGAGCAGTGCGAATCGTATGTTTCTGGATTAGGTAAGTCCCGTTACTATCTTGGAGCGCGGGAAAGGGGACTTGAAAGAGTGAGCCTTGCGGAATGAAAATGACGTGGGCGTTGGGGTCTTTGGGGAGGAGAGTGGCGATCGGATCAATCAACAGTTGGTACAGTGTCGGTAAGTCAGGTTGAGGTTTGACAAATTCAGGACTACGACTGCGAACCGCGAGAAATTCTTGATTGCCAATGATTAAGTTAGTAAGAGAGATCTTATGCTGTTGCCAAAGAGGTTTAAGGTCAACCTGATGAAAAGTAATGTCGCCTGTGGGCTGAATCACCCAAATGTAGAGCGCTGATTCACGCGGTTCGCTTTTTCCTTGGATCTGGAAGTTGTCGTGGATGATGGAATACTGCACCAAAGTTGCGTTTTGCGCTCTGGCGATTTGGCGAATTTGTTCTTGATTGGGAGCAGTCGCGGCTGGACTAGCAGAACCAGATGATAAGCGCTCTATTAGAAGATCGACAAATGCCCTGGCACGTCCCCGTTCGGCAATTTCTAATGCGGCAATGGGGTTATTCTGCACCACTCGGACTTGTTGTAACGTTTGATAAGTACGAGCTTGTCCCTCAAAGATAGAGATCTTATTTGCATCGTTAGTGCCGAGCATTTGCCGCATTGATTCCCAAACTTGGATGCCATTGATGAGCATTTTTTCAGCTTTAGTAGGATTGCCAGCTTTTAAGAACGCTATGCCAAGATTGTTGAGGGATGCTCCTTCGCCCTGTCGGTCTTTGATCTCACGGGCAATGGCTAAACTCTGTTCGTAATAGTTGATCGCTTTTGCAGAGTTGCCGAGCAAATAGTAAGCACCTCCCAGACTACCGAGGGATTGTCCTTCGCCCAGTCGGTCTTTGATCTCACGGGCAATGGCTAAATGCTGCTCGTGATACTTGATCGCTTTTGCATAATTGCCGAGATCTTGGTAAGCATTTCCCAGACTGTTGAGGGATTGTCCTTCGCCCAGTCGGTCTTTGATCTCACGGGCAATGGCTAAATGCTGCTCGTGATACTTAATCGCTTTTGCATAATTGCCGAGATCTTGGTAAGCATTTCCCAGATTGCCGAGGGCTGCTCCTTCGCCCAGTCGGTCTTTGATCTCACGATACATCGCCAATGCTTGTTGCCAAGACTGAAGGGCGGCTTCAAATTGACTCACCCGGTATTGTCGAATGCCTTGCCGCATGAGCCGATCGGCTTCTGTTTTACGGGCATCGATCGTTTGCGCGATAGCGGGCAGTAAGAAATCAGATGTCTGGAATAGGGGAGCAACTAAAAACAAGGAAATGGACGCAAGGAAAGCAGAAGTAAGTCTAGCGTTTGATTTGAGTCGTCGATGTGGACAAAGCATAGGATTCTAAAGTTTGAATTGTACGATCGTCCTCTTGATCGCTCCGCTTTGCTTCCAGCGATCGCCCCTGATAAAAGCTTACTCTGCTTTCTTAAATATGCTGGACTAGACGAGTTGAGCGATCGCGCGATCGACTTGAACCAACCCATATCCACTCGCGTTATCAAACCCAACATCAAAGCCTGGAGTGATTGGATCATCCATATCCAGAGCCGTCTGTTCTAAGACTTGATTAATTTGTGCTGGACTTAAGGAGCGATTTGCTTGGAGCATCAAAGCTGCCACTGCTGCAAGATGAGGAGCCGCTGCCGACGTGCCTCGAAAGTTGGGAAAAAGGTCAGCATCCTCCACAATATCTGTGCCAAAAAATGTCGTATTGGTGTCGTCAGGCCCAACAAACCTCGGCTGTCGGCGAAACTCAGGTCTAGAGAGACGATCGCCCTTCTGATCAAACAAAATCGGAGTACCCCCCGCCGAAGAAAAGTTTTGTAATCTTGCAGGGTTTACACCGTAGGCAGGCGTGTTAAAGTAAGCGGCGGCTCCGACTGCTGCAACGCCTCTGGCATTTCCGTTACCATAGATCGTTGAACTGTTGGTGTTGTAGTCGTTGATTGTGAAGGTATTGGCGGCATCATTCACCACATACTTCATCAAACCAGGAGCAGCCCCCGATCGCTTGGCAATCAACAGATTGAACTGATCCGAGCCAAACGAGCCATCATTGCGGAATGTCAGCGCCTCGATCGGGTCTCCTCCCACATTTGATAGTCTGCTACTAGCTAGTACTTTTTGTTTTGCATTGTCAAGCAGGTAGATATCAAGGTCATTGGTAGAACGACCGAGTGGCGAATCCCATTGAAATGACAGATCAAAAGAATCGTTCTTCGCCAGCGTAATGCTCTGATAGAAATCGACCCCACTTCCTGGATCAAAGTCATGAACTTCTCCATAGCCTGCAAAGAACTCAGCCGACCTGAAAGCACTTTGATAGCTGTCACGAGCATTGTTCCTCGCAGCCGCAAAGTAAGGAATGCCCTGTTTGACAACCTCCTCGATCGCCTGAGCCACAATCCCATCCTGGAACATTGGTTCAGCCAAAGTTATGTCATCTACAATGATTTGCGCTCCCTGGGCTGCTAGTGCCCGAATGCCATCCGCGAAGACTTTTTGACTAGCCACCCCAGTGTGGAACATCAAACTTGCACCGGGAGCAACATCATGAATGAGTTGCATCATGGCTCTACCTTCGTCTGTCACACGCGAAATCTCACTGCTCAAATCATCTGCCAGCACAGTCACCCTTGTAGGCAAGTCACCACTCGCAATATCTCCGACTGCCCCACCTAGCCTGTTAAAATTGTTCGACAACACTCCAATTTTGATACCTGTGCCATCTACTCCAAAGCGACTTCTGGCAACATCGGCTTGCATGGCTCGATCGCCCTGACTAGTCACTAATCCAAAATTCCCCAAAGTAAGAAAAGCGGCATTGCTGAGGGTACTTGCAGAGATGTTGTTTAAGGTTGCTAGTAGTCCGCTTGTCTGAGTGCTGATCAGCGTATTGTTGGCATTGTTTCCTGTCCCCTGAGTGATGATTAACTGATCAAACGTTAAGCCTCCCGCTAATCCAATACGATCGCGCTCACTGAGTTTGAAGTCTATAATGGTGTCTTCCCCTTTGTTAGGCTCTAGCACAAAGATATCGCGACCACTGCCGCCCACTAGAGCGTCTCGCCCCAATCCTCCCCAGAGGGTATCGTTGCCCACATCGCCCCAGAGCAGGTCGTTGCCCGCGTCGCCGCGCAAAACGTCATCGCCACCTAGTCCATAAATAATGTCACTTCCGCCTTGACCATTGATGGTGTCATTGAAGCGATCGAACCCTGCGATACGGTTATCCAGATCATTGAGAAAAGTCACCCGGCTTGATTGCTGACCTTCGAGAATTTGGCTGCGCTGCCAGTTTGCATCAAAGAGATCAAAGCTATCCTGAATGGTACTATCACCCTCAAATAGAATGTTGCCCAAGAGCGCCGAGCCAACAGGTAGATTATCTAGATTTTCTAGCTGAAAGTTCTTTAGAGTCACCTGAGTATTTGAAACTCGCTCAAATGAAACTATCAGATCTTTACCCTGTTGAGTCAAAACCATGTTCTTTGCAGTCAGTCCCGCTCCCTCAAACTTCAGGGTATCCAGGTTAGCAATGATTGCGTCTGTCTGCTTGCCTCTCGCTCCAATCCCACCGAAGTTGTCGATCGTTGTGTTTCCATTGCCACGGGGAATTTTGAAAAGTTTCCGACCGCCAGACCCATCAAAATCAGCACTGTTAGTTGCTTGTGAACTGCTCTGAGAAGCGACCGCACGCTGTAAACTAGATTGAAGAGGAGATTGTTCAAGTAAAGAAAGGTTGCTATCTACAAGATCAGTAGATAAGGTGCTACTTGCAAAATTACGGTTCATAGATACTGCTCCAGAATTTATTTGCTGAAACTGGTTGCCACGGCTGCACTTCTAAATACTTGTGACGCGATCAGACCGTGAGTTCTTGAGTGGTTCTTACTTGAGATTGTAAGCAAACCAGGCTAGAGTTCCATGCGTTTGATCCACAGATTCAATGAGTCAAAAAGTGCAGGGTTGATTGCGGAAAAGTGCAAAAAGCTTTGTCGATCGCCCCTTCCAACAACCTAATTCGCTTCTCCGATCAGCGTAAATGCTGCCCAATTTTTGGGTTTGGGATGGGTTTTCATTGTCGTTAACATTGCTTGCCGAAGTGCTTGCGCTTTATCTGGGTTCTTCTCAAGGTTTTGATAAAATGCCTGCATCAATTCGGCGGTCGGTGCATCGGGAACTGCCCACAGGGAGACGATCACACTGGGTACACCTGCTGAAATGAGCGATCGCGACAAGCCAATCACGCCATCCCCCGTAATTCTGCCTTCTCCAGTGTTGCAGGCACTCAAAACAACTAGGTTAGCTTGCAGTCTCATGTCTAGGATTTCTTCTGCGGTTAGCCAGCCATTGTCTTTGCCAGAAGGAGCCAAGGCGATCGCACTACCCAACCCCCTTACATCATCCAGTAGTCCATGTGTCGCGAGGTGAATGATTGAGGCTTGGGGCATTTTTTGGACGATCGCTGCTTTGGTTGCTTGTGCGCCAATAATCGGTTGAGTGGTGAGGAGGGAAGCGATCGCTTTTGCTTCGATTTCGGCTCCGGGTAGGGGTGACAATCGTTGTTTGGGCGCTCCAGGATAGACAGACACACTCGGCATGGTGGGATTGCCCAATACGAGAGCTTTCCTGTTGTTAGATTGCTGAGTAACTAACCTTTGTTGTTGTTGTCGGGTTAGTGCTAGTACTTGAATCGAGGGGGCAGTGCGAATCGTGTGTTTTCGGATTAAGTAAGTCCCGTTACTATCTTGGAGGGCGGGAAAGGGGACTTGAAAGAGTAAGCCTTGCGGAATGAAAATGACGTGGGCGTTGGGGTCTTTGGGGAGGAGAGTGGCGATCGGCTCTATCAGCAATTGATGTAGTGTAGGTAAATTGGGTTGGGAATGGGTAGAGAAAGCGCTGCGACTCCGAACCGCAAAAAATTCTTGATTGCCAACGATCAGGTCAGCTAGAGAAATTTTGTGTTGTTGCCAGAGAGGTTTTAGATCAACTTGACGGAAGGTGATTTCACCCGTGGGTTGAATCACCCAAATATAAAGCGCTGATTCTCGCCATGCGTCTTTGCTCTCAATTTGAAAATTATCATAGATAATCGAGTACTGAACTAAGGCAGCGTTTTGTGCTTTCGCGATTTGACGAATTTGGGATTGGTTGGGAGCAGTCGCGATCGCTCTGTTGCCAGAACTAGGAGATAATCGCTGGGTCAGAAGATCGACAAAAGCACGGGCACGCCCCCGCTCGGCAATTTCTAACGCGGCGCTCGGTTGATTCTGTGCGACTCGGACTTGTTGTAGAGTTCGATAAGTGCGGGCTTGTCCTTCAAAAAGCAGGACTTTATTAGTATCGTTAGCGTCGAATGTCTGCCGCATTGATTCCCAAACTTGAATGCCATTCAGGAGCATTTTTTCAGCTTCGGGTAAATTGTCAACTTCTAGCAAAGCCGCTCCGAGGTTGTTGAGCGCCATACCCTCTCCTTGACGATCGTGAATTTCCCGTGCAAGCGCTAAACTTTGTTGCATATACTCGATTGTCTTGGTGTAGTTGCCTGAGGAAAAGTAAGCATCTCCCAGACTCCTCAGTGCTATCGCTTCACCTTGACGATCTTGAATTTCGCGGGCGATCGCTAACCACTGCTGTGTATACTGAATCACCTGAGCGTATTTGCCTAAACCTTTATAAGCAACTCCTAAATTGCCCAATGCTCTGCTTTCAGTTCGACGGTTTTTAAGTTCGCGGGCGATCGCTAAGCTTTGCTGTAGGTATTCAATTGCTTGGCTATATCTACCTGCAAACGAGTAAAGGACTCCCACATGACTCAATGCTGCCCCTTCACCTTCGCGGTCTTGAAGTTTCTGTGCGATCTTCAATCCTTGCTGTGCATACTCAAATGCTCGGTCATAGTCGCCAATATACGTATAAGCAATGCTCAAATTACCCAATACGACACCTTCTTTGTGACGGTCTTTCCTTTCCCGCACAATTGCCAAACCCTGCTGTGTATACTCAATCGCTTTAGCATAGTTGCCTAGCAGGCGGTATGTGATACCTAGATGAAGCAGTGCGTTGGCTTCATTTTCTGGGTCTTGTGTTTCCCGTGCGATCGCTAACGCCTGCTGTGTGTACTCAATTGATTGGTCATAGTTGCTTAATTCAAGATGAACCAGTCCCAAATAACCCAGTGTGGCGAGTTCATCTCGACGGCTCCTGATAGCGCGATAGATTGCTAGTGCCTGATTGTAAGACTGAATTGCTGCTTGATACTGATGGGATTGCTGCTGCTGTCTGCCTCGATCGTACAGTTGATTGGCTTCTACCCTTTGAGAATCGATCGTTTGAGCGATCGCTAAACGTGGGGCGTGGGGAGGAATGTAAAAGGCAGCAGACAACAGGCAAAAGGCGAGGGGAAAGAGGAAGCGCAGGTGCTTCGCAGTTGCCAAGGGCAATCGCACCTGACGATCGTTGGATTTGAGCAGCTTTAATAAGGGATTCATCAAATTTTAGAGTTTGGGGCGAAGGAATCAGCGAGGTTGTGGTTTTTGATCGCGCTGCTCCACAGATACTGCAAGGGTTGCTTCAATTTGTTTGAGGCGATCGCTCTCCTCTCACTCGCAGCTCACCGTTGATTTGATTGGTATAGCAGCCTGACAGAATCTCTTAGGAGGATATTAATCGTTACGATTCCCAAGATGGTTCCCAAGGGAATGGAAATGCATTGAAGACAAGCGATCGTAAAGCTAAATCCATAGCCTTTTCGTCTTGCCAAACATCGTCCTGAAGCAATCGTCAACAAAGAATAGGTGAGTCCAACAAACAGAAGAGTAAGTCCGTAACTCAAAAGAAGACCTCCGGACAAAAAAGGTACAGCGTGGCGAACCTGTGAATCATACAGGGAGATAAAGCGCCAAGTCTGGAAAAAGAATGAAAGCGACACAATTGTTAGAGATAGATGAATGCCTCCCAATACATAGTTAAAAAGCGATAGCAAAGACAAGTATTGGCGATCGGTGTTATTCATTAATTTTATTTCTTGCAACGCTGTAAAGGTGTTGTTCTGTTATCTAAAGAATGGAGCAGCTAGGAACTATAGTAGATGACCATTGATCAAATTAATGACGCTTGCGATCTCGTTTATTCTCTTCATCATAAGTTCGACGACATTCTGCATCTTTATCGCCAGACGAAGAAGCCATCGTTTCGTCGCGCGTGATTGCTTTGGTTTGGCGCTGAATCGTCGCCGTGAATGAACCCGATTCAATCACGCTGTTAGCACGTTTGATTTCATAGGAGAAATCGTTTTTACCTTCTCAAACAGCGAGATATCTGCCACTATGAGCAACTCCAACATTGACTTTGAATCCTTCAGATGTGGGTGCTTTGTCATACTCTCGATCGGTATAGGGAGATGGATTCTGGTCGATGCCCGGTGTGATATTTCGGATGACAACACGCAAACCTGGAGCAGGCATCGTTTTTGAGATAAAGACAGCGCGACTTGCTGGTTCGTCGGTGTAGTTGCGGGTGTAGGTCTGAGGCTTAGATAAGTAGACTGGCCCGTGACACTGGCCCGAATCAACTTGGTAAGTTGCTGTAACCCTTAGAGAATAGAGTACCCCCACGTTTAATCCTGGAGAGTCTCTAAATTTAAGTCCGGTTTGAGTGGGCTGTGCATTAATAGAATTAGCAGTGAAAGTGTTTAACAGTAGCAATCCAATAATCTGAAACCCCCAAGCTTTGGCTTTGTAGAATTGCATTGATTTCGTCCCTTGCAGGTTAGCGATCGTTTCACTTGTTGATGAACCTTTTAAGTCTATGTTGAGCGTTTTGTAAATTAGACTTCTGCATGTCCGGCAATTGATGTTAGCTTCGCAAGTGCTTTTGGTCACGTGGTTATCAGAACAAAGCACAGGGAGGTGAACTAACCGACAAAATTGCTTCTTTACCTTTAAGTAAGTGGAGATAAGTAAGTGGAGAAACGGGAGTGGCTCTTAATGGCTCTTAATCAAGATGGTAAGCAAATTATGTTGAGTATTCACGCAGCACACCCGCAAATCTGATGAATGAGAGAGTGCAATATCGATTGCGGGAAGATGCAACTTGATTCACCAATCGCAGTTTCTACAACGCTACTCCGCTTCTCCTATCAATGTGAAGGCTGCCCAATCTCGCGGCTGGGGATGGGTTTTCATCGTCGTTAACATTGCCTGCCGGAGTGCCTGGGCTTTATCTGGGTTCTTTTGCAAGTTTTGGTAAAACGACTGCATTAGTTCCGCAGTGGGGGCATCGGGAACTGACCACAAGGAAACAATCACACTGGGCACCCCGGCTGAGATAAAGGCACGCGATAGCCCAATGATGCCGTCCCCTGTGGTTCTTCCTTGTGCAGTGTTGCAGGCACTCAAAACAACCAGGTTCGCTTTTAGTCTCATGTCCAAGATTTCTTCTGCGCTCAATAAGCCATTATCTTTGCCAGAGGGAGCTAGAGCGATTGCACTTTCTAATCCCCTTACATCATCCAGTAGCCCATGTGTCGCGAAGTGAATGATTGAGGCTTGAGGCATTTTTGCAACGATCGCTGCTTTTGTGCCTTGAGCACCGAGGATGGCTTGGGTGTTGAGGAGGGGAGCGATCGCTTTCGCTTCAATTTCGGCTCCGGGTAAGGGAGATAATGATCGCTCAGGTGCTCCGGGCGCAGGAGAAACACTGGGCATGGTCGGATTGCCCAACACTATGGCTCTACCTGGTTTTTGATTGCTTAATTTCTGTCGCTGTTGTCGGGTGAGTGCCAGCACTTGAATGGAAGGAGCCGTGAGAATCGTATGTTTTTGAATCAGGTAGTTTCCTTGATCATCTTGCAGGGCGGGGAAGGGTACTTGAAACAGCGCACCCTGGGGAATGAAGATGACGTGATCGGTCGGGTTTTTGGGGAGGAGCGGAGCGATCGGCTCAATGAGTAATTGATGTAGCGTGGGTAGATTAGCTTGAGGTCTAGTAGAGTTAGAACCACGACTGCGGACAGCGAGAAACTCTTGCTTCTCAATGGTTAGTTTAGCTAAAGAGTTGTTGTGCCGTTGCCATAAGGGTTTAAGGTCAACTTGTCGGAAAGTGATATCGCCTGTCGGTTGAATCACCCAGATATAGAGCGCAGATTCTCGTGTTGATGGCTTTCCTTGAATCTTGATGGTCTCATAGATGATGGAGTACTGCACTAGAGTCGCGTTCTGCATTTTGGCGATCTGCCTGATTTGGCTTTGGGTAGGAGCCGCGGCAAGGGTCAAGCCACCAGAGGACACATTGCTAGAACCTGTCGATAAGCGCTGTGCTAGGAGTTCGACAAAGGCGCGTCCCCGCCCACGTTCAGCAATTTCTAGCGCAGGAGTGATTTTGTTTTGCCGAATCAACACTTCTTGGAGCGCGCGATAACTCGTAGCCTGTTGCTCAAAAATAGAGATCTTGTTGTTATCGTTGTTGCCCAGATCGCCCCGGATCGATTCCCTCACTTGGATAGCAGAGAGCAACGCCTTCTCAGCAGAGGGCAGATTCCCAAGTTTCAAGAAAGAGTCGCCGAGGCTGTTGAGAACATAGCCCTCAAGTCGCCGATCTTTTATTTTGTGGGCGATCGCTAAACTTTGCTGATGGTATTCAATCGCTTTTGCATAGTCACCCAGAAAGTAGTAAACAGTTCCCAGAGCGGTTAGTGTGGTACTCTCACTCCGCCGGTTTTTGACTTTGCGGGCGATCACTAAACCTTGCTGAAGGTACTCAATGCTTCTAGAATAGTTGCCCAGCATAGAGTAAGCATTTCCCAGACTGCCCAGCGCGATGCCCTCATCTCGTCGGTTTTTAATTTCGCGGGTGATCGCTAACCATTGCTGACGGTATTCAATCGCTTTGGTATAGTTGCCTAGCATAGAGTAAGTACTTCCCAGATTGCCCAGCGCGATGCCCTCACTTCGACGGTTTTTGACTTCGCGTGTGATTACTAACCATTGCTGATAATGCTCAATCGCTTTGGAATAGTCGCCTAGTAAACTGTAAGTATTTGCCAGAATGCCTAATGCGTCGCCCTCACCTCGACGGTCTTTAATTTCCCTTGCGATCGCTAACCTTTTTTGAGCGTATTCAATCGCTTTGGAGTAGTTAGCTAGAGAATTGTAAGCAACTCCCAAATTGCTTAGTGCATTGCCCTCACTTTCACGATCGTTGAATTCGCGGGCGATTGCTAAACTTTGTTGAGCATACTCAATCACTTTGTCAGGGTTGTCTAGAGAACGGTAAGCAGTGCCCAACCTGTCCAAGTTAAAGCCCTGACCTTGCCGACTTCTGAGTTTACGTGTGATCGCTAACCATTGCCGATAGGTCTCAACGGCTTTGAAATAGTTGTTTGAAGGACGGTAATGAGTTCTCAAATCTTCCAGTATCTTGCCCGCAACTTGCTGGTCTTTGAGTTCGTCCGCAATCGCTAACCGTTGCTGAGAATACTCAATAGCGTTGGTATGATCGCCTAGAGATCTGTAAGCATTTCTCAAATTGCCCAGTGCTCTACCCTCACCTTGTCGGTCTTTGATTTCCCGTGCGATCGCTAACCGTTGCTGAGAATACTCAATCGCTTTGGCATAATTGCCTATTAGATTGTAAGCAGTTCCCAAATTGTCCAGTGCTCTCCCCTCACCTTGGCGGTCTTTGATTTCGCGTGCGATCGCTAAACTTTGCTGATAGTACTCGATGGCTTTGGTATAGTTACCTAAAGAATAGTAAGCAGATCCCAGATTGACTAGTGCTTTGCCCTCACCTTGCTGATTTTTAATTGCACGATACATCTGAAGGGCCTGTTGCCAAGAGATGATTGCTGCCTCAAATTGACTAGTCTGATACTGTTGAACTCCCTGATTGAGCAGTCGATCGGTCTCGGTTTTGCGGACATCAGTGATTTGGGCAACCGCAGGAAGAGGGGCGTAGGAAGAAATGAAAAATGAAGCATGAGAAATGAAGAACGCGAGGGGAAGGAGAAATTTCACCTTACGATTGCTAAATTTAGGTTGTTTTAGAGAGGAAAGCTTCATTGGCTTTTAGCGGTTGGAGTGAGAGAGGTTAGCGTCGTCGTTCACAATTCTGAATTTGGGTTAAGCGTTTAACGCGCGGCGAAACTCTGAAGGAACCGCGAGTACAAACATAGCACTGCTGCCCCCCCAGCGCGTTGCGTGAATCATCACGGATGGAAATCACTGCATAAGCTCCCAATCTCAATCCTATAAATCATTAGACAACGAAGCAACACCACTTCACATCAAGGCATTAGGAGACTGAATCATGTTGCACCTTACTCCCAAACCATTCATCGCTTCCCTTCTTCAACCCATTGCTCAAAAACTCGACGTAATCGAAATCCGCAGCGCTAAGACAGCTCATTTTTTCTGTCGCCTTATTCCTTCCCAATGTCCGTTTGAGCGCGATATTCACTGCTTTGGTCGGCTGCTAATTCACATTCCCCCAATGTGCAAATTGAATCCGTTTTATGAGCAACTGGTTGGGTTACGGTTCAGAGCGCTCTGCTACTTGGCGGATGTGTGCGGTGAGGATATTGCAGCATATTGTTAATTCATCTCGATCGCTCACCCAAAGAATTGAGGAACCAATCTACATCGGCAGGTGCTTAGTCATCATCAGCACTTACCCACCTGGATACTATTTCAGCACCCTCTTATCTAATCGTCCATCCTGATCGCTGCTATGACACCCACCGCCTGGATTCAAGATTGTTCTACATTAGGAGTTGGCTTGCTAGTCGATGGTCGTTCAATCTCTCCCTCGCTGTAGCCTAGATCATAAAAACTAGCAGCTTGAGGATCATGCTCTGGAGGCTGTTTTGATTTACCAGCCCAAGCATCCTCTTTCCCACGATCGAACCACTCCTGATCAGATTGTGAGGAATCATTGCTACTCATCATTCGTGTGCCCTCTAAACGTTCTGACGACACTCTAAGTCCTTGTGGAAGTTTAATGTATCGCTCTAATGGCTCAAACCTCTAACGATCAATAATTAAGGCTGCCTCAACCCTATAGAAACTGCCAACCAGCAATACTTTCCACGCGCTTACTCCCACAGACACAAACCTCTGGTTTAGAAGCGAGGTCGATAGCAGGTGAGAGCGATCGACAATCGAGTATGGCGATCGCACTGACCAACCAAACTCAAGAGAGGAGAAAGCTTTTCGCAATTTTCCCAATTACTTAAAAATGTGAAGAAAGATGCAATGAGAGAGTAATGAAAACAGTCTGAACTATTGAACAAAGCGATACCTCTTATATATTACATTTCTACAATGTATATGTCAGATTTGCGTAGTAGTGTGATATGGTAAACAAATCTGTGTGATAAGAGCGGTTCTGATAATTTTCTCTTGTCCCAATTTTTGCATCAGTGGTGAATTAGACCGACAGTGCATCGCTAGAAAATATAAGTAAGATGCCTTCTAATGATCTGACAGAGATTACGTCTACTTCATCCCATAAGGCAGATAAGTCTACATAAAGCTGTCGCAAAGCTTATTTCCCGTATTTACTTTACAGGGTGTGAACTACAAGATATTTTATTTACAAATTTTTCGTTTTTGAAATTCAAATGACTCAGGGTGTGACCAAAAGCGGGTGTAATTTTTAAGGAAAACTACCCTACTTAACGTCAGGTCGATGAACTCTTCGCTTTTAGATCCAGAAACGCCCCCTAAATCCCCCACGAGTGAGAGACTTTGAACCAGAATTCTTCTCTTAAAGTCCCCCAAAATTGGCAGCTTGGGGGGCAGCCGTGAACAATGAAGCAAAAAAACTCTCATCAAATTCACGTCTACTTGACTTGATCTGCGCGATTTGTGCGATTAAGACAAAGCAATAGAGCCATCATTCTTCCTACCTTATCCAGAGATCAGGAACTTATTCTCTTAAACATTGCAGTTCTTGTAAATCTCAGGCGTGTCGCTCAACATAAAATTTTGACCATATTTAATGGATCTGTACTGATTCCGTAGCCTTTCTAAAGAGGTTTTAGCAGAACTGCTAGGTCTTCTACAGCTTGCTAACAAATTATTTACGCAGAGAAATATGTTACTTGACGTTAGTTGCGAAAGTGAGTTTTCCCGATCCGATGGAGGTTTACCGCTTTGAAAAATACTCAAACTCTCAAAAATCTTCACCTGTCTCAGTTCAGTGGGCAACTTGTGCAGATGGATGCCAGTGGACAACAATGGATTTTTTATTTATCTCAAGGGGCAATTATCTATGCAACGGGTGGGAATCACTTAGTAAGACGGTGGAATAGAAACGTAGTCACTTACTTTCCCAAGGTGCCTAATTACAGACTAGCGTGGCACTCTGATTTGGCTAGTATTAACGCGCTAACTTTTCCAGTTGGTTGGGAGTATGCGCTGGTACAGCTATGGCTAACTCAAAAGAAAATCACCGAGCAGCAAGCCGCAAAAATGATTGACTGTACTACTGCTGAAGTGATGTTTGATGTCGCTCAAGCAGTAGATGTGGTGGATCAAGTTATACAGGACGATGCATTGTCTCAACAACGCTCTTGGACTGAGGTAGAAAGCGCGATCGCGGACGCTGAAGCACTCTGGATAGCTTGGCAAGATGCTAAACTTGTGGACTATTCTCCCAACTGGGCCCCTATCCTTAAGCAACCCAAGCAACTTCGCAAAAATAGTTCAGAACAGTTTTACCAAACCCTGGTTGTCCTCTTAAATGGACAGAACACATTGCGTGATCTCGCTGTAAAAACGCAACGTAGTGTTGTGGAGGTTACTTCTTCGCTCTTGCTTTGTTTTCAACTGGAATGGGTGGTACTCATGACGGTTGCTGACTTGCCAGGGCCATTTTTTCGACAAGGAGAGGCTGGAATACTGCCGATGTCAGTGGCTCCTGTCACAGCGATCGGGCAAGCTAAGTCAGAACCGAAAAGCAGGTCTGGTCTACGATCGCTGTCTGTGACCTCTCGAAAACCGCTGATTGCTTGTGTGGATGACAGTTTTTTAGTCCTCCAGACTTTAGAAAAGCTGCTTACCTCCGCAAACTATCAGTTTGTCGGGGTAGATAATCCCCTTAGAGCGATCGGGGTTCTATTAATTCGCAAGCCAGATTTAATCTTTTTGGACTTGGTAATGCCCCAAATCAACGGATATGAAATTTGTGAACAATTACGCAAGACTTCCGGTTTTTGCGATACACCTATTGTAATTTTGACTAGCAGCAGCAGTGCTGTTAACCGTCTTCAGTCAAATTTTGCTGGAGCATCAGACTTTCTCAGTAAACCACTGGATACCTTTGCAGTGCTAAGTATAGTTCGCAAGTACTTGTAATAGAGCACAACGAGCTTCACCCACTCCATTAGGGTTTTATCGATCAGTCCTTTATCGCTTGCACGAGTGAAACTATGAGTACTGTCCTAGTTGTTGAAGATTCTTTGACGGATATGCAGATTTTCATCCATTGCTTACAGCAGGGTGGGATCAATGTCCTGGTTGCCCAAAGTGGGGAAGAAGCGATCGCTGCCGTCAATCGGCAAAGGCCTGACGTGGTTGTTCTTGATGTGGTATTACCAGGGTGCAGTGGATTTGAAGTCTGTCGTGAACTCAAATCAAAAGCTGATACCAGCAATATTCCCATTGTTATCTGCTCTACTAAAGGAGGAGAGATGGATAGATTTTGGGGGATGAAGCAAGGAGCAGATGCCTATTTGGCGAAGCCGATTGATCAAGAAGAGTTTGTACGTACCGTTAAACAGATGATTAAAAGTTCAGTCTAAAAGCAAATCAATGTCTGACGCTTTATCTATTTTTGATTCGATGTCACCCTCTGCATTGATGCAGGATTCTACACTTGCGGACTCCTCAGAACGTAAGGAACAATTTTTGCGGCTTGATATTGTGCCTGAGACAACAGCCCTTTTGCCTATTCAGCAGATCGCTGAGGTGTTGAGCATTCCGATCGCCCAGATTATTCCGATTCCTCATATGCCTGCTTGGGTGATGGGGGTTCACAATTGGCGGGGCGAGATTCTCTGGATGGTTGACTTAGGGCACCTGTGCGGACTCACACCCTGGTATCAGCAAGCAACTTATCCCTCAGTCTATGAAGTGGTTGTGTTACAGATTCACACGGGTAAAGGAACCTTTCCTCATCCTAAAGGGCAGACTCTAGGGCTAGTGGTCGATCGAATAGACGACAGTGAATGGTGTACCCCAGGGGTCATTCAGTCTTTGCCAAAATCCACTGTCAATTCTGAGTTTGAGCGATTTTTGCACGGGTTTTGGTGGAAGTCCAATGATGATATGTTAGCCGTTCTTAATGGAGAAGCGATTATGAGAGCAATGCCCAAACAGCAGGTGTAGTAGCAATTAGAGCCAGAAATATAGCTATCCCATTTGAGTGGTGAGGATTCGGTGGTTAGTAAGCCACCACTCAGATAGGATTGCTATCTAACAATTACAAGTTGGAAGGGCAAAATGTTGCGTTGAGAGCAGCAGCAACTTGCATGAACACCTGGCTTACCGGAGACTCAGGGGACGCGATCGTAATCGGTTGACCCTGATCACCCCCCGCGCAGATCTGCGAATCAATGGGAACTTGACCCAGCAACGTTGCGTTGAGTTCTGCTGCTAACTGCTGCCCTCCGCCGCTACCAAAGATGGAAGTAGGCTTGCCGCAATGCTCACAGATCAGATAGCTCATATTCTCGACAATGCCAAGAACTGGTATTCCTACTTGTCGAAACAGATGAATACTTCGCCGCACATCTGATACGGCAACCTGCTGAGGGGTCGTCACGAGAATCACGCCGCAAATTGGGCTTTCTTGTACGATCGTAATCTGGGCATCTCCAGTTCCGGGAGGCAGGTCAATTAGCAAATAATCTAAGTCTCCCCAGACGACTTCGTGAATGAATTGAGTCACGATTTTATGAAGGACAGGGCCGCGCCAAGCAAGCGGATGGTCAGGTTCAGCGAGTAAGCCCACTGAGATGACTTTGATGCCGTGAGCTTCTAATGGCAAAAATCTCTGACCCTCTGGCGTGTCTACGATCGCAACGTCTGTCTGTCCCAAGCCGAGCATCTGAGGCACATTCGGGCCGTAGACATCCGCATCTAGTAATCCGACCCTGGCACCCTGTAAGCTGAGAGCAGCCGCTAAGTTAACCGCAGTGGTTGATTTTCCTACGCCACCTTTTCCACTAGAAATTGCCAGCGTGGTTCTTACGCCAGGAATTGTACAGAGTTGGATGTAGGTTTTCTTACACCACAGTAAAGCAGATAAACTCGACTGTACCTGGTCTTTTAAGGAATGCTGATGCTTTCCAATGTAGAGGCGCAGATAGATGTAGTCGTCTACAACCCTCAGATTTCGCACCATTCCTAAGCTGACGACATCGCTGTTTAGAATGGGTTCAAGAACTTGCTTGAGACATCGAACAACTTCTTGTTGACGAGCTTCAGTCAAGGGATCAGGGTCGCTCGGCTCAGAGGATGCGTTGGACTGTTGGAAAGGTGACGAATGACTAGGCATTGGAAGCCTCTTGCCTCGATTCCTGGATTTTCTGGATAGCTCGTTGTGAGTAGATACACACATCTCTATCCGGGTCATCCAAGGCTTGCTGGAGCGCATTTAAGGCAGCCTTGTTGTTCAAAACGCCCAGCGCGATCGCGGCATCCCGCCGAACATCGGAAGACTCATCGGCTAAGGCTTTGATCAAGGCAGGCAAGGTGCGATCGTCGGGTATTTTTTGCAAAGCTTGCAGCGTGAATTTTCTGACTTGCCAATGTTCATCCGACAATGCCGACTCTAAAGCAGGCACCGCTGCTGCATCCGCATGGAGTGCCAGTGATTTTGCAGCATTCCGTCGCACTTGCCAGTCTGAGTCAGATGTTAAGGCTTGACAGAGGGTTGGAACCACTTCAGAATCTGCCAGGTGTCCTAATGTGAGTGCAGCAGCACAGCGAACTGCATTGATTGGATCAGACATTAAAGCGATCGCAGGTTGACAGCGGGCTACCTGGTTGAGGTATCGGAGCGTCGTAACAGCGGCCTCTCGCAGTTCAGCATTTTCAGATTCAAAGAAAGGCAGAACAGACGGCAACGATTGAGCATCATGAATCTTTCTCAACAGAATTAGAAGACTCAATTGCAGGGTTGCATTGTCCCGGTGCAAGGCATCTAGCAACAGCATTAAGTGATCCGTTGAAATAAGTTCACCGAGTGCTGATAAGGCTTCTTCGCGGATTTCTGCATCACTAGAAACAAGGCACTCTACCAGGGCTGGAACCGCTTTGGGATTTGCAAGCTCCCACAAAGCAGTCACGGCTAACTTTTGCACCCCAAAGTTTTCATCCTGAAGTGCAGTAATCAGCGGCTCTAAGGCCTCTTCATCGCCCAAATGCTGAAGCGTTTTGACCGCCACTAACCGATCGCTGACTTCTGGCGATCGCAGCATTTCTAACCACGGGTCAAGTTCAGAATTCATCAATGCTTGCACTCCTCTACCGCAACAAGAATGGGATTTTTACCGTGATGGCGTTTGTCGGACATTCTTTCTCGCAGGGCAAACAGAACCAGCATTCGTCGTATTTCATGTAGGCTTTGCCCGTTTCGGGGTTTTTTACCAACACGTCTAAGGGACAGACTTCAATGCAGGCAGTGCATTTTTCTAAGCATTTGGATTCATCAACAATCACCGGAACATCCACACGCTGCATTGCTAAAGCCATAATTCTTTGATCCTTTTGATTCACTATTCACTAATTGATCACTAATTAACCGTTGCGACTTGTCTGTTTAGCTTAGCGAACTGCGACATCGTACACTTCGGTCTCTACGTCTACATCCACAATGTAGGGTTCGATCGATCGCTTAAACAGCGTCATTTCACCGTCGGCTTTTTTGAGATTGACGTGACAGAACCACTCCTCGTTGTTTTTCTCTGGATAGTCCAGCCGATAGTGATACAGTCCCCAACGGCTCTCTCGACGATATAAAGAGGAACGGGCTGCCATCTCTGCACAGTCGCGAATAAAGTGAACTTCCATACAGCGCATCAACTCGTGGGGATCACGCGCCCCCATCAGATCCAGGGTATCGTGATAGCGCACAAAGTTACTTAAGCCAAGCTCCATTTTGTTGGCTGATTTGGGCGGTTGTAAGTAATCATTCACCAAGCGGCGCAGTTTGTATTCGACCTGAGTATGGGGGACTCCGTTGGGGCGATCGAGCGGGGCATAGATTCTGGCTTTTTCAGCTTCTAGAAACTCGGAATCAGGCTGAACTTGATCTAAATTCTGGCTATATTCCACCGCATTTTGACCCGCCAACCGTCCAAACACAAATGCACCAATCATGTAATTGTGCGGCACACTTGCCATATCGCCAGCCGCATACAGTCCGGGTACAGTGGTTTCTGCCTTTTCGTTAACCCACACTCCAGATGCACTGTGACCACTACACAATCCAATTTCTGAAATGTTCATCTCAACGCCGTGAGTTCGGTAATTTTCGCCCCGCCCTTCGTGAAAGCGACCTCGGCTCGGACGCTCGTTTGACCAGAGGATAGACTCAATCTCAGAGATAGTGGTTTCGTCTAGATGGGTCATCTTGAGTTGAACGGGCCCTTTACCAGAGTTTAGCTCTTTCCAGACTTCCAACATCATTTGACCGCTCCAGTAGTCGCAGCTAATAAAGCGATGTCCTTCTGCGTTGGCGGTATAGGCCCCAAACGGACTGGCAACATAGGCACAAGCTGGCCCGTTGTAATCCTTCATCAGGGGATTAATTTGAAAACACTCAATGTTACTTAGTTCCGCGCCAGCGTGGTAGGCCATTGAGTAGCCATCTCCCGCATTGGTTGGGTTTTCGTAAGTCCCATACAGGTATCCAGAAGCGGGTAAGCCAAGTCGCCCACAAGCACCTGTGCAAAGAATCACAGCCTTCGCTTGAATCACAACAAAGTCGCCACTTCGCACATCAAAGCCGACTGCCCCGATCGCTCGTCCGTCTTGCACCAAAACACGAGTTGCCATGACTCGATTTGTAACGTTGACTTTGTGCCGTTTGACCTGACGCGCCAAAATCGTCTTGAGATCTTTCCCTTCTGGCATCGGCAGCACGTATTTACCCACCCGATGCACTTGCTTTAGGTCATAATTTCCCTGGGTGTCTTTCTGAAACTTCACACCCCAGCTTTCAAGCTCTTGAATCACCTCAAACCCAAGCTTGCCTGTCTGATAAACCGCTTTCTGATTCACAATGCCATCATTGGCGATCGTCACCTCCCGAACGTACTGCTCAGGAGTCGAATTGCCCGGAATCACAGCCGTATTTACGCCATCCATGCCCATTGCGATCGCGCCACTGCGACGAATGTTGGCTTTCTCCAAAATTAGAACGTTTCCTTCTGGGTTTGCCTGTTTGGCCTTAATTCCTGCCATTGTTCCGGCAGTGCCGCCTCCGATCACAAGAACGTCGGTTTGCACCCATTGTGTATTGACTTGAGTATCCACTCAGATCTCCTTTTATCAGTGATCAAACTATCAGTGATCAAAACCGCGATCAAAACGTTGCAGAGTCTCTAATTCTAGCTAATCCAGTTCCATACTCTTGAGCGTTTCTTCTCGAATTAGCTCAAATACTTGACGGTTCAGATTAATAAACTCTGGGGATACGATACTGTCAATGTGACGAGGACGCTCTAGAGACACGGTAATCTCAGCTTTGATTCTGCCCGGATTCACGCCCATGACCAGGATTCGATCGCTTAAAAATAAAGCTTCCTCAATATCGTGCGTCACAAACACAACGGTTGGCTTGAGATCGCTCCAAATATTTAGTAATAGCTCCTGCATCATTTGCCGGGTCTGTGCATCCAGTGCAGCAAATGGCTCATCCATCAACAGCACCGAGGGAGAGTTGACCAACGCTCTGATAATACTCGCACGCTGCTGCATTCCTCCCGAAAGTTGGTAGGGGTAAGAATTGCGATGTTTATAAAGCCCGACTCGATTCAGAAACTCGTCCACCAACGCTTTCCGCTTTGATTTCGGCACTCCCTGGATTTTGAGACCAAATTCCACATTTTGAAACGTCGTTTTCCACGGAAGTAAAGAGTACTGTTGAAAGACAAAGCCTCGATCGGAACTCGGAGACTCAACGCGCTGTTGATCCACGATTACGCTGCCCTCGGTGGGCTGAATAAACCCAGCAATCACATTCAGAATTGTTGACTTGCCACAGCCCGATGGCCCCAATAAACAAACAAATTCACCCGGATTGATGCTGAAATTGATGGAATCAAGCACATGAGTAGACTGGCCCTTACGCTTGAAACAAACCGACAAATCTTCAATCTCAACAGATCCCCTCGCCGATCGAACAAAGTGCTTCTCTGCCAGTGTTGCCATGATCACCGATTCCCTGAGTGCAAATGATACCAAAACGGAAGCGTACGGCAGCTATCCTATTTGAGTGGTGAGAATTGGGTGATTAGTCCTGAGTGATTCAGTCATCATGAATGGCTAAGAACAAATCACTCAAAACCCGCTATTTCAAAGTTCTCACAACTGATTTAGAACTGCTATTTGTGTACAGCGTGTATACAGCTATGTATTTTGCTTCTTTGTGACCCGCCAAGGCATCAGTAGTCGAGTTAGCTGATCGACTAAATAAGCACTCAGCGCACCCATCAAACCGATCAGAAGCATTCCCATGACGATCGGTGGATAGTTGGAGGTGACATAAGACTCCCAGGTGAAATAGCCCACTCCATATCGACCTGCTAAAATCTCAGCCGTAACCAGGCAAAACCAACAGCTACCCATGCCGATCACGAGTCCGCTAGAGATACTTGGCATTGCCCCTGGCACCACAATATCCTTAAACAGGTGCCACTGCTTTGCGCCCAAACATTGCCCCACCCTCAGCAACAACAAATCCGTGCTTTCAACGCCCCGAATCGTGCTGATCAAAATCGGGAAGAATGCACCAATAAAGGTGATGTAAATCATTCCCGCTTCTGAATTAGGAAACATCAGGATCGCCAGGGGAATCCAAGCAACCGCTGGGATCGGTCTCAACAACTCCAAGGGTAAGAAGATTAAGTCTTCAACATTCTGAAACCAACCAATCAAAATACCCAGGCTAATTCCTAGAGCGGCGGCGATCGTGAACCCAGCCAACACGCGAACAACACTTGCCTGGATATGCACCATCGGATCGCCCGAAAAGAACTTTAGCGTCGATTCCAGAACCTCCACAGGAGAAGGCAAAAACTCGAAGTTGATGAAAAATTTGAACCTGAGAGCACAGAGAAGTTGCCAAATTCCGAAAAATAGAATTAGAGAAAGCAGTCGCCTCAGCAGCTTGGCATTGACTGGTGAATAAGCAGACGATCGTCCGTTTCGGCGTACGGCAAAACGCTGAGTTTTAACAGCAGATAAGCTTGTCTTAGCGAATAAAGGCTCAGAAGACGGGACAGGCATTGTACACCTCTTAATGATAGAAACCCCGAAAAGCACTTGCTGGAGGTAACCCTCAATCCTGAATCGGCTCACAGCCAGGCTTATTTAGCACTGACCAAGATGCCTAACTGAGCAGTTTGAGAATAGGCTTGCTGCAACGCTTTAAAGTCAGCAACCTTAGCGCCCGTCTTACTTGCAAAGACTTGAGCATCTTTTTCAGTCAGAAATGCGGAAACCTCCTCGCCATTACGGACATAGAAAGAATTATCCGCCAGTAGTTTCTCACCAGTGTTGCGATCGTGAACGAAGGTCGCCCCGATCGTCCGCTTATCTACCTTCTGTTTTTGCAGCATTGCCATCATATTTTTAATAGAAGCAAAGCTCATCACCTTGTTTTCACCTTTGATCCAAATCTGAGCCGCCAACTTGGGATCTTTGATTGGCTCTTTGGTTTGAGCATCCTCACCTGTAATCACAGAGCTACTATTCGCGACTTCATCGTAATTCAGCCCCATCTCTTTCATCGCTTGCCGCAAGTAGCTATCATCCGCCCACTTGGGCACGTCGTCTGGGTTGACGGTGGCATCCAACCGACCCAGTTGTTTCAGGGTCATCACGCTATTCTTGAGGGCATCAAAGTTAACTTGGCGGATCGTTGGATTAATCTGCTGAACCCCAGAGGGCCCTAGAAACATGTAAACCACTTCTCGCTCAATCCCTGACCATTTCTCGACCTTGGTGGCTAATTCCTCTGGTTTCTCACGAAACATTTTGTTTGCTTCGAGTAGCGCTTTGAGATAGCCCACAACGATTTCTGGGTTTTCTTTTACAAAGTCTGAACGAACCAGGACTCCATGAAAGGTTGGAATTCCTGTTTGTGCTCCGTCAAAAATCTTTCTGGCAAAACCTCGATAAGGAAACAATTCACCAAAGGGAACAAAGTTGGCGTGGGCAGCAATCTGACTGGTTCTTAAACTGCTTCCTCCCACCTCTGGCGTTTGGCTCACGAGGCGTAGATCTTTTTGGGGATCAATTCCCACATCTTTCAAAGCTTTGAGCAACATGCCGTGAGCAGCAGACCCAAAAGGAACAGAAACGTCTTTGCCTCTCAAATCTTCCAACGTTTGAATGGGGCTGTCTTTAGGAACCATGACAGCATTACCCGCGCCAGTCACACCATAGGCAAGGCTTGCGACATATATGGACTTGACTCCGTTTCCTTTCTGCTGAAACGTTGTCATGTTGATTGTCGATGGAAAATCACCCATCATCCCAATATCGAGCTGATTTGCCAGCATTTTGTTGGTTACGGGTGGCCCTGATGTATGGCTTGACCACTCAATTTTGTACTCTACATTTTCATACTTGCCCGTTCTCGGTAAATGCTTCTCCAAAAGCTTCTCTTCACGAATGATCGATCCGCCCGTAACCATATTGATGGTTGGGTCTTGGGTGCCGATCGCAATGCGAATCACTTTTGCAGAATTTTTGCTTGAGGCGTTGCTTACAGCAGGTGCACCAGTGTTTGAGTTACTAGTAGAAGTCTGACTAGAGCAGGCGCTTGTAAAAACCAAAGAAACAGTTAATAGACAAAACGCAAGCTTTTCTGGCAAAAAAATCGGGGACATACGCATGGTAGAGATAGATCTTTAGTTGAAATGGACTATCAGTTTGACGAGGAGAAGGTGAGGGCAACCGTAACCGATCGGGTTAGAACTTATAAAAATCACTTTGCGCTAGTAACTTTAGACCAACAAAGTTAGAATCTTCAAACTGCGGACAGGGGTGAGCACTTGAGCGTACCGCAACACAATTACTCGTCATCACTTCGCCTAGACTCCTTTGCGAGAACAACTTAATCTAATCGTTTCTGTAAATTTCTTTAGAACTCTATTTTTAGAATTCTTAGGCAACATTCATGTGACAGGTTAGCACAGCCTTTAGCATAAATAGTAAGCACCATAAAAATTTTGTGTTTAGTATGCAGTCATGACAATTTCTTAACGTGAACATGCATAGAGAAAAACTTAAGTCTGTATCGGTCACATCAATTCAGGCAGTTTGCACAACTTAATTAGTTTATTTGAATTTGAGTGAACTTGAAACTCCATTAAACAGGCTTTTTAATTAACCGCTCTGTAAAAAACGATACAGCCCCGGTTACCGTAAAAGCAATTACTAAATTCGATACTTTGTTAGTTCTAATACTTTATTAACACCATCACATTATTAAACATGACACTGAGGATTGATCCTAAAAGACAGTATCTGTCTAAGTATTAATCCGACTAGAAAAATTTGAAAGCTACGAGTAGTGAAGCGATCGAGACATCGCTCGTCCTCTATTCTATGGTTTTGGCTGTACTTTCTAGGGAAACAAGTTTTGGTTTGGTTAGAAAGAATGCTTGCTGAAAATTAGACGATGCGATCGACCAGGAATATAACTTTCTACGATAGTAAAACAATGATTACACAGAGGTCGTATTAAATACTTGTATCATTTAATTTCCAAACTCTGAGCTGCGATCGCTTTCTACTTAGATCAACAACGCTGGATGTGATTTATTTTACTGTCACTTATAAACCTAACATTAAGTTTTGCTTGACTTTGGCAATACCTGTTGACAAGAATGGATGAGGCAAAAGATCATGTGCTTGCGACTTAGATCCTTAATTGAGTGTCAGCTTGAATAAAATGCATCTATCCGGATAACGTCGCTGAAACTCAGTTGCTAGAACTTAGTCGCTTAAATTTACTGGAACCTAAATGTTTTAGATGTTTCACGGAACGGGGTTGCAGATACAGTAGTGTTACGAATACAGTAGTGTCACGACTTCTTTTGCCACTTGTCAGAAAATACGATTCCAGGGGCTTCACCAAGTAAAGGTTTCAAAAGTAAAGGTTTCAAAAAAAGCCTGATGACTCTTCAAGCGGTGGCAAAGAACAAACACACTAACTAGATACGGTTCTCCATAGCTCGTCGGAATTCTAGTATTGTAAGCAGAGCTTAGTCATCTATGTTGTTGATTCACAATTGTTGACTCACAGGTTGACTCACAGGTTGACTCACAGGCTCATCTCAACAAGCCATTATTCCGATCGCTAAAAGTGATTAATTCTGAGAGGCGCTGAAGTCGTCGGTGCATCGCTGTTGCGCTCACGTCATGCCACTCCCTTACCTTGTCGTACTTACATTTACTCTCGTAACGAGTAGATAGGTTTGCCATAGTAAGGGACTAGCGCGGAAATGAAGTACCCGCTAGAAATGGATTTTGGTAGGGACATGGTATTGCCATACTTCTACACGAGTACATCATTCATCCGCAAGTCGCCAAGTGGTGGTCAATAGCTCGGTTGTGTAACGGAATGAAACAGCCATCAAATCTTATTGGTCGGATTTGTCTGTATTGTGAGCGGCTCTTTAATTTTATTTACATACTTAAGTTTTCTCCCACTGCCTACTTGACTAGACTTTCGATTTTATAGGGGTGCTTCTTGTAAGCTGCAATGTCTTTCCAGGGTGGGTTTCAGCTTACGGCCTGAAATTTAGTTAAAACGCCACTACTTAAGACATGAAATTCGTTTCTAGAGTATTGACGGAAGCTCGATTCGTTTTGAGGTGCAATTTTCTATGCTGTTAGCCATCAAGCAACGGTTTCCTCTTTTACAGCATGGGTGCATCCGCTATAGCAGTCCTCAATCAGTTGTAAGAATCTTGAAATAGCACGTTCTTAGTTCTTGACCGTTAATTGACGGCTAACCACTAAGGACTAACCACAGAATTTTTACCACTCAAATGGCATAGCTATAGTTTGACCATTCGTTCGATAAGCATTAATTTCTGCTCTTCTGGTGTCTCCTTCTTGGAGCGACTGACCGCCAATTCCCTACTGTTGAAAAGGTTTGTAACATGGCTAAAACACCCGCTAAGACCACTCCCCGGAACACAACTCAGAATCAAACTGCGGTAGACAGCATTCACGATATGGATGCAATAGCAATTCAGCTTAATCCTGTCCATGCAGCCCTTCAATCATCTCGATCGACGATAGCGGATCTAAGCAGAGACAGTTTACAAATACCTCCACAGGTGGGACTCGTTGGTTGGTGGCAGCGACTCAGCGTTAGGGTAAAAGCAACTGCTCTCGCGATCGTGATTGGCACAACGCCAGTATTGATCATTGGAGGAGTCGCCTACTACTTCGCCAATCAATCGATTACGACTCAAACTGAGGAATTTGGGAAGTCAAAAGCCGCAGACTTACAGAATAAAGCAAGTTTATTCATGCGCGATCGACTTGAAGATATTAAGGGGATCGCAAACCTGGATGCTTTTACAGATCCCGAATTACGCTCAAAGATGAGTGCACAAGACAAGGCAGAAGTTCTCACTCAGCTTCTTGAGAGTTACAGAAACTACGACAGCATTGCTATTTTTGCTCTCGACGGGAATGTGATTGCTCAAACCCCAGGTTCACCCCTGGATAACCAACTTAATCAGGACTATTTTCAGGCTGCACTCAAGACCAACGGCGCAATCTTAAGCCAGCCAGTTGTTTCAAAAAGCTCAGGCATCTTCAGCGTTGAAATCGCTTCCACGGTCAAAGACAAAGTAACGGGTCAACCGATCGCAGTCGTCCGCGGCCGGATGCCTGTAGAGTTCTTAGAAGATGTGATTCGCAACTTTGGCACTCAAGGAATTCAATACTATCTCCTTGATGCCTCTGAAGAAATTTTCATTGGCCCGACAGGAACAACCGAAGGAACGAGGGTGAGAGCAATCCCTTCTTCAGGGGTACAAGCTACAGACTTTAAAGAAGTGTACAGCCCAGTGTTGCCTGGCGATATTTATCCTGACTTTAAAGACTTAAAAGCAGCAGAGCAAGCGGATGTTGCCCTGTCTACCAACACAAGAACAAAGACTGAGCAACTGCTCGCTTATAGCCCTCCTGTTACAGTGCAAGGACTGCCAGACCTTAATTGGCGAGCAATCATCTCGATGGATACCGCAGTCGCGTTCGCACCACAGCAACAGCTACTTTCTACTTTGACCATTGGAACTGGAATTACGGCCTTGCTCGTCGCGATATTAGCCACACTCATTGCAAACCGAGCGACCCGTCCAATCCTTGCGGCGGCGGCAGCAGTTGAGAAAATTGGTCAAGGTGATTTGAAAACTCGTTTACGCATTCGAGGTGAAGACGAAGTTTCCTCGCTAGGAGACAACATTAATTACATGGTTACTCAGCTACAACTTTCATCAGAGGCGCAAACCTTTGAAGCTAGCCAAGAACGTCAACTGACCGCAGCAAAAGGATCAGGTGTGGTACGGGAAAAGGATCTTCAATTGATCTTTGATCAGGCAGTCGAAGATTCTCGTCGGCTTCTCAAGCTCGATCGCATCGTTATTTATCGCTTTGATACTGGTTCCAGCGGAGTGATTTCTGAATCAGTTGAGGCAGGCTGGTCTAGTGCTCTGGATGGAAACATTAGTGATTCCTGCATACCAGAAGCGCTACGCGAAACTTATCGAGAGGGGCGGATTGTTGCGGTGAGTGACGTAACTCAGGCAAACTTCCATCCAGAGCATTTAAAGTTGCTGGAGGGTCTAGAAGTCAAAGCTAGTCTTATCGTTCCGATCGCGAGCGCCAACCAACCTTTTGGCTTGCTGATAGCTCATTCCTGCTCGACAACTCACGATTGGCAAGAGTTTGAGATCAACTTTCTCAAGCGGCTCGGTTATGAGCTTGGACTAACCATTTACCGGGTTGAACTACTGGAACAAACCACTCGCCTCGCAGAGGAGCAACGTCAACTCAAAGAAGGACTACAAAAGCGTGCTTTAGAGCTGCTTCTAGAAGTCGATCCGATTAGTAAAGGGGATCTGACGACTCGCGCAAAAGTAACCGTGGATGAAATCGGCACGATCGCTGACTCTTATAATGCCACCGTAGATAGCTTGCGGAAAATCGTGCTGCAAGTGCAGGAATCCACCGACCAAGTGGTAGAAACAACTAGTACGAGTGAAACGTCAGTGCAATTGCTCTCAGGGGAAGCGCTTCGCCAAGCAGAGGAAATTGGTGTTGCCCTGGATCTGGTGAAAGAAATGGCGATTGCAGTTCGAGAGGTTGCAGCCAACGCAGAACAAGCTGAAGTGGCAGTGCGACTGGCAGCCGAGACGGTTAAGGAAGGAGATGAAGCGATGAACCGAACCGTTGATGGAATTCAAGCGATTCGGGTAACGGTTGCTGAGACAGCAAAAAAAGTGAAATATCTGGGAGAGTCTTCTCAGAAAATTTCTACGGTTGTAGACCTGATTAGCGCTTTCGCGGCTCAAACCAATATGCTGGCGTTGAATGCTTCGATCGCAGCCTCGCGCGCTGGAGAAGACGGGAGAAGCTTTGCAGTCGTTGCCGAAGAGGTACGGGCACTAGCGCGACAATCGGCGGATGCGACGGGAGACATTAAAAAGCTAGTTGTCAACATTCAAACAGAGACAAGAGAGGTGGTTGCCGCGATGGAATCAGGAACTGAGCAGGTGGTGATGGGAACAAAGCTTGTAGATGAAACTCGACAAAGCCTGAATAAAATTACAGCCGTGAGTACTCAAATTGGTCACTTAGTTGAAGCGATCGCTCAAGCAACTGTGGTACAGTCCAAAACCTCTGAGACGGTTGCTGAAACTATTCAAGATGTGGCAGCGATCGCAAATAAGACCTCCAATGAAGCCAATCAAGTTTCTTTCTCTTTTGCACAACTCCGAAAAGTGGCTCAAACGCTTCAAGAAAGTGTAGGTAAATTCAAAGTGAGCTAATGTTCTTCTACTCTCTACTTCTTACCGCTTGTCAGGCTAAGACAATGATAACCCAGCAACAAGCCTGATCACTAACCACTGAATTACTGGGCTACTATAGCCATCCTAAATCAGTTGTAAGCATCTTCAAATCGCGAGTTGTTAGTGATTAGTTCTTAGCCATTGATTGCGGCTAGTCACTAACTACTGAATTCTCACAAATCAAATAGGATAGCCATATGGCACTTGACCCTGATATTCGTGACCAAGCTTACCAGTTTTTCGTCGAAGAGGCTCCTGAGTTACTACAGATTCTCGAAGTAGGGTTACTGACGTTGAGACAAGAACGCAGTACTGCCAAAGTTCATAACTTGATGCGGGCTGCTCATTCCCTGAAAGGAGGCGCTGCGAGTGTGGGCTTGGATGCGATCGCGACCCTGGCTCACCGACTTGAAAATGTTTTTAAGGCGCTCTACAGTGAAGCCTTGGAGATTGATGCTGACCTAGAAAGCCAATTGCTGCAATCTTATGATTGTCTTCGATTGCCTCTGATGGAGCAGATCACTACGGGAACTTTCGACCCAGAAGCCGCTTTAGCGATCGCAGATTCCATTTTTAGCCAACTTGAGGAACGATGCGGCGATACCCTGCTCCAGGCAGATAGCTACCTTCCTAGCTCAACTGATCTGGGAGTCGATATGATTTCCGCCATTTTTGAAGTAGATGTTGCTCAAGGCTTAGAGCGTTTGGCGAGGGTGATCTCTCATCCTCAAGAGTATGAGGTTGCTGGAGAAGTCAGGGCACAGGTTGAAGTCTTTGAAGGGTTTGCTGAGTTTTTGAACTTGCCAGGGTTTGGGGCAATCGCTAAAACAGTACAGCAGGCCCTGAATGCTCATCCCGATCGCGCTTTAGAAATTACCCAACTAGCACTCGCTGATTTTGAATGTAATAAACAGGCGGTGCTAACAGGCGATCGCTCTCAAGAATTTGGCCCTTCTGCTACATTAGCAGCCTTGGCAGGCATTGATGCAAGCGTCTTAAATTCAACGACTCCTCACGAAATACAGCCTGCTGAGACAGAAGAAACGATCGCAGATCTCGAAATCTCGCTTTCTCTGTTACAAAGTACTTTTGGTGGCACGAATGTTGAGTTTGACTCTACAGAGATACTAGAAATAGAAGCATCCACACCGTCGATCGAGCCAATAATCGAACCAATAATCGTTGAGCCTTCGCTGCAAAACAACACGGCACCTACCTTTCCAACAGATCTAGCAATTAACCCTGCCGATCTCAATCAACACGCTCAGACGGGACAATTAGCGCGACTCGACCACCAGGCTGATGGACTGCTCCAGGTTAGTCAATCTCTTGAGCTATCTCCACTCAATCAAGCGAGTCAGACTATCTACAATCAGCAACTTGAAGCACCCTCTCCTCCTAGTTTGACTGTTCGAGTTGATGCAGAGCGACTGGAACGAATCAATAATTTAGTCGGCGAACTAGCCATTAATCGCGATGGTCTTTCCCTTCAAAATGATCAGCTACAAGGCTCACTACGAGAGCTACTCGATCGTTTCGCACAATTTCAAAAGATGGTGCATCGCATTGGGAAGCTATCTGATCAAATGCTAATTGCACCGGAGCGGCAACACCCAGGTAATAAGCCAGTCTCAGAACGGGGAGGAGAACCTGATAAAACGTCTGCTAATGTCCATCATCTCGTTTTTCCTAGTTTTGCATCGACTGAATTTGACCCGCTCGAAATGGATAACTATGGAGCTTTACAGTCTCAGGTTCAAGAGATCCTTGAGAGCATGATGCAAATGGAAGAAACGGTTGAGGACATTGCGTTATTCAGCAAACAACCGCATCAAATGCTAATTCAGCAACGTCGGATGGTGACTCATCTGAGAGACGAGATCATGCAGGCACGAATGATGCCGCTACATGAAGTTTTGAATCGGTTTCATCGAGTCCTGCGAGACCTATCGACGACTCACCACAAGCCTGTTAGCTTGACGCTGATCGGCGCTGAGATCTTAGTTGAAAAATCAATCCTGGAAAAACTCTACGACCCATTGCTGCATTTACTCCATAACGCTTTCGATCATGGTATTGAGCCTTTAGAAGTCAGGCAACAACGTGACAAACCAGAACAGGGGCAGATTATAATTCGGGCGTATCACAAAGGAAATCAAACGATTATTGAAGTCAAAGACGATGGGCAAGGGCTAGATCTCGATCGGATTCAGAAGCGAGCACTTGATCTGGGATGGCTTTCTTCTGAACAACTTGCTGTCACATCCCCTAATCAGCTTTGCGAATTAATTTTTGCACCAGGATTTTCAACTGCCCAGCAGGTTAGCAGACTTTCTGGGCGAGGAGTGGGGCTAGATGTGGTGCGATCGCAGTTGCGCTCAATCAAAGGGACTGTCACAGTAGCTTCTACTACCGAGCGGGGAACGACCTTTACTTTACAGTTACCACTAACCCTGACCATTGCGAATTTAGCTGTTTGCTTGACTGGCACTACTGCACTAGCTTTGCCGATCGACAGCATTGAGGAAATTGTCACTCCAAAAATTGAAGAAGTTCGACAATCAGGCACACAGCGCTTTTTATACTGGCAAGAGAAGATTATCCCAATTGATCGGCTTGCTAGTCTTTTAGACTATCGTTGTCCACTGCCAGATGCTCCTCTCAGCAAAACGTTAGTCGTTGTGCCTTCTCCTGAGACCTGGGCACTGCCAGTGCTAATTTTGCGTCAAGAGCAGCAGATTTTTGCTTTGGAGGTTGATAGTTTGGTCACCGAGCAAGAGTTAGTCATTAAGCCTTTCAGTGCTATACTCGCACCTCCTACATACGTTTACGGCTGTACTGTTTTGGCAGATGGTAGCTTAGTCCCAGTCATTGATGGCGCGGCTCTATTGAGTCTAAACCAAGCACAAAGCAGAAGTAGGATTGCACCCACAAAGGAATCCGAACTACTTGCTGTTTCTAACAGTCAAACATTGTCAGTTAGCGAACGCTCAACCTTTATCAAAACAACTCAAACTCCCACAGTTCTTGTGGTCGATGATGCTGCGTCCTTACGGCGACCTCTAGCCCTAACTTTAGAAAGAGCAGGGTTTCGAGTTTTACAAGCACAGGATGGTTGGGAAGCGATCGATCAGTTGCGTCAAAATTCACCTATAGAACTTGTGATCTGTGATATTGAAATGCCTAATATGAATGGGTTTGAGTTTCTTAACTACCGCCGTCAAGATGCTCAACTCTCACTTACTCCTACGGTGATGCTTACGTCTCGCAGCAATGAAAAACATCGCCGACTAGCAATGCAATTGGGTGCTACCGCCTACTTTACTAAGCCCTATCTAGAACAAGAGTTTTTAGCAGCACTCAAAAACATCCTCGATTCCTGCAAAATTGCATAAGCGTTGAAAAAGCTTTGTTGGGCAATCTAAAATGCTTTGATGCGGCTGGTTATGCGGTAGAACGACGATTCCCTGTTATTACAGCTCTCTACTGACCTCCTCTAGGCTATCCGAGATTTTGCACAATTGGGCTGCTCCCAGATTTTAATGTTTTTCAAATGGTTTCCCATTCAGGAAAGAAGTTGCCAAAAGAGAATGTTAATTTTGGTTCTCTCCCTGGCGATGTCCCTGAGCTACTCAGCCTGCCGTGCTGACAACAGTATGCCTCTGCTTTCAAAACTGCTGACTCCTCCTATTTTTTGAATTTGGAATTGCTGCCCTAAACCCTCCCTCCTCTCTCCTCCCTCCTCCCTCCTCTCTCCTCCCTCCTACTCAATCAGCCCCCGTCCCTTAATTTCTGCTAACTTTTCTTCGGTCAACACTTCGCCCTGAGTGTAGTAGCCAGCCGCTTTTTTGGCCTCAATCTCGACCATCGCATCAGCGGGAATCAGTTCGTCAGGAATGGGAACCCGTTCGATAATTTGAATGCCCGATTGGGTAATCGCGTTGTACTTCATATCGCTCATTGAAACGAAGCGATCGATGAGCGTAATTCCCAACCAGTGCAATACATCAGGCATCAGTTCTTGAAAGCGCATATCTTGAACGCCCGCTACACACTCAGTTCTGGCAAAGTAGGCATCCGCACGATCGCCCCCCTCTTGACGTTTGCGAGCGTTGTAGACGAGAAACTTGGTGACTTCTCCCAGCGCCCGACCTTCTTTTCTCAAATAGACAATCACACCCGCGCCGCCTTCTTGAGCCGTTTGGATGCAGGCCTCAATGCCATGAACGAGATAAGGGCGACAAGTGCAAATGTCTGATCCAAACACATCCGATCCATTACACTCATCATGCACCCGAACGGCGAGCGGCTTGTTGGGATCAGTAATGGCAGCCGGATCGCCCACGATGTAAACCGTCAGACCCCCGATCGGAGGCAAAAACACCTTGAGATCTTGACGAGTAATCAGATCGGTAAACATGCCGCCTGTGTGTTCATACAACGTGCGACGCAGCAAACTTTCTTCAACGCCCAGCCGCTTGGCAATGCCGGGAAGATACCAGACAGGCTCGATCGCCGCCTTAGTTACAACCAAATTGCCCCCGGGTTTCATGATCAAACCATCTTCTTGCAATCGACCTTTGGCGACGGCTTCTTGCAGTTCTGGCATGTTGATGTGGGCTTGCGTGATGGCGATCGACGGTCGAATATCATAGCCCTGTTCATACAAATCAGAATAAACTTCGCCCACCAAAGCGCCAAACGGATCGAGTGAAACAATGCGATCGGGGTCAGCCCAGGCAGGATGTGGCCCAAGGTGCGCCGCCGGGGAGGTATTTGTCAAGTCTGCGCGATGGTTGGCTTGTAGACTGCCACTGGCCACCGCTAGAGCGCGATAGACGGCGTAAGAGCCTGAGTGAGTGCCAATCACATTGCGATGAGCGGGATTGAGAACTGTGCCAATAATTGGGCCACGTTTGAGCGGATCGGCGGCTCCCCAATGAAGGGCGATCGGCTTGGGGCCAAATTGAGCCGGGTGAGACGACAGAACAATATGCTTTTGTTGTGGATTGACAGATTTACCAATCATGAGTAGACACTCCCTTTCACCGTTATCAGGACGCGATCACTTGGGCAACCAAAGCGAGAAATTCATCACATTCACTTTGGGTTAGAATCCATGATTTTAGCAGCAGAATTTTACATCTCGAAGTATTCTAAAAGGCAGAAATCTTTACCTTTCCAAAGGCTTAACCCTTGAGTTAGATAAGCTTCAGGCTTTGTTGTCTCGCAGCGCTTGAATGATCTGCAAGTTTGCTTTGGGAAAGGGGTACTGATCCAAGTCTGACAACTCAACCCAGCGCACTTCATCACAGGCGATCGCTTGCGGTTCTCCACTCACATATTGGCAATGATGTACATTCAGCCTGACTTTAAAGTGAGTATAAGTGTGGTCAACGACCATTAAGCGATCGCCCACTTCAATCTCAATGCCGATCTCTTCTTGAATCTCGCGCCTGATGCAAGCCTCGATCGTTTCACTGGGTTCGACTTTTCCACCCGGAAATTCCCATAAGCCACCCAATAAGCCGTCTGATTTGCGGCGATCGATGAGAATCTGCTGCTGGTCGTTCCAAATTACTGCTACGCCAATTTCTTTGTGGGGAATGGGGGCACGCGCTTCTGACATAGGCACCTGAGATTGCATGTCTAGATTGTAAGCCTGACAGTGCAATTGCCAGGGACAAATCAAACAAGCAGGATGGTGAGTTGTGCAAACTGTCGCGCCCAGATCCATGATCGCCTGATTAAAATCTCTAGCGTGGTCAGGATCGATCGCGATTTCAGACAGGTTCCATAATTTTGGCAAAGCTTTACTGGGAGGCACTTCTAATGCGATCAGTCGGGCTAAAACTCGCTTAACATTGCCGTCTAGAATGGCGATCGACTGATCAAAGGCCGCGCTGAGAATGCCGCCTGCCGTCGTGCGACCGATTCCAGGCAGGGCGAGAACGTCTGTCGGATCTTGCGGAAACGTTCCATTGTGAGTTTGAACAATCTTCTGCGCGGCTTGATGCAGATTTCTAGCACGAGCGTAATAGCCCAACCCTTCCCAGGCTTTGAGAACCTGTTGTAAATCGGCAGATGCTAGAGACGCGATCGTCGGAAACTGAGCCAGCCAGCGATCGTAATAAGGAATCACCGTCTTTACCTGCGTCTGTTGCAGCATGATCTCTGAAACCCAGATTGCATAGGGGTCACGAGTTCTGCGCCAGGGCAAGTCTCGACCGGATTGGGCATACCAGGTGAGGAGCGATCGTCGCAGCGCCAACACGTCAAAATTCGGCAGACCGTCTGTGTGATCTACCGAATCTTGCTTACGATTCAAAGCTTTTTGGAAAGAACTACTATTCTTTGCCACAGGTCAGTAATCTTTGTAGACGCAACCAGTGACTCATCATCTAACTACTCTCCGGGTTCGGCAACCTCAAAGGATTTCTCAAAGGTCATGCGCTGTTCGGCATTACGAATGAAATAACCGCTCATCATGGCAGAAGCCAGCAGTCTACCAAGATGCTCTCGACTCGTCGTAATCGTAATGTCAAAGCTTTCGGCAGGCAAGCCACCCAGCAGACCAATGATATTGCGCTCCATCACCTGAAAAACATCAGATGAAGACGGCTTTGAGAGTTGAGCGATCGTTTCTGGGCTAAGAGACTGCACATACTGCCACAGCAGTCCAGGCTCGCCACCCTTGATGAATTCTGGAACTTGATTCGATGTGTCGTTCACGTTAACCAACCTCGCTGAGAGGACTGTATCGTTCTTTTGTTAAAACTACTTTAACAACTCAAACACCAACTGGGAGTCAGTAGAACCGAACTTAAAAGGTGGGATTGTCTACACTCGGAGGGATGAGGGATGAGGGATGGATTAGAACTTTTGGTTACTTTCAGAGAGGAATTCTGGTTCAAAGTCCCTCACTCGTGGGGGATTTAGGGAGCGTTCCCGGATCTAAAAGCGAAGCGTTCATCGAACTGACGTTAAGTCAAAAAGCGGAACGATCGACTGTCCGATCGCTCCGCCTTACCCTACAAGCTCATCCAAATCAAACGAAAGATCTCAGCATCGCACAAATTAATCAGAACGATCCTTTCATCCCTCATCCCTCCTCGCGCAGCGGATTACCCCCAAAGGGGGAACAGATCATCGAAGTTCTCCCTCATCCCTAACTCGCCAGATACTCACCCATGTCGCCTTTGCGCTTCCGTAGCTTGGTGAGGGCTTCACGCTCGATTTGACGGACTCGTTCGCGGCTGATGTTGAGCAGGTCGCCAATTTTAGCCAACGTCAAAGCTTTTCCGTCTTCTAAGCCAAACCGCAGCGCCAAAACTTCTCGCTGTTGAGGCGTGAGATCCGCCATCAAAGTCTCCAGATCCTTGCGAAGAGACGCTTGAGCCGCAAAGTCTTCGGGAGAGGGGCCCGTGTCTTCGAGCAGTTCGCCCAATTCGGTGTCTTGATTGTCGCCAACTCGCAGATCTAAGGAGAGGGGAGAGCGCGATCGCTCCAAATATTCCCGCACTTGCCTGGGAGTCAGTTCTAACTCAACGGCCAATTCTGCGGCGGTGGCGGCTCGTCCTAGTTTTTGAGCGAGAGCCCGCTGGGCTTTTTTGATTTTGTTGAGCTTTTCGGTGATGTGAATGGGGAGGCGGATGGTGCGGCCTTTTTCGGCGATCGCTCTCGTAATCGCTTGCCGAATCCACCAGTAAGCATAAGTTGAGAACCGATAGCCCTTAGTGGGATCAAATTTCTCAACACCACGCTGCATTCCGATCGTGCCTTCCTGGATCAGATCCATTAAGTCCACGTTGCGCTTGGTATATTTTTTGGCAACCGAAACGACTAAACGCAGATTGGCCTCGACCATACGACGTTTGGCAATTTCGCCCTCGGCGATCGCTTGTCGGATTTCTGTTTCAGACAACCCAACTTGCTGCGCCAACTGGATCTCATCAGGAGAATGACCCAGCGTCAGCGTCAGCGCCTCTCGCGTTTGGTTAATCAGCGCCAACTTTTGAACCTGTTTGCCGTAGAGAATTTCTTGTTCGTGAGTCAACAGGGGAACACGACCAATTTCGCGCAGGTAAGCACGGACTGAATCGGTGGGAGTTTGGACTGTCTTCATAACGCTGATCTCGAGTAGAAGTGATGGAATTATGAGTTTTTCTAGAAAGGACTCGGTTCGTTAAGACAGCAACCCTGAAGGGAAGGTGTCTCAAGCATTACACACCTCAATCAGCCCAATAGCGTATTGCTAGATGTCACTAGTACAGTGATGTCTTGATTATGGATGAAGAGGTTAAGCTTTGTAAAGATTATGAGAAACCTTTCGTCCATTTCTGGCAGATGAGTGGGGAAAAGCCGTAGGGGATTCAGTTTCAGGTTCTTTAATATACATACAGCTTACCCAGAAACGAATTTACTGAGTGCATCCTGTGAGACAGAATCGCAGATTTATTAGAAGATCGGTCAATAGTCTAGAAAAATTTAACGTTTTATTAAGTTTTTAGAGAGACGGGAAGCGCGGCTTCAAACCAGTCTTATAGATATACGGTCAGGGGTGACTGATTTTCATCTGCCGCATGGTAGATCGAACCTTAGAGCAACGAATCCAGGAATTATCGAATCGCTAGTATAGCTTATTCGCCAGATTTGATCCGTTCGTTGCTCAGGATTGAGGGCTAGGGGTGAATATAGTCCTGTAAGGCGCTGACAGTCAGGGGTTGAGACTGGAGAGAGCGAATTGCGGCAGCGGTGGCTGTTGCGCCTGCGATCGTGGTGATGATCGGAATCTTGTAAGTCAGAGCGGTGCGGCGGATCAGGCGATCGTCGGTGTAGGCTTCTTCCCCTGAAGGTGTGTTGATAATGAGCTGAATTTGTTCGTTTTTGATCGAGTCCAAAACGTGGGGGCGGCCTTCATGAAGTTTTAAGACTAGCTCGACTTCTAAGCCGTTTTCTTTAAGAACTTTGCGGGTGCCTTCGGTGGCGACGACTTTGAAGCCCAGGGACATCAGATCTTTGACGACGGGAACGACCAGCGTTTTTTCACGATCGTTCATCGAGACAAACACGGTTCCCTTAAGCGGCAAGCGCTGACTCGCAGCCAGTTCTGCTTTGGCGTAAGCTTTCCCAAAATCGGTGTCGATGCCCATGACTTCTCCAGTCGATCGCATTTCTGGGCCGAGAATCGTATCGGTGCCGGGAAATTTGTCGAAAGGCAAAACGGCTTCTTTAACCGAGATGTGATGGGGAATTTTTTCTTCGGTGAAGTTGAGTTCCTTAAGGGTTTTGCCGGACATGATGCGAGCGGCGATTTTGGCGAGGGGCTGACCGATCGCCTTCGAGACAAAGGGCACCGTCCGAGAGGCGCGCGGATTGGCTTCTAGAATGTAAACCTGGTCGCCCTGGACGGCAAATTGAATATTCATCAAGCCGACGACTTTGAGCGCTTTGGCGAGTTGAATTGTCCAGGTGCGAATTTGGGCCAATACAGGCTGTGTCAGCGTCACCGACGGAATCGAGCAAGCCGAGTCGCCAGAGTGAATGCCCGCCTGTTCGATATGTTCCATGATGCCGCCGATCGTCACTTCACCTGTGGCATCGGCGATCGCGTCTACATCAACTTCGATGGCGTTTTCGAGAAACTTGTCGATCAAAATCGGGTGATCTGGCTCAATCTGAACGGCATAGGTCATGTAGCGATCGAGTTCTGCATCCGAATAGACAATTTCCATCGCCCGACCCCCTAACACATAGCTAGGACGCACCACAACGGGATAAGTGACCCTCTGAGCGACTTTGAGCGCATCTCGGTAGCTGCGGGCCAGACCATTGGGCGGTTGCAGAATATCCAATTCGCGCAAAATCTTCTCAAAGCGTTCGCGGTCTTCGGCGATGTCGATCGAGTCAGGCGAGGTGCCCCAGATTTGGGTGTTGAGGGTTGAATCTTGCGTTTTGAGGGTTGCTAGGGCGGTTTGGAGCGGGACGGCTAATTTCAAGGGAGTCTGTCCGCCAAATTGGATGATCACGCCTTCGGGATTTTCGGCCTCGATGATGTTGAGGACATCTTCCTTGGTGAGTGGCTCAAAGTAGAGACGATCGCTCGTATCGTAGTCGGTCGAAACCGTTTCGGGGTTGGAGTTGACCATGATCGTTTCAAACCCATCGGCTCTGAGCGCAAACGACGCATGACAGCAGCAGTAATCGAACTCGATGCCCTGTCCGATCCGATTGGGGCCGCCGCCCAGGATCATGACTTTGCGTTTGTCAGAGGGCAATACTTCGGATTCTTCTTCGTAGGTCGAGTAGTAATAGGGCGTGAGCGCCTCAAATTCTGCCGCGCAGGTGTCTACGGTCTTGTACGCCGGAACGATGCCCAGCGATTTGCGGTAGGCGCGAACGTCATCTTCGGTGGTTTTGGTGGCGAAAGCGATTTGACGATCGCTAAATCCCTGGCGCTTGATCTGATAGAGTTGCGCTTTGCTAAAGCTGGTCAGCGTGGTGCGTTTGAGCAGTTTTTCGGTTTCGAGCAGGTCGGCCATTTTGTCGAGAAACCAGGGATCGATGTTGGTGAGTTCGTAGATTTCGTCTACGCCCATTTTCATCTGCATGGCATGACGGACGGTGAAGATGCGATCGGGGTTCGGAGTCCTTAAGCCTGCACGAATTTGTTCGAGGCTGGGCAACATTTCCTGGCGATCGCAGCCCCATCCGGCGCGACCTGTTTCTAGCGATCGCAATGCTTTCTGAAACGATTCTTGAAAGGTGCGCCCGATCGCCATTGCCTCACCCACGGACTTCATTTGAGTGGTCAGAACAGCAGGCGATCCTGCAAATTTCTCAAAGGCAAAGCGAGGAATTTTGGTGACGACGTAATCGATCGTCGGTTCAAAGCTGGCGGGTGTCTTTTTGGTGATGTCGTTGGGAATCTCATCTAATGTGTAGCCGACGGCGAGTTTTGCGGCCATTTTGGCGATCGGAAATCCGGTTGCCTTAGATGCCAGGGCCGAACTGCGCGACACACGAGGATTCATCTCGATCACCACCAATTCACCCGTCACGGGATTGATCGCAAACTGAATATTTGAGCCGCCTGTCTCAACGCCAATTTCGCGAATAATCTTGATCGAAGCGTCCCGCAGCCGTTGATATTCTTTGTCGGTCAGCGTTTGGGCGGGGGCCACCGTGATCGAGTCGCCTGTGTGAATGCCCATCGGATCAAGGTTCTCGATCGAGCAGATAATCACCACGTTATCCGCCAAATCGCGCATCACTTCTAGCTCATATTCCTTCCAGCCGAGCAGCGACTTTTCGATCAAAATCTGAGACACGGGGCTGGCATCTAACCCAGATTGAGCAATCTCCTCAAATTCTTTCTGGTTGTACGCAATGCCGCCACCCGATCCGCCCATCGTAAACGCCGGACGAATGATCAAGGGATAGCTGCCAATCTGCTTGCCGATCGTCTGCGCTTCTTCAGGAGTCTCAGCCAGACCAGACGGGCACACAGCCACCCCAATCCGCCCCATTGCTTCCTTAAACAGGCGACGGTCTTCGGCCATCTCGATCGCCGGGAGTTTTGCGCCGATCAATTCGACGTTGTACTTGTCGAGGGTGCCGTTTTTGGCGAGTGCGACCGCGAGATTGAGGGCAGTTTGTCCGCCCATTGTGGGTAGGAGGGCATCGGGGCGTTCTTTTTCGATGATCAGGGCCACCATTTCGGGGGTGAGCGGCTCAATATAGGTGCGATCGGCGGTGTCGGGGTCGGTCATGATCGTCGCCGGATTGGAGTTGACCAAAACCACTTCGTACCCTTCGTCTCGCAAGGCTTTACAGGCTTGGGTTCCAGAATAATCGAATTCGCAGGCTTGCCCGATCACAATCGGGCCAGAACCAATCAAGAGGATTTTGTGGAGGTCGTTGCGACGAGGCATAAGGGTTTAGCCAAACTCTTCGGGGTTAAATCCCAATCATTGTAGAGGCTTTCATTTACAGATTTGTGACTGTTTTATCTATTTGACTGTCTATTTGATCGAATCGTTCATCAGGTTGATTCTTTCAGAAACTCATTTAGATAGAAGCAATTTACGCGGCTTCGGTATGATGGGGGCAGCGTTTGGGGTAGCTGTCAGATGGAGAAGTCGCTTCTAGAAACCTTTCGGAAGGCTTATCGAGATTTAGAGTTGTTTCCGTTGCTGACGGCGGAGCAAATTGCGGCGTTTCGCGTGGAGTATGGCAGTGAGACGATCGCCAAACTTGAGCAAGCGATCGAAGACGCGCCCACCAATGGCAAGCTGGTTTTTGCGGGGCATCGGGGCTGTGGCAAATCGACGCTGCTGGCCAAGTCTTCTAACAAGATGATGCGGCAGGGCTATTTTGTGGTGTTCTTTTCGATCGCTGATCTGGTTGAGATGTCAGCCGTCGATCATGTGAATATTTTGTATTCGGTGGCGCTGTCGATGATGAGTGAGGCAACCAAGCGACAAATTCCGATTTCGGAAGGGATTAAGCAAGATTTGCTGCACTGGTTTTCGACGACTCAGACGCAGGTCAGCAGTCAAGATATCAAGACTGAAATGGGCGTGGGGGGCGAATTTTTCAAAGTTTTGACGGCGAGACTCAAAAATGAAAAAACCTTTCGAGAGGAGATCAAAACGACGTTTGAAAAGAGTATTTCGGAGTTAGCGAGAAAGGCGGATTTGATTGCGACGGCCATTCAGACGGCGACAAAGAAAGAAGTGCTGGTGGTGATTGATGATCTGGATAAATTAGATTTCAATTTAGTTAAAGAGATCTACAAAAATAATATTAATGCACTCTTTTTGCCCAAGTTTCGGATTATTTACACGATTCCGATTTCGGCGATTCGAGATAATGAGGTGTTGGCAGAGCTTCAGACGGCGATGAGTACGCGGATCAGACAGTTTGAGGTGTGTAAGTTTTATCGGTTTGAGGAGGTTCGCGATCCGGCGGCGATTCCTAAAGAAAAGTCGGTCAATTTGTTTTTAGAAGTTTTACATCGTCGTCTGCCTAGAGAGCTTGTCGAGCCTGAGATTGCCATCCAGATGGTGCTAAAAAGTGGGGTGTTGTGCGCGAACTGGTGCGCATTGCGAGAGAGTGTTGCTCTCAATGTTTGTTGTTGATTCGCAGTGAGCCAGAGCGACAGGATATCGTGATTGATCAGGAGATTTTTAGGCTGGCGGTCAAAGATTTGAAGAATGATTTTGCGCGGCCGTTGGGGTTAAATCTGTACAATCTTTTGGCGGAGGTTTACAAAAATTTTGAGCCAAACGATGCCAAGAGTGAGCAGTTTTTGTCGCTGCTACATGGGCTGTTTGTGTTGGAATATGAGAATGATGTGCTGTGGTATGACGTGCATCCGATCGTCGTTGATCTGCTCAAACAAAAAAAACTAATTGAGTGATGGATAGCGACCTTGAGGTAGAAAATCGACGAAATTATCAGAAGTTGATGGTGGCGATCGAAGCCAGCTCGACTCGGCTCAATTTGCTGCTGGCGGTGTGTGACGATCCCAGTCTGCGGGAGCAGTTGATTCAAGACTATGAGCGAGAGTTGCGCGGTCAAGACTTTTTGACGTATCGGGTCAGGGTGCGATCGCAGGAGCCGAGTTTGCGATATGCGCTAGAGCAGTTGGTCAATACGCAGCCTGACCTATCCACCGGAGTGCCTGCGATCGTCACGGTGTTGGGGATTGATGAGTTGTTGCCTGTCAAGCTTGATGCGCCCCGGTCTGAGCAAGATCGGTTTTTTGGCTATTTGCAGTGGACGCGGGAGGCGCTGCGATCGTTTGAGTTTCCGATCGTGGTGTGGTTGACGAATACGGTGTTGGTGAGGCTGGCAGAGCGGGCACCTGATTTTTGGAGTTGGCGGGGCGGGGTGGTCTGGTTTGAGGGCAAGCCCCAGACAGATTATTCACACTTTGCGCGATCGGAGGTGCGATCGTCTGAGCCGCCTGATCCGTCTAGTTTGCAGCCAGAAGAGTTGTTGGCGATGATCGAGCAGATCGAACGGCAGCAAGGCACCGATGCACCCCTGTTGGCGACGCTGTATGAAAGTTTGGGGCGAACTTATGAGCGGCGTTATGGAGATTCTGAAAATCGCAGACGGGCGATCGGGTTTTATGAGAAAGCGATCGCGCTTCAGACAAAACTGGGGCTGGAGTCTGATCTGGCGGAGAGCTTTTTTCGGCTGGGTAATCTGCTGTCTGAGCTAAAAGACGATGTGACCAAGGCGCTGGAGTGTTATCAGACCGCACTGGAGCTATATCGCAAATTTGAAGACCAGTCAGGCGAGGCGAATACGCTCCAAGCCGTGGGGGATGTGCTGCAATTTCTCAAGCGCAGTTCTGAAGCGTTAGAGAACTATCAGCAAGCGATGGAGTTGTATCGAGACGTGGGGGATCGATTGGGCGAGGCGAATACGCTCCAAGCCGTGGGGGATGTGCTGCAATTTCTTGACCGACGTTCTGAAGCGTTAGAGAACTATCAGCAAGCGATGGGGCTGTATCGCGACGTGGGGGCACGATTGGGCGAGGCGAGTACGCTCAACAGCTATGGTGATTTTTATTTTTCTCAAGCAGAGTACGATCGCGCCCTCTCTTATTATCAGCAAGCCTTAGACCTCGCACAGCAGATCGGCGATCGCTACAGTCAGGCCCGATTTCTGCTTTTCAAAGCACGCACACTCGCAAAGCTAGACCAAAAATGGGAAGCAACCCAAACCTACCAAGCCGCCGCCGACCTGTTTGCAGACGTTGGGCTAAACGATCTGGTCGAAAGCTGCAAAACAGAGATGCGAGAGGTCAATCAGGCGATCGCTCCTGTTCCCATTCGTGCCCCTGCGATCGGTTCTGCTGCCCCAACTCAAGATGACTGGTACGATCGCTCTCTGCCAACCTCACGCCCAAAACGCAAACCTCGGAGGCGCGATCGAGGCTTTTGGCACTGGTGTCGGCAACTCTGGCAAAAACTACAAGTTTGGTGGCAACGCTTGAGATAAGAGATGAGCAATTGAGTTTTGAGTTAACGTCAGTTCGAGGAGCTTTTTCGCTCCGTTGCTGAGGGATTCGCCCCCTAAATCCCCCATTCTGGGGGACTTTGAATCAGCATAATTTCTTTGAACTCTGGAACTTTTTCTTTGTCAAAGTCCCCCAATTTTGGGGGATTTAGGGGGCTGAAGCCGATCGAAACGAAGCGAGTCACTCTCCTCGAACTGACATTGAGTTAGAGCGATCGAGCTTTCAGTCGAGACGATCGCATTGTGAGGGCAAACAATTGAGTTTTCAGTCGGAACGATCGCATTGTGAGTGAGATCATTTGAGTTTTGAGTCGGAACGATCGAGCTTTTTGCTCAAACTTTGGAGATGATCTACGTTAACGTCAGTTCGATGAACGCTTCGCTTTTAGATCCAGGAACGCCCCCTAGATCCCCCACGAGTGAGGGACTTTGAACCAGAATTCCCCTAATTGATTTGGTAGCATTCACAAATTCTTGAAGGCACTGACTTCGTTCCCGGATTTGCAGGTGAAGAGATTCATTTAGCGTTCGCAACTCTATTTATCGTATCTGCGAGGCGTATACACCCAGGTGTTGTTATTGCGTTGAATCGTGCGCGTTTTGCTGGAGCCAATCAGGATGACAGTACGCATGTCAGCGAGGTCGGGCGTGAATTCTTTGAGGGTGATCGCTCTAACTGCTTGTCCAGGTCTGCCGACATTTCGTGCCAAAACGACGGGCGTGTCGGGCGATCGCTGCTCCTTCAATCGTGCGATCGCTTCCGAAAGTTGCCAGGTGCGCTGACTTGAAATCGGATTATAGAATGCAATTACAAAATCAGCCGTCACAGCAGCGGTAATCCGTTGGGCAATCATCGACCACGGTTTGAGAATGTCAGAGAGCGAAATGGCGCAAAAATCATGTCCGATCGGCGCACCAATCAAAGCCGCCGCCGCTTGCATCGCTGAAATGCCAGGAGACACGCGAAGGTCAATCGTGTTCCACTCAGGTTTTGCTTCGCGATCGAACACTTCAAAGATTGCAGTCGCCATCGCATAAATACCGGGATCGCCAGAGGAAATGACTGCGACCGATCGCCCTTCTGCGGCCAGATCAAGGGACAGTCGTGCGCGGGATTCTTCTTCGCGGTTGTCAGAGTCGTGGCGTTGTTTGCCGTCTGCGAGAGAGCCGATTAGATTCAAATAAGTGGTGTAGCCGACTAAATCGGTTGCCGCGTGGAGAATTTCTCTGACTTCAGGTGACATCCAATCTGGGCCGCCTGGGCCTGTGCCGACGATCGCTAATTTGCCTTGTGGTCGTCCGATTTGAGTCGCGTCGACAGGGTGGGGAGCGATCGCTAAAGTGAGGAGGGAGGAGGGAGGAGGGAGGAGGGAGGAGGTGGTCTGGGCGAGTGCTTTAGAGAGGCTGATTTGATTGGGTTGGGCGAGCGGGAGGAAGCGAGCGGGAACGTTGAAGAAGTGGGCGATCGCGTGAAGGCAGGGGTTGGCGGCTTGGGTAGTGACTGAGAAAATTCCGGCAAGGGATTCGATCGCCAGATTGGACTCGATGAATCGCTGCTGAATAAGTCTAATCCACTCGTCTGATTCAATATTTGCAGTATCAGAAATAGCAACAGCAACCGTAGCGGAATGGTAGACTAGATGGTTTTGAGAACTGTAGATAGATTGCTCTGTGATTTGAATCGTTAATGCTCCAGATGGCTCGATCGGTAACGCACTTTGACTCAGCCAGGGAGCCGTTCCTTCTAGCTTGACGGTTGCACCAGATAATAGATCTGACATAAAAGATTTGGCGTGTTCTGGATTCGACAAACGATAGCCAGAAGGCGGATTTTCTAACACTAAACCAAACCGAACTTCTCCCGTTGTGGTAATCGCTGGACGAACGGATAGAGCGTCTGCAATCTTTCGCGCCAGGTCATTCACACCATTCAATCCGCCTAATAAGGGAACGACTGCACTGCCATCTTCGGCGATCGCTAATACGGGCGGTTCGGCACGCTTGTCGGAGAGTAGGGGAGCCAGTGTTCTGATCAAAATTCCGGCGGCACACAGACCCACGATCGGCGTTCCTTGACAAAACAATTCTCGTAGAGTGTCCCCAAACTGGTCAAAGTGAACGTCTACGTCTGTGGTTCGTCCCACTAATCCGTAGAGTTTGGCTCCCGGTAACGCCGTCATTAATTTTCGGGCAACCGGGACACTTTGCTGACCCAAAATCACCACGGCTACGTTGCTTTTTGTCATAGCTGAACGGTACTCGGCACAAGAATCATTGAGAAATAAGGCACGCGATCGGCATCCACTTTATCCAGGGCGACAATCCGCTGTTCGGCCATTGTGGCTCGTTCGATGTAATGCGCTCTGGACATCAATCCTACTCTTTTCAAAACATCCCGAACTTTGGCAAAATGTCTGCTTAATTTAATGATAGCGGCCGCATCAGCATTCACTAACTGAGCTGCTAACACGTCACTCGATAAAGTGGCAGGCAACACGCTAAAAATATCATTGCGATAACTGAGGGGAATCCCGATCGCAGACGCACAAGCCATCGGAGAAGACACACCGGGAACTACTTCCGTTTCATACAAGTGAGCAAAGCGTGTGAACAGATACATGAATGATCCATAGAATAGCGGATCGCCTTCACACAAAACAACAACATCGTGACCTGCGGCTAAATGATCGGCGATCGGACTCACAGCCTGGTCATAGAGCGGTTTTGCTTCATAGGGGTCGAGGGCGCGGGGAAAGTGAAACGGTACTTCGATCTGGCGATCGTTGAGATAGCCTGCGACAATCGATCGAGCAACACTGGCGTGATTATCTGCGGATTGGTACGCTACGACGGAAGCTGATTTCAGCAAGCGATAGGCCTTGAGCGTCAGCAATTCTGGATCGCCAGGCCCTACGCCAATACCATAAAGCCGTCCTTTTGAGTTCGTCACACTTCTTCCTCCATTGCCAACGCATTCACGGCTGCGGCTGCCATTGCACTTCCGCCTCGTCGTCCCAAAAGGGTGATAAAAGGAACGCCTCGACTATGGGCCGCCAGGGCTGCTTTTGATTCGGCTGCTCCCACAAATCCGACGGGAAAGCCTAGAATCAAGGCGGGTTTTGGCACTCCTTCGTCTAACATCTCTAGTAATCGAAAAAGTGCAGTAGGAGCATTCCCGATCGCCACGACTGAGCCTTCCAGTTGCGATCGCCAGAGTTCTAAAGCGGCCGCCGAGCGCGTGTTGTTGACTTTTTGCGCCAGCATTGGCACTTGTGGATCGTTGAGTGTGCAAATTATGGAATTGTTGGCGGGAAGTCTGCGTCGTGTCACGCCTTCAGCGACCATGCGGGCATCACAGAGAATGGAGGCTCCTGCTTGAAGGGCGGATCGTCCAGCTTGTACTGCGTCGGCAGAGTAGGCTAAATCTTCTACCAAGTCGGTCATGCCGCAAGCGTGGATCAATCGAACGGCGATCGTCTCAAAATCAGGGGGCAAATTGGCTAAATTGGCTTCCGATCGAATCATGGCAAAAGAGTTTCGATAAATTTCGTTGCCGTCTCGGATGTAGTCGGTCATAAAAGGGAGGAAGGAGGAGGGAGGAGGGAAGTTGGTTAAAGAGGTTGGTTAAAGAAGTGTTGAAGCTGCGGAAGGGTGTAGCGCTGAGTGAATTCTCGAAAGGAATCTGAATTTTCGCGTTTTAATTGGTAGGTTTTTAACATGTTCTCAATGAGCGGGGAAAGATGTTCAGGTGGAATGTTTGAGTAAAGGATTTGACCGAATTTTGTATGATCTTCAGCGTTGTCTCGAATGTAAATATCATAGACGGCAGCGTTATCGTCGGTTTCTATTCCTAGTAACGTAATGTCACTTTCAGTATGTTGGGCACAGGATTTTTCGCAACCGCTAAAGTGTAGATTAATCGGTCGATCGAGTGTAACTTTTCCTTGCAAATCTTCGACTAACGCGATCGCATCTTGCTTAGTTTCTGTCGCCGAAGACACGCAGCCAGCCTTACCCGAACAGGCGACGATCGCACCCCAAAAACTTCTTTCTGACCAGTCTAGTCCCAACGCTTTTATCCCTCGGTGGAGTTGGGGAAGCGATTGCTCTCGGATTCCTGGAATCAGCACATTTTGCCAGGGCGTTAAGCGCAGTTCACCTGATCCAAATTGCTTCGATAGGTTAGCTAATCCTTTTAATTGAACTGCTTCTAATCGTCCCAGAGGCAGCACAAGTCCGACATAAAATAGTCCTGGTTGACGTTGAGCGTGAATTCCTAAATGCTGATAGGAAGGGGAAGATTTCTTTAATTTCGCCTCACAATCCTGAAACTTAAACGGCAAGCGCTGTTCTACTTTTTGTAGGTAAGATTCAACCCCAAACTCATGTAGAACGTCTCTCAATCGAGGCTTACGGCGATTAATTAGAGGGGTTAGATCGCAATAGACTTCAGTCAGCGCCAGTAAAGTTGGCAGAACCTGATCAGGTTGAATTGCTACACCCACATCTAGCGGTGAGGTTCCCCGGTCTCCCAAACTAAGGGCGAGATGAAACTGATTTTTAACCGCAGAAAAGGCAATATCGTTGGGTCGATCGCGCACCGAAACCGCTTCACCACCGTCAAAACAAACGCTAAATTTAGCCGATAAAATGGCAAATTCTGGATGAGCAATCATGGTTTGATTCCATTCAGAAACTAAAGGACGCACGTCGATCGTTGCCTGTCGATCGCTGCCCGCAGTCGGACTGCTCATAATGTTGCGAAGGGCATCCACTTCGGCAATCGGAGAAGCCAGCCCAAGGGTTTGTAACTGCGTCAATGCCTCTGGCGAAATCTTGCTCTCACGGATTTGCACATTCGCTCGATTGGTCACATCCACAAAGCCGCCACCAAACTGATCTGCGAGATTGGCGATCGCTTCACACTGCTCAACATTGAGAACGCCGCCTGGAATCCGCAAGCGTGACAAAACGCCATCTGCGGCCGATGTGGCATAAAATAACCCTGGACAGGCAGTAAATTGGGACGATATCACTGAAACTCCTTCTCCGTGCGACGCAGAGAATCTCAAACAACATGCCTGATGACATTCCTAGAGTTGGCATTCTGACTTGGGCTTGCCCATTACAGTTGCGGCACAGTATCGGAATCTCACCGAACTTTCCCAACCCTAAGCTTCAGTAACTTAGCATGAGAACGGATCGAGAATCCTGCATCCTTAACGTTTTGTCGGATTGAAGGCGATGAGTTTGGACTTGGAGAAAAAGTGGCTGTCTGTGGTGGGAATTGGCGAAGACGGGCTGGCTGGATTGTCTGCGATCGCTCGTTCTCTCGTCGATCATGCAGAAATTTTGGTAGGGGGCGATCGTCATTTGGCGATGATTCCAGACGATCGGCGCGAGAAAATTGTTTGGGCGACTCCAATTCATCATTCTGTAGAAGAAATCATGCAGCGACGGGGACAGGCGATCTGTGTTTTGGCGAGTGGCGATCCGATGTGCTACGGCATTGGGGTGATGCTGACGCGCAAAATTCCTCTGGCAGAAATGACGATCGTTCCTGCTCCATCGACTTTTAGCCTGGCCTGTTCTCGTCTGGGATGGTCGCTGACTGAAGTTGAAACGCTGAGTCTGTGCAGTCGTCCGCTTGCGTTGCTGAATGCGTATCTCTATCCCGGTGCAAAGCTGCTAGTCTTGAGCGAAGGCAAACAAACGCCCGCGATCGTCGCCCGTCTACTCACCGAAAAAGGCTTTGGAAACAGTTCTCTCACCGTTTTAGAGCGTTTGGGCGGCGCGAGAGAACGCATCCTTCAAAGCATCGCTTCCGACTGGAATCAGACCGAATTAGACGACTTGAGCGCGATCGCCATTCAATGTGTCGCTGATTCTAAAGCCGTTCCGCGCGCGCGAATTCCTGGACTACCGGATAACGCTTACCACCACGACGGACAATTGACCAAGCGAGAAGTTCGGGCGATCACCCTTTCAGCCCTCGCCCCCTTACCTGGCCAGCTTTTATGGGATGTTGGGGCTGGCTGTGGCTCGATCGCCATCGAATGGATGAGAAGTCACCCCCGCTGTCGGGCCATTGCGATCGAACGCTCCCGTACACACTACATTGCTGACAACGCCAACGCATTAGGAACGCCAAATTTACAGATTTTAGAAGGCACCGCACCCAAAATTCTCACCGACCTTCCTCAACCCGATGCCATCTTTATCGGCGGTGGCGCAACCACAGAAGGACTGATCGAAACCTGCTGGTCAGCCCTGCGATCGGGCGGTCGTCTCGTCGCCAACGTCGTCACCCTCAAAGGCGAACAAAAGCTTTTTGAATGGCACGATCGCGTCGGCGGCGAATTCACCCGCATCTCCATTCAACGAGCCGCCCCGATCGGTCGTTTCCTCGGCTGGAAATCCCTCTCTCCCATCACCCAATGGGTCGCTCGCAAGCCGTGATGAGACAGAGACAGAAGACCAGAGACTAAAGTCCAACGTCTCCTCCCTCCTCACCCCTCACTCCTCACTCCTCATCTCCCATGCCCCGCACAGGTTACACCCTTCCCGTTTTCGCTGTCGCTGCCGCCAAAGCGGCCTTTCTACAGTTATTGAATTCAGACCCACCCTCGATCGTCTCTCTCGATCTATTGCCCGACCTGGCTGAAATTCCAATTTCTCAAGTCGCCAAACTGGATGAAGTCAGCGCGATCGCGATTACCCTCAGTGATCCGGGCGACAATTTAGATTTGACTCGCGACACGCCAATTTGGGCCTGGGTGAGGTTATCAGAACGGGGCAATCAACCTCCACTCATCCTACAGGCGGGCGAGGGATTGGGCAAAACGGCCGCAGGAGATCCCGCAATCTACAGCTATGCGCGACGGTTGTTTGATGCGAATCTGTTGGCTCTGATTCCGGGCGATCGTACCCTGACAATTTCCATCATTCTCCCCGAAGGTCGTCAACTCGCGCAGCGTACTTCAAATGAAGCATTTGGCATTCTCGAAGGTTTATCTCTACTCGGAACGAGCGGTATCTCAAAACCATTCTCAGCCGCCGATCATTTAGAAGAATTTCGCGTTTCGCTTCGAGAGAAAGTGCAATCTCACTCCGATTTAATTTTTTGTATTGGCAGTAATGGTTTACAGGTAGCCGATCGCTTGGGGTTGGATGCGGGAGCGATCGTACAAACGGGTAACTGGATCGGTGCTTTGTTAGTCGAAGCCGGACTTCATAAAGCAACTTCGGTTCTACTATTGGGCTATCACGGTAAGCTGATCAAACTTGCAGGCGGCATCTTCAATACATCCAGTCATCTAGCCGACGCAAAACTTGAAATTCTCAGTGCTGCGGTAATTTCGGTAGGGGGTGATCTGGCTGCTGCTCAAGCGGTTCTTGAATGCAAAACGGCCGATGCTGCTCAAAAAAAACTCATGGAATTGAAGCTTTCAGACACAGTTTTTACAACGCTGGCGAGAAAGGTCAGTCAAAAATCGGAATCATACGTGAAAAAATACGCCAATGCGACGATGAACGTTCAGACGGTTCTCTTCGATCGTCAAGGGCAAATTGTCGGTCAAGACTGGTGAAATCAGGAACCTGAGTTAGAGAGATCGAGTCATTCCAAGCAAAAGCGTGGAGGATCTGGGCAAATGACTTCTCAATGGCGATATTATCCTGCAATCTGTTTGGGGTGTCTGATAGGGTTGACGGTGCCGATCGCGCTCTTTATTTATCAAATGTCGCCGCTCAGAAATCCTACGCTTGTCCTTAACGGCACCTTGGCTAACCGACTCCACTTGGTGACTGAGAAGCAGTGGTTTCAAGGAGCGACTACTTTAGCAATGCTGATCGCGCTCAATCTGATGATCATGATTTGGCAGCATTTTCAGGATTACGCCCTCAAAAAACGTTGGCATCGTATGATTCGTCTTTTGAGTACGATCGCTTGTTTCCCGATTTGGATCACACTCTTTAATCTAATTCATCAAGGGTTTGTGATGTATCTGCTCAATCAGAAAGTTGTCTAAAGTTGGGTGAATGGTCGCTCAAAACTGGCAAAATTAAGGAACCTGAATCAGAACGATCGAGTCACTTCAATCAAAAGTTGGGCCTTGACTCATTTTAACAAGCAATGTGGAACCATAATGCTCATTACCATCGCTATCTACTGCGCCAAATTCCCACGAAGGTCTACCGTGCGCTAGATGTAGGTTGTGGGCTGGGTTCTTTTACTCGGAAACTTGCGGAGCGATCGGAGGTTGTAGATGCACTTGATAGTGATAACGCTATCCTAACAGAAGCATCAAATCATTATCCTGCTTCTAATATTACTTACCGACAAGCTGATTTTCTTAAATTTGACTTACCAGAAGCAGCTTACGACGTGATCGTGTCGATCGCTGCATTACACCACATGGACATAGAGGCAGCTTTGAAGAAGATGAAGTTTGTGCTACGCCCTTCTGGAAAACTGCTGATTCTTGGGCTTTATCAAGAGGTGACCCTAGCAGATTATGCTTATAGCGCTATTTCAGTTCCACTCAACCTCGCGTATTTGAGATGGCATCAAACATCAACAGCGATGCTGACACCTGTTGCACCAACTTGCTCTGCTCAGTTGTCCCTTAAGCAGATCAATACAATTGCAAGCGCTGTTGTTCCTGGTTTCCGTCTCCAAAGGCATCTGTTCTGGCGCTACTCACTGATCTGGCAAAAACCTGGATTACTTGCTGACATGGAACTGCAAGCACATTGCTAATGCTCAAATGCAAAGAAAGTTAGGAATGAGAATTAAATAACTTCGACAATTGTAGAGTCTCGGATCGCCCTCCTCACGAAGTGGGGCGAAGCCCTCGCCAACCCTTCTGCATAAGGGGGCTAGAGTCTGGTTCCCGCTCCTTGGGGACAGGGCTAGGGTGAGGGTGAAGTTTCGGAGTTATTTAATCCACGATCCTTAGCCCTTACACCAAATTGATCTCTGAGGGCTACAGATCTTGGAGAGCAACCTAAATCCCCCACTTGTGGGGTCTGCCGTGTGCACACACGTCGATCGATCTGTCATTGCTGAGATCTTTCGCCCCCTAAATCCCCCAAAAATGGGGGACTTTGAGCCGTCGTCCTGGCTTTGAACTTTGGAAATCTTTCCTTTGTCAAAGTCCCCCAGACTGGGGGATTTAGGGGGCTGAAGCCGCCTGAAACGAAGCGACAACGACTTGTGTGTACACGGTAGACTTGTGGGGTAGGGTTGACTCATTCTAGCCAAGGGGGAAAGCCGGGCAACGCCTCCAACCTCCCTGTCACCCCGGTCAAGGTTTCTGTTGCAAAGTTCCTTATACCAAGTTGAAAATAAGCTGCAACCAATTGATCAGTCAAACTTAGTCAAAGTCCCCAGAATGGAGTGATTGGGGGGCGAGGATCTGTAGCAAGTAACCGTTGATTGGGTGTCGCTGGTGTGAAATTTAGGGAGCCGCCCGGATGATCAACACGGCGAAAGATTGGATCGAATTTAGGCCCAAAAAAAGCCCCCTATGAGAGGAGGCCTTGTTGTGAGGTTAACCGTGAGCCAAATTTAGCGGACTGCTAGTGCGCCTGCGATGGCTGAGGCGGCAACGGACACGATCGCAGTTCCAAAGAGCCACCAGGCAGCCGTTTCAGCCGCTTTTCGGGTTTCTTCCGCTTGCTTTTTCGCTTGGCGCTTGACCGCTTCTAGACGGCGTTGGGCTTCTTCTTGAATGCGCTCCGCTCGTCTGAGAACGTTGCTGCGTGCGCCTTCGATTTGATCAATCACTTTGTTGGCTTGTGCTTCAGAGATGTCTTCACGAGAACTGAGGACGGCAACTAAAGTGTCTCGATCGAAGTGAGAAAGCCGATCTCTCAACGCATCAAAGCCCGCCTGGGGATCATTAAACAAAGTCCGCACATCGGTACGAATGCCTTCGTAGTTGAGTTCGGGGCGATCGAGCGAATTCAGATAATCGCGAATTTTGGCAAAGATGCCGTCGATCACAGACTGAATCCGATCTTGAATCTGCTGCACCTGGGCAACAAACTGTTCTCGCACCGAAAGCACTTGATCGACCACGCGATTGGCTTCTTCTTCGGTCATATCCTGACGTTGAGCCAACAGCGCGACGATCGTACTGCGGTCTACATGAGAAAGGCGATCGCCCAGACTTCCCAATCCAGCGCGCGGATCTCTCAGCAACAGTTGCAGGTCGCGCTTGATGCCTTCGGGGTTAAGTTCTTCTTTGTCAGTGTTGATTAGGTAGCCTTCGATCGTGGATTGGAAGTCCTGAACTCGTTGCTGAGTGCGAGAAGCCAATCTCCGCGGCGATCGAGCAATTTTGCGAATCGAGGCTTGCACTTGGTCGATCGTTTGGTTAACCTGCTCCTCAGAAAGATCCTGTCTCTGGCTAAGAAGTTTGACCAAAGCATCGCGATCGAGATGAGACAATCTGGATCTGAGGGCGTAGCTTCCCGCTTTGGGATCATGCAAGAGAGTCGTGAGGTCGCGCTGAATGCCATCGGGATCAAGGGCTTGCACATTGGTACGACGCAGATAATCCGCGATCGCAGTGGTCACCTGATCAACTTGCTCTTTGGCTTTACCAGCAGCGATCTGAGGTGCATGAAGCACCGTGTTGCGGACATCTTCTAATTGGCTGACAATGCGATCGGCTTCTTCGGGGGTCATATCTGGGCGCTGGGCCAACAGTTGAACCAACGTGTCCCGATCGAACTGACTCAACCGACCTCGCAGTGCAGACGTGCCCGCTTGCGGATCATCCAACAGCAGACGAAAATCGCGCTTGATCCCATCAGGGCTGAGTTCTGATTTGTGGGTGTTGCGGAGGTAAGATTCGACCCGCACCCGTAGAGCTTCTGCTTCAGATTTGACGCGATCTTGAGCCGCTTGAGCGCTTCCAAGAACTTTGTCTCGCGTATTCTCAAACTGACTGACCACCCGATCGGCTTCCTCTTGGGTCATATCGGGACGTTGGGCCAAAATTTGCACCAGGGTGTCTCGATCAAATTGACTCAGCCGACCTTTGAGCGCATCGTATCCCGCTTCGGGGTCATCCAACAGCAGAGACAAATCGCGCTGAATGCCTTCGGGGTTTAGCTCGCTCTTGTGGGTGGAGCGCAAATAGTTCTCGACTCGGCTCCGCACATCTTGAGACTGTTCTTGACCTTCAGCAGCGTGAACAGAACTGAGTGTGGTAGCTCGAATCGTTTCTAGCTGATCCGCAATTTCGGCAACTCGTGCAGGAGACAGATCGCCCCGTTGAGTCAGCAGGTTCACAAAGTCACTGCGGTTGAGTTGCTCTAATTGACGGCGCACGGCTCCAGGGTCGGCTTCCGGGTCAAAGAGAACGTCGCGAAACTCAGTTTCTAAAGTGGCGCGATTGAGATGCCAGGAGTAGGTGTTGAGCAAATAGTTTTCGACATCTGCCTGAATCGGATTGAACCCAGGGGCTTTGTCTGCCACTTGCCCTGCGATCTGTTTGGCACCCCCAGCAACCTTATCCTTAGCAGTTCTAAGCTGTCCCAAAATCTTTTCGACATCCAGATCAGATAGGTCGGTGCGTCCCATGACCGTGCCCATCAGCGTCGAGAAGCCAAACTGCATCGCGCGATCGACTAATCCCTGTTCCTTTTGCGGCTGTTGGCCCATCTGACCAATCGTAGACATTGCGTTCGACATGGCATTCATTTGAGCGCCCTGGGTCGATTGCAGCATTTGTCCTTGACGACGAACTTCCTCGGTCAGTTGATCGAGTCTGCGGTTTAACTCATCTGAATTCACAGCACCCGGCTGGACGGTCTTCAGATACTCCATCAATTCAGCCGTCGGATCTTTGCGCTGTTGATAGCGATCGAGCGTCTGATGCCAAACCGATTCCAACTGATCGATCAAGCCTTTCGCATCTTTTTTAGACAGATCCGTGCGGCTGCTCACCAGATTCACAAAGGTATTGCGATCGATGTGCCGCAGCCGATCCAACACTTCTGTAGACGACCCACCGCCGACGATCGACTGCAATTCTGGATCGTTGACCAGCTTCTCAAACTGTCCGCGAATGTTGCTCATATCCAACTGAGGCGGACGCAGTTTTTCTAGATATTCTTCGACCGATTCGCGCAAACTCATGGGGTCAAGACCCGATCCCAACTCTCGCCGAATCGCTGCCGCCGCCGCTTCTGCGGTAGAAACGACTTGATTATTAACCGCTTTGGCTCCGATCGCTGCCGTGGCCGTTCCGACGATCGACTGAAAGCCAGAGGTCGCCGTGTTGACAACCGAGCCGATCAGCGATCCCACCGTCGAAGAACTCACCCACACCAGCAGCGTAAAGTAAGCGCCCCAAATGACAACACCGAGAATCGCACCCAAGCCAGCACTCGGCACCAGACTGAGTTTGACAGCTAAAAGACACGCGACAAAGAGCGCGATCGTCACCGTGATCAACGTCCAGATACCGACTGCAAATCCAATTTTACGAATCGTGCCACCAGCACTTCCTGACTCATGATCGTGATGGTCGTCATCATCAGACGATCGACCCAGATAGGTAATACCTGCTGCAACTGAGAGATTCGTTAATAAGATTTGGAATGCGAATGCTAGTAAGACTCCTGCAATGATGGCGACAATAAATCTTGGCTCTGACCCCAAGACTGTCTGCCCAGGAGAAGTCACTGTTGGATCGACGGGAACCTGTATCAGCCATGCATGACTGAGTTCCCAAGTAATTTTTGAAAGTTGAAACATAGAAATTTCCTCGTCATTGCCAAACCCACGCAATCAGAACGATCGCGCCAGCAGGACTCTGTATTTTGAACAACGCTTAGAGATAGAATCGTCGAGCCGATAGGTAGACAACATCCTTCGCAAGTCTGAAGCAATAACCGTCGAAAGGATGATTTGGCTTGAATTTCAAGATTTTAGACTCAGGCACTACGTCATAAGAAGGAGGCTAACTCAAATATTTTCTAAGGGTTTTTTGAGCTTCAAAGAACGGCTGAAAAGTCTGCTAGACCTCATGCATTAATCAGACGGGATAGACAAGTTCATCGCCAAGCAAGTCTGCAATCAGAATGGCAGCGTAGCCCGAACCATTTCGCCGTTTTCACGCTCTCACCCGCTAGACTGTGGTGTTGCTTCTCCGTTTTTTCCCATTTAAGTTGACTCAGATCTATGGATTCGATGCCTGTCATCAATGAGCAATCAACAGACTTAGCGCTTTTTTTGGCAATTCAAGCACAGCAGGTCAAAGCCCTGGATTTCCTGTACGATCGCTATGGCAAACTTGTCTACAGCACGGCAGTTCAGATCCTCAATAACGTCGAAGAAGCCGAAGAAGTGACTCAAGAAACGTTTCTTCGCCTCTGGCAGTGCAGCGAAATCTATCAGCCAACTAGAGGGTCGCTCAGTGGCTTTCTGATCATGCTGGCTCGATCGAGATCTCTGGATCGAGTGCGATCGCGCAAATCTATCCAACAAAAACTTCAGCGAATCCAAACCTTCTCAGAGTGCGTATTAGACTATAATCCGCCTCTAGAGTTTGTTACAGTGCAAGAACGGTCTAACCTGGTACATGAAGCGCTCAAACAGCTCTCACCCGCCGACAGAGAACTGCTAGAAGCAGCTTATTATCAAGGACTAAGCCAGTCAGAGATTGCAAAGCGAGACGGCATTCCGCTCGGCACTGTCAAATCGCGCGCTCGTCAGGCACTCAAAAAACTTCGCGCTGCACTCGACCACCTCGTTTAATCGTTCATATCCCACTCTGATTGCCATGACTCGCCCTACCGATGACTCCAACCAGACTGATTTAGTGGCAGGCTATATTCTTGACGATTTGAGTCCTGAAGAAGTTGCTCGCCTAAATCAGGCATTAGCCGAAGCGCCAGAACTCTGTGAGGAGATCGCATCATTTGGAGAGGCGTTTTCTTTGCTTCCCTACGGTAGGTCGATCGCAGAACCCTCTGCCAGCCTCAAAGACAAAATTATCAGCGCCGCAAGTCAATCGATCGTGGGCACAAGTCCAGAATCTTCCCGTTCCAACGTGGTGTCCATCGCCTCACCTCGTCGCCGCAGTTGGAAACGGTGGATACCCGCAATCAGCACTAGTATTGCAGCCGTCGCAGTCACAGCGCTCGGTTTGAACCAACTTCAGCTTGATCGGCAGTCTCAGCAGACGATCGCCCTTCAGCAACAGCTTGAAGCCACAAATACTGAGCTAAACCGTCTTCGGAATGAACTTCAAGCCAACCGATCGACGATCGCGCGTCTCAGTGAACCGAATACTCAGGTGTATTCTTTGGTCAGCGCAACGCCAAACCCCAAAAACAGCCCTCCTGCAACGGCTCGACTGTTGGCGACACCGGGCGATGTTAGTGTTACGCTCGTCGCTCAAGACCTACCCAAGTTACCAAACAATCAGATCTATCGGCTTTGGGCGGTTGCCAAGCCTTCAGCCGCTCCGATGTACTGCGGACAGTTTCGCCAAGATGACAGCGGTACGGCGCAGTGGGCAGCCCCAAATGCAGCCTGCACGAAGAATCCTTTCAAACTGCTGATCACGTTGGATGCTCCGACTGATCCAATTACCTCGGCCGGCCCATTAGTGATGCGAAGCTCTACTTAAGCAGCATTAAACCTTTCCATAATTCAGGTTTTACGGCTTTGGAATTTAGTTTCTAGAGCTGAATTTGTCATGCTCGAAAAAAAGAGTCATCCGATCGCAATCTCACTTCGTAGACTGATCAGGAACCAAGTTTAAGCCTTATTCTTGCATCTGCCGTCAAGCTAATGTCCGCTCCTCACCCAATAGTCCTTTTGGAAATCTCTACGGCTATGCAATTCACGCTTTTGTCTAAATCGATTCGTACGATCGGCTTGATCACCATCCTCTCCGCGATCACAAGTGTCAATCTGGTGAAACCAGCCCAGGCTCAAGCGAATCCATCAACCGGGTCAGTTTGTACAGCCGCTTATTTTGACGATCCTGGCTATATGTACCAAACTGCAACAGAAGAGCAAGAGGCGGCGGTTCAGAAATACCTGAAAAACCCCGATCGACTAAAAAGGCTGAACCGCATGATGGCAGAAGTTACAACTTTTTCTGCACCTCTCGACTCGCCTATGGGATATGTCGTCAACAAAGTGAATGGTAAAACAGTCGCAATACCTCTCAAAATCAAAAAGGCGATCAACCAAGCGGTAAACGTTGCTCCTTCTCAGAACAATCGCAAGCGAGTTGCTGAACTGAATCGAAAATATGGTCAATATGCCACATTTGGCCAGAACATCACATTGATCCTTTCACCAGAACAAGTGAAAGAAGCAGACAAGGATACGTATGAATTTCTGGCTTATATTAAATCTGTGCTGACCCCGCAGGAGCAGCAAGCACAGCGAGACATAGCCACAGCCGCACCCATCGCAGATGGGTATTGTTCACCTAGCGCTCTTTTCAAACCTGGGCAGGCATCCAGAAGCATCGATACAGGCACGCGACCAGACCTTGATAAGAGGCTGCGTGAAGACAAGACTGGCACAACTCTCTTTCAGTAGTGCCTTGATCTAGATTCACCACTTTCAAGAAAGATTGGTCCGATCGCAATCTCGCTTCGTATGCTCATCAAGAACCAAACCTCGGCGTTGTTCTTGCACCAACGAGCTAGTTCAAATTAAGACGCTTCCACTCAACAATGTCTACTCTCAACTTACTTAACCTTTTGGAGATTTTTACTGCGATGAAACTCACTTCTTTATCCAAAGCCGTTCGTACTCTTGGCGTGATGGTTTTGCTCTCTGTTATGGTCGGCACAGCAGCAGAAGCCAATGCTTGTTCTAAGGCGGGCAAGAAAACGGCAACGACTCCCGTAGCGACACAACCCAATCGAGCGGGGACGATCGTTGAGATTGCAGCGGGTAATCCTTCTTTTTCAACACTCGTGACGGCAGTGCAAGCGGCGGGACTCGCTGAAACGCTCTCTGGCAAGGGGCCGTTCACCGTCTTTGCACCCACCAATGAGGCCTTTGCCGCTTTGCCAAAGGGAACCCTGGAGAAGCTACTTCAGCCAGAAAATCGCGATTTGCTCCGTAAGGTGTTGACTTACCACGTCGTTTCGGGCGATCTGATGGCGAAGAATTTGCGCTCAGGTCGAGTGGCAACGGTGGAAGGTAGCCCTGTTGCAGTCCAGGTGAAGAATGGAAGTGTCAGCGTCAATAATGCCAATGTTGTGAAAGCCGATGTTGATGCGAAGAATGGCGTGATTCATGTCATCGATCGTGTGCTTCTACCGCCTGGTCTATAGTTTTTGCTTGGGGGAGTCCGATGACGGGGCTGAGTTGCATTACAGCTTTCTCAGTCGATCGGATTGTATGGAAAAAATCAATTCGATTGCTCCCCCTAATAAGTGCAAACCAAGACACTTCTATCAAACAACGCCCTTCCTCAGCTCACCTAACCTTTTGCAGAATTTTTGCTGCTATGAAACTCACGTCTTTCACTTTTATGCGTCATTTATGTTTGACTGGTTCGACTCGGTTATTGAATACTTTATCGATTTTGACCCTGATTTTGACGATCGCTCCCACTGTTCAAGCGGCTCCCCGATCTATGCAAACTCAGGCAATGCAAGATCAATCAGTCTGCTTTATTCAGCTTCCGGGCAAAGCCACGACTAACCTCGACAAACTTTGCGGCCTTGGCTTTGAGCGCAACCCGACCAATCAGAGCAACATAATCAATCTCGATATTGATGTCGATCGAGACGGCGTATCGGATCAGCTACTCGATGCCACTCTACAAACCCAGAATTTTATCGAAGCAGAAACTAAGCGATGGCAAGCCAATCGAGGGAGTGATGAGCAGGCTAATCAGATTGCTGATGAGGCTTATGGTGCAGCCGTGAGAAACGCCAATCTTCAGCTCGAAGCGCGACTGCCCTTTTCCGATCGAGTAAAGCAGGGTCTTGCCGAGATGCAGCAAGTTGACAAGGAGATTCAGAAATACGACAATCGCCCCTTAAATGCCAGCGAGCTAAAAGAAGTAGACCTTTTAGATGCCAAAAATCGAGAAATCAGCCAAACGTTTAACCAGGAGCCTGGTTACTTGAAGGTAATTGAGGCTCAGGGTAAGGTTTATGCGGCAATTGATCGGCGGCGATCGACGGCGAACCGCTAAACTGGCAGGCTAATCTCGTTGCACCTACGGCAATTTAACCCCTGTTTTCTCTAGTTCTCAGCAACTAACCCAAGCTAAAAAATCGAGCTTTGACTAGCGGAAAGACTAGCCCAATCTAGAGCTAATTCTAGCAAGGAAGGTTGCGGAAATCTGCTGTTTTCTCTTGTGGAAGCTCGTGTTTCCCAAAGAATACCGGAAGCACAAGCTTCCTGATTAGCGTTACCAAATTCCAGCTTGGTAGCGAGGCGAACAACCCAACCTCAGCGTTGTTCTTGCACCAATGAGCTAGTTCAAATCAAGACGTTTGCATCCAGCAATGTTCTCTCTCAACTCACTTAACTGTTTGGAGATTTTTACTGCCATGAAACTCACTTCTTTGTCTAAACCGCTTCGCACCCTCAGTTTGATGACGATGCTCTCAGTTGTCGTTGGCTCAATAGTGCAACAGTCTGTTCAAGCTCAAGCTTAAAACCGAACTCAACCCAAAGATCCTGTCAGTTGCGTTCAGCCTAAAGACTTCTTCGTTGAGTTCCAAGGCATCAAGTTCACTCCCAAGCAAGAGGAAACCTATCGCAAAATTCAAGCCAAAGGGAAAAAAGAGGCTATAGAGTTCGTGAAAAATGTGCAAACAGAACCTATGCCTGATTCACCTGTTGATTTTGCGGTGAAGGGAGTCAGCGATAAGGACGAACCAGAAATCACCGCTGCCCGCGATAAGATCGGACGAGAAATCATCGATGCCCAGACTGCCCTGCGCCGCAGGAACTTACCGCCCAAGGAGCAACTGAGAGTGCTAACCGAGAAGTATGGTCAGTACGCAACATTTTCCCAGGCATCAAGACTAAGATTTACTCCAGAACAAATCGCGGACAAAGAGAAGATGCAGAGTGACTTTGAAGCTCAAATGATGTCCATCTTCACGCCTGAGCAGCAGAAGGTCTATCGAGCAAACTTAGTGATCAAGCGTCAGATTGAAGCTTGTGACACAGACAAGTCAGATGGTTAGACGGCTCTACATCCTCATCTGATGAAGGTTTAGGGTTGAAACGGAAAGTGTGGTAGTGGTCACCGACTCGGTGTCGAGCATCAATAATATTGATCTTGTTGCGAAAGCACGACCTAACAACAGACCGGAGCGGACGGACGAGAGATCTGGGTGAGGGTGCTCAAGTACTAGCTGCGGGTATGTCAATAGTTTTGTGTCAAAGGTGAAAAGTTAGAGGGGAAATCGGTC
>NZ_JBJPHT010000026.1:0-79669 GCF_052939475.1 Phormidesmis sp. 146-20
TAGTTCATTAGATCTCAACTTCTGACCTTTGACACAATTTATTTTACAATCCCATAATCCAGGGGCGATGAGATGACCACTCTTGGCGAATCAGTTGAGTGGTTTCTAATCCATTCATTTCTGGCATTTGCACATCCATCAGAACCACATCATAAACATGCCGCCGGAGAGCCTCTAGCGCTTCTAAACCCTGTTCTGCAATATCTGCTTGGTAGCCCATATGTAATAAAAATCGTAATGCAACTTTCTGGTTAAATGGATTGTCTTCTACTAAAAGAACTCTTAATGGTAAAGGTTTAGACTTCTCTAAGGTGGCGAGGTCAACGTCTATTGAATGATTCATAAGGCAGCAAGCACACTGAACTTTTGAAAATTGATATCTGTCGAGCGCGATCGACCCACAAAATCATTCGCACTCAACAGTTCAATCCTAGAAATCCCTTGTGACAAACTTGTGAAAAAAGCAGAGACACTGGAAGACATTGGACATTGGATGGATAAAGCAGCATCTACTGTCTCCGGTCTACCGTCTCCGGTCTACTGTCCTACTTTAGTTTGGATTCCAGATGGTCTGTTAATTCGCCTTGATCGAGGGAATCTTAGAGCCAATTAAACTCTCTCGATAACCGGATCGTATGTGGGCAAAGCTAGGAAAAGCATTATGGCAGTGGCGCGGGGTCTTGATTACTGCACCCACTGTCGCAGGAGTTTTGATGGGATTGCGCCTGACGGGTGTTTTACAGTCCCTTGAGTTGGCAGCACTTGATCAGTTCTTTCTGCTGCGTCCTGCGGAAGCGATCGACCCTCGAATTGCGATCGTAGGCATTACAGAAGCCGATGTGCAAAAGCTGGGTAAGTGGCCGATGTCAGATGCGGTGTTGACAAAACTATTGAAGACCATCAAGCAGCAACAACCTAAAGCGATCGGACTTGATCTTTATCGAGATTTGCCTGTCCAGCCTGGATATTCTGATCTGGTTAAAGTGTTTAATTCAACGCCCAATTTAATAGGAATTCAGAAAATCGTCGGGGGCGGAACGGGATTTGCAGTCAATCCTCCCCCTGTCTTGAGCAAACTGGGACAAGTAAGTGCTAATGATTTGATTGTGGATACCGATGGCAAAGTGCGGCGTGCCTTACTCTCAGTCAAAGATCAACAGGGACAAACGATCGGTGGACTGGGAGCAGCGATCGCACTCACTTATCTTGACACTCAAGGCATCAAACCTGAGATGCTCGATGCAGACAACCATCGTCTCAAGCTAGGAAAAGCCATTTTTGAACCGTTTCAGAAAGATGATGGGGGCTATGTGCAGACCGATGCAGGCGGCTATCAGATCTTGTCTAACTTTCGCAATCTGAGAGAAGGCTTTGCCACCATTTCGATGACAGATGTGTTGGAAGGTCGGATGCCTGCTGAGTTTGCGCGCGATCGCATTGTCTTGATTGGCGTGACCGCAGCAAGCTTGGGTGATACGTTGTTGACTCCTTATAGTAGTGGACTGGGGAATCGATCGCTGAAGGCGGTGAGTGGCGTGACGATTCATGCAGATGTGGCGAGTCAGCTTGTCAGTGCTGCAATAGATGGGCGCAACCAGCTTCGAGTCTGGTCTGACCCGGTGGAGTTTGGCTGGGTGGCGGTGTGGTCGATCGTGGGGGCAACGATTAGCTGGGCGCTGCGTCATCAGGGCAGTACGGTTAAGCAAGCGAGTCGTCGATTGACCCAAAAGCTGCCGTTAAATTTAGTCAGCATTGTTTTGTTGGGGAGCGGCTTGGTTGGAGGCAGTTTTCTAGCGTTTTTGCAAGGCTGGTGGATTCCGGTGGTGCCGCCTTTGTTAGGAATGGTGGGGTCGGCGGTGGTGGTTACGGGCTATGTGGCGAGTACGGCGGCGGGAATGCGTCAAACTTTTGGTCGCTACCTTACAGATGAAGTCGTTGCCAGCCTCTTGGAGTCGCCTGAAGGTCTCAAACTGGGCGGCGAGCGGCGCAAAGTAACAATTATGATGTCTGATTTGAGAGGGTTTTCTGCGATATCAGAACGAGTCTCCCCAGAAACTGCTGTTGCATTCATCAATCTGTATCTAGAATCGATGACGCAGGTGATTAACGAGTATAAGGGCACCATTAACGAAATCATGGGCGATGGTATTTTCGTCATGTTTGGCGCTCCCGTTCAGCGAGAGGATGACGTTCAGCGATCGATTGCCTGTGCGATCGCGATGCAGTTAGCGTTGGAGAGTGTCAATCAAAAGATTATCGAAATGAATCTGCCTGCTCTAGAAATGGGCATTGGCATCAATACAGGTGAAGTACTTGCTGGCAATATTGGATCTCATCGTCGTGCTAAATATACCGTTGTGGGTAGCCATGTTAATCTGACGGCTCGGATTGAGTCTTATAGTGTGGGCGGACAGATTCTGATCTCAAAAGATACGCTTAAAGAAGTGGCTCCTATTGTGCGGGTCGATGGACAGATGCAGGTTCAGATGAAGGGCATTCAAGACCCCATTAGCCTTTATGAAATTGGTGGAATTGGCGGCGAGTTTAATTTATTTTTGCCCAAAGAAGAAGCTGTAACCCTGACTCCTTTGCGTCAGACGATTCCATTGCAATATCGAATTGTGGAAGGAAAACACTTGTCTGAAACGTTCTATCAGGCGACGATCGTTAAGCTCTCTACGCATACTGCCGTTGTTTACTCTAAGCATTCGGTAGAGGTGTTAAAAAATCTGCAAATCAATCTGTTGGCAGGCAGTAGTAAGGCTAGAGGATTGGGTGATGTCTATGCCAAAGTGGTTGAGGTGCCAGCCGACAATTCTCACCATTTTTGCATTCGATTTACTGCGATGCCTCCAGAGGTTGCGGCGTTACTTTATTATTTGCGGCAGGAGGGGGATGAGGGATGAGGGATGTTATGCCAAATCAATTTGTCAACTGCTGCAAGAGGTACCCTAGGGAACTCACAAGATTGGGAGGGATGCGATACACTGACATCTCAAACCGATTTTGTAAGGGGAAAAGATGATGGGGGAACGCCCAACGACAACCAAAACGGACACCAAGATAGACGAGAAGTCACCGAAAAAAGACTCGTCGATCGTACTCAACAACAAAGTTACATCACTCACGATCGCCAACCCACCCAAAACCTGGACGATCGAAGACAGCGAAGAACTTTATCGGATTAAAGGTTGGGGCGATCCGTATTTTTCGATTAATGCGGCGGGTCATGTGACGGTCTCACCCAAGGGCGATCGGGGCGGTTCGTTGGACTTGTTTGAGTTGGTGAATGCGCTGAAAAAGCGGAATTTAGGGTTGCCTTTGTTGATTCGTTTTTCAGACATTTTAGAAGATCGAATTGAGCGATTGAATGCAGCATTTTCGAGGGCGATCGCTCGTTACAATTATGCGGGCGTTTATAAGGGCGTTTTTCCGACGAAGTGTAATCAACAGCGTCATTTGATCGAGGATTTGGTTCGGTTTGGTCAACCGCATCAGTTTGGGTTGGAAGCCGGATCAAAACCAGAATTGATGATCGCTTTAGCATCACTCAAAACACCAGGTGCGTTACTGATCTGCAACGGATATAAGGATCGAGAATACATAGAAACGGCAATGCTGGCGAGACGATTAGGACAAACACCGATTATCGTTTTAGAACAAGTCGAAGAAGTGGAATTAGCGATCGAGTCCAGCAAACGTTTGGGCGTGCAGCCGATTTTGGGCGTGCGGGCAAAACTAAGTGCAAAAGGAATTGGCCGCTGGGGAACGTCGGCGGGCGATCGGGCAAAGTTTGGCTTAACCATTCCTGAAATCATTCGGGCGGTCGAACAACTGCGTGACGCAAACATGTTGGATTCGCTGCAACTGCTGCATTTTCACATCGGTTCCCAAATCTCTGCTATCAGCGTCATTAAGGATGCCCTACGTGAAGCGGGTCAGATTTATGTCGAACTGGTAAAACTCGGCGCAAACATGCAGTATTTTGACTGTGGTGGCGGTCTGGGTGTGGATTATGACGGCTCTCAAACTAACTTTCACGCCTCCAAAAACTACAACACTCAAAACTACGCCAACGATGTCGTCGCTGCGATCAAAGATGCCTGTACGGGTGCCAAGATTCCGGTGCCGACGCTGGTGAGTGAAAGTGGACGTGCGATCGCTTCTCACCAATCCGTTCTCGTTTTTGACGTTTTGGGCACGAGTGAAGTCCCTTCTGACACGCCAGAACCCTTGCAGGAAAACGAACACCTGGTGATTCGCAATCTCTATGAAACCTATAGCTCGATCGCGTCCGAAAACTTTCAAGAGGCCTATCACGATGCAACCCAGTTTAAAGAAGAGGCGGTAAGTTTGTTTGGGTTTGGCTATTTGAGTTTGCCAGAACGGGCACGAGCCGAGCGATTGTATTGGGCTTGTTGTCATAAGATTTTGGCGATCGCGCGTCAACTTGATTATGTCCCCGATGACTTAGAAGACCTGGAAAAGATCATGGCATCAATGTATTACATGAATCTTTCCGTGTTTCAATCTGCGCCAGATGCCTGGGCGATCGATCAACTCTTTCCGATCATGCCAATTCACCGCTTGGATGAGGAGCCAACCCAACGCGCAACGCTGTCTGATTTGACCTGTGATAGTGATGGCAAAATTGACCAATTTATCGATCTGCGCGATGTCAAGTCGGTATTGGAGTTGCACAAACTAAAGCCAGGTGAGTCTTACTATCTAGGAATGTTTCTCAACGGAGCCTACCAAGAGATTATGGGCAACTTACACAATTTGTTTGGCGACACCAACACGGTACACATTCAACTCACGCCAAAAGGATATCAAATTGAACATGTGGTGCGAGGGGACACGATGAAGGAGGTGTTGGGCTATGTGCAGTATGACGCGGAGGATATGATTGAGAGCATTCGCCGCCAAACTGAGCAAGCGCTAGAGGAACACCGAATCACGCTAGAGGAGTCTCAACTTCTACTCCAAAACTATGAGCGTAGTTTGAGCGGCTATACCTATCTGTCGCCCTAATTTTACGTGAATTCGACAAAGGTTTTCCACTTCGTTACTCAACGCTTCTGCCCCCCACCCCCCCAATTCTGGGGGACTTTCGGGCAAGATTTCTCGTTCAAAGTCCCCCAATTTTGGGGGATTTAGGGGGCAGAAGCCGAATTAAACGAAGCGAAACCGCGAGAATTACAGGTTGTTTAATTCACGATCCTAAGCAATTTCGACTTAATCCTCTCAGTTCAAATCTGACAGCTAATTCTCTCTTAAAATGGAGCTATTCATCAATCAGCACAGAAGGAGCGCTCTCTAACAATCCTCATCGCTTCGCAGCCGTGTGGCTTTATCGCTCATCTCAAAAGGTGAAACAGATACCCAACTGTTCAAGGTAAAATGAGATAACGCAGACACTGAAGGTTAAGGCTATGACCGTTCGACAACCTCGCTACAGTAAAGAGGAGTTTGCTCAAAGAGGAGACGAAATCTATGAGTCCCAGGTACGCTCTCAAGTTGAAGAAAGCAACGAGGGGAAGATTGTCGCAATCGACATCGAAACCGGAGACTTTGAAGTGGATGCTAGTGAAATTGCTGCCTGCGATCGCCTCGAAACTCGGCATCCTGATGCTCAAATCTGGATTGTTCGCATTGGTTCCCGCCATGTTCGTCGATTTGGCGGACGTACCCAGAAATCTCTATGATTGTGGGAATTGTCAATGCGGAGTTTGAAGCGATTATTTCACTGTCAGTCTATGGCTTTAGTGGAGAAGTTCATGCCCAAGATGCGATCGTAGACACAGGTTTTAACGGTTGGCTTTCACTCCCCTCAGATTTGATTGCCCAGTTAGATCTGAAGTGGAAAAGGCGAGGACGAGCCATTCTTGGAGATGGGAGTGAATGTGTTTTCAATGTTTACGAAGCAATTATTGTTTGGGATAAAGTCCTTCTAACAATTCCAGTTGATGAAGCTGATTCGGAACCACTGGTGGGAATGTTGCTTATGGAAGGCTACCAGCTAACGATGCAAGTGTTTGAAGGAGGTCATGTTGAACTCTACAAAGTTAAAACAGTCTGACAACTGCGCTGCACACCAACCTTGTTGAGCACTTTTGCGGAGTCTGAGAAGATACAGCCTCTTCACTGCTTACTGTCACTAAAGAAGTTGATTTGTTTGGGTGAGCCGATCGCTCACTTCTCCAATGGTATAGAACAATATTGTAGAATTAAGTCCTCTGCAAACCTGAGAAGAATTCAAGGAGAATCAGCATGTCTGGTCAAATTGAAGAGATTTTTAACTTTCTCAAACTGTCCGATCGCCTCGCCACAGCAGGTCAGCCCACCGAAGCACAGTTTCCGGCGATCGCTCAGGCGGATTATCAAGTAGTGATCAACTTAGCGGTGCCCGAATCCACCAATGCGATTGCCCATGAACCCGCGATCGTACAATCGTTAGGAATGGAATATGTTCACATTCCAGTGATTTGGACTGAGCCAACTTTGGATGACCTCGATCGCTTCTTTACGATTCTGAATACGAACGCTGAAAAACCCATCTTTGTCCACTGTGCGATGAATATGAGAGTGTCAGCTTTTATGTATCTTTATCGTCGCATTAATGATCATATGAGTCACGAAGCTGCATCACAAGATTTATACCAAATTTGGATTCCGAATGATGATTGGCAGAAATTTATACAACAGGCGATCGAACACTATCAAGCCCAAAATTTGAACCAGTAATTTAACACTTTGATTCAATGATTCTAGAAGAAGTCTTCCAGGAAATTGGTGTTACAAAATCGCTGCGGTACTTTCCCCTTGCAAACGGCCGTTATGAAGTTAAGCCTGGTTTGTTCTGCTTGGGTACTGACTTTGGTAACGGGCAAGCCGATCGACAGGTGTTTCAATTCGACGAAAATTTTGCTGACTACCGACGTGTCAAGCTGCGCGATCGCTCAGAACGCCTCGAAAAGTATTATCAAACCTGTAACTATTCGGATCACGTAGCCAAGGCGATCGCTCGTTTGATGGTTGATCGTCTCACTCACGAACATCCCGATCAGTTCCATCTGCAAATTTCAGAAGACGAATTTACTCTAGACTGCATTCTTACAAACGAGACTTTGCACTTTGACCAAGATCTGAAATTACTGTCAAGTCGCACCTCTGTAACTCCTCCCTATGTCTCTGCTCTCGATGCGCTGGCGGCTCAAATTCAAGAAGATGTGGCAGTGATTTGTCGGACAGGCGATCGAGATTGGCTGAGTGCGATTCATCTATGCGCCCCTAACTACTGGTCGGCAGAGCAAAAAATTGGGAAGACATTTGCAGAAATTCATTCTCCTGTGGCAGGCATGGAGCGAATGAACGTGCGATCGGCGGCGATCGTCAATACGATGATCTCTCATAATCCGTGGGTGCGCTTTGCTTGGGGGCTGACCACTGATACTCGCCTCAATCATCACCCTATCCCGCCGCCTAACATTTCTCAAGCAGTCTGGCAGGGAAGGCAATTTGATCCGACTGACCCCAAGCTGTATTTGAGAATAGAACGGCAGGTGATCTGGGGATTGCCAGATTTGGAGACGGCCCTGTTTACGATTCGTACTTATTTTTGGGATTGTCAGTCGCTGAATGGAGAAATGCGGGAAAAGTTGAGAGCAGCGATCGCTTCCATGAGTCCTCAATCACTGGAATACAAGGGATTGTCTAACAGTCAGCAAGCGATATTAACTTGGCTTAAAAACTCAGAATTTAAGTCACCTGATATTGCCTGCGAGTCTTAATTGCCAACGCTAAAACTGAAAAAGTGAGAATACCAGCGAGATAAAATGGGTAAGCATAAGTTTCAGGATGAGATTGGTTTACGATCAGTCCAGCGATGACTGGCCCAAACGCATTAGAAACACTTAAATATGAAGAATTTAACCCCATTACAGTACCTTGTTCTTCAGGTCTAGCATTTAGAGAGATCAACGTGCTAATCATCGGCTGAACTAAAGAATTAAACAGTGAAAAGAATACGCTGACAATCACAAAATAGACAATGTTTGACCAGATTGGCATTATCACAAATGAAAGACTGCGAACAAACAACGCTAAAAACAAAATCATGCCAAGATTGAGTTTACGTGTCAAAAGAGAAACGCCTTTTGTTTGCATAAAGACACCCAGAATGCCAAACAAAAAGAACATCATCGTGAGAGATTGATTATCCTGACTCAAAACACTCAAAAAATAAGGCTGGAACGCATAAGTAAACATGGTAAACGTCGTTCCGGTTAAGAAATTAATGATCAAAAGAATCCCAGTTTTGGGAATTGTCAATCCTTTGATCAAGTTTTCTAAACCCAAATCGAAAAGGTTGTGCCCTGGGTCTGCTTTGACTTGTAGCGTTTCAGGCAAAAAGACGATCGTTGTCACCAAAGCAATCAGCGCGATCGCTGCCGACATCATAAATGACGCGCCTAGAGAAATCTGCTGCGCCAACAAACTCAATGCTGGCCCCAAAACGAATCCTAGCCCAAATGCTGCCCCAATAATGCCGAATCCTTTTGCCCGATTTGCAGGCATTGTCACATCCGAAATGATCGCTTGAGCAACTGACGCATTGCCCCCGGTTATCCCGTCTAAAAATCTCGCAAAAAACAAAATCCCTGCTGTTGTCGCTGTTCCTGCAATTAAATTCGCAACGACAGTTCCGGCTAGACTGATGATCAATAGCGGCTTTCGACCAAAGCGATCGGAGAGTTTCCCAATCACCGGAGTCGCAAAAAACTGAGCGACTGCATAGGTCGAAAACAGCAGGCTTGTCTGAAAATCAGTTAACCCAAATTGTCTCCCGTATAAGTAGAGAACGGGAATTAAAATTGTGAAACTCAGCGCATTGATAAAAGAGATGAGAGCAGTGATCCAAAACGTGCGATTCATACAGTGGGCAGCAATGACAAGGCATACGCACCTTACCACGCATTCTCTGTCTACATCCTCTGTCCAAGAGTGAGAATCGCTGCTCTCATCGGGGCAGATTACACTGCTTTTCGAGGGTCAATGGCTGGAGCGCGATCAACTAGTCGAACCTGATTTTGTTTGACGACCACCGAGACGATCGGCAGCGATCGCTGGGCTGGGCCGTTGGTGACTCGACCTTGACCATCAAACCGTGAGCCGTGACAGGGGCAAACAAACTGCTGGCGATCGGACTTCCATTCCACTGTGCAGCCCAGATGCGTGCAGACCGGCCGAATCGCGTATTCTGCAATTTTTGCCTTCTGAGTGACGACTAGATAAACCAGATCATCCTTCAAACCTTTGACGGGAATCGGCTGATTGGGTTTTGTTGCCAAAAGAGCATCGGCGCGAATCGGTTTGCCCTTGAGGTCGAGGGCGCTCACTCCCGGAAGATAATCTTTGCAGCGAGAATTGAGCGGGGAAGAGGCACACAATGCCTCAAGCTCCACGGTTTGACTCTGACTGGTTTTGGGAAAGAGAAAGCCGATCGCGACCGTGCCAATTCCACCACCAATGAGAACCTTCAGAAATTTTCGTCGCTGGTTTAGAGTATTCAAGGGTTTAACCAAGATAGAGGTGCGATGGGTAGCGTAACGCAGTTTTTGGTTGAGTTAGATTGAGGGGTTGCAGAGTCTAAAATGTACCGCCCTCCCTTTAGTGTTGTCGAATCTGTGCTAAACCGACAGGATTCTAAGCCGCTAACTTTGTGTAGATAGGAGTTGATGTTGTTAAGGGAGATGCAGCGATCGCCAAAACAATGTCAGTTTGTGATCGATTGAAAAACCATCAGCAGACCTTTAAATCAGTGCTTGTTAAAACGCCTGAAATATTTTCTCTAGTCAGCCTTTAAGCTACGATGGGCACTCTAAGGGTATGTGAACTTGACAGATTCTGAGTCCGCGATTCAGCACTTTTGCTTTCTAACTCCCCATTCTGAGCGACTTTAGAGCAAGTGTTCTGACTCAGAAACCATCACAGCAACTCCTTTTATCGAATCTATGCTAAGCCCAAGTCACCCGCTTTCAACTTTTTGCTCTCTCTAGATCTGCCCCATGACTACTCAGAAATTGACAGATGCCGCCAAAGAGCAATTCTTTCAGCTATCGATCGACTTGCTCTGCATTGCCGGATTTGATGGATATCTGAAACAACTCAATCCAGCTTGGCAAAAGACTTTGGGCTTCACATTAGAGGAATTGCAGTCAACGCCTTTTATCGAATTTGTGCATCCCGACGATCGCGCTGCAACGCTGGCAGAAGCGGAAAAAATCACTCAAGGGATTGAGACAGTCTCGTTTGAAAACCGCTGTCGCTGTCGAGATGGTTCCTACAAATGGCTCTCCTGGGCGGCAACGGCCGTTTCTGAACAACACTTGTTTTATGTCGTCGCGCACGATATCAGCCAGCGCAAACAAGCCGAAGCAGAACTTCAACGATCGCAACAAAAGCTTGCTCTATTGATTCAACAAAGTCCGATCGGCGTGATTGAATGGAACACCCAGTTTGAAGTGGTGGCGTGGAATCTGGCGGCGGCGATGATTTTTGGCCATAGCAGTGACGAAGCGATCGGGCAAACCGCAGAATTTTTGTTAACTGAGACGGCAAAACCTCACGTTGATCACTGGCAACAGCTTCTCACACAAAAAGGTGGCAACCGCAGCACCCATGAGAATCTTACTAAACAAGGAACTACGATCGCCTGTGAATGGTACAACACTCCACTCATTGATGCGGCTGGGCAAGTGATCGGAGCCGCTTCGCTCGTGGTGGATGTCAGCAGTCGGCAACAGGCAGAAATTACCCTTCAGCAAGCCAATGAGAAACTAGAAGCCAGCGTTATAAAACGCACCGCCGAATTGCAGCAGGTGATCGCTCAACTCCAGGCAGAAATCGGCGATCGCACCAAAGCAGAGACTCAACTTCAAAACAGTCAACAACTTCTGCAAAGCATTATTGACAACACCAGTGCCTGCATTTTTGTTAAAGAGTATTTGCACACCGATGGCACCTATCTATTAATCAATCGTCAATTTGAAACGCTATTTAACTGCGATCGCAAACGGCTCAATGGCAAAACCGACTATGATATCTTTCCTCACTCCGTTGCCAAAACGCTGCGGGACAACGATCGGCAAGTGATGGAAGGCGGCAACCTGTTTCAGATTGAGGAGATGGTTCCCCATGCTGATGGACTTCATACCAGCGTTGTAGTCAAGGTGCCTCTGCTCAATGATGACAATCAGATCTATGGAATTTGTGGCATTGCAACCGATATTACCGATCGCGTGCGCGGTGAAGAACAACGCCAACAGGCAGAAGACGCGCTTCGTCAGTCTGAATCTCAGCTAAGACAGCAAACCCAGCAGCTAGAACAAACGTTGCAAGACCTGAAACAGGCTCAGGCCCAACTCGTCCAGACCGAAAAAATGTCAAGCCTGGGGCAGCTTGTGGCTGGGGTTGCTCACGAAATTAACAATCCTGTTAGCTTTATTTACGGCAATGTTAACCATGCAGATGAATACACTCAGGATCTGATGCGACTGATTGCGCTTTATCAATCCCACTATCCCGATCCAATCCCTGCGATTGCTCATGAAGTAGACGCGATCGACCTCGATTTTCTTATGGCAGACTTACCCAAGCTAATGGCCTCGATGAAACTGGGGGCAGAACGCATTCAAGAGATCGTCTTGTCACTGCGAACCTTTTCTCGAATGGATGAATCTGACATGAAAGCAGTCAACATTCACGAAGGGATCGACAGCACGCTGATGATTCTGCAAAATCAACTTAAAAAACAACCCAATTATTCTGCGATCCAAATCATCAGAGACTACGGAGAGTTACCGCTAGTGGAATGCTACGCGGGACAGCTTAATCAAGTGTTTATGAATATTCTCAGTAATGCGATCGACGCGCTCAACGAAGGCAATCGAGATTGGCGAGTGATTCGTATTCGTACAGAAATTGATTGCTCTGATGTCACCATTTGGATTGCTGACAACGGCTGTGGAATGTCACAGAGCGCCCAACAGCGAGTTTTTGATCCATTTTTTACGACCAAGCCGATCGGCAAAGGCACCGGGCTAGGATTGTCTATCAGCTATCAGATCATCACCGAGAAGCATAAAGGCTCATTACAGTGCATTTCATCTCCCGACAACGGGACAGAATTTATGATCAAGATTCCCATCCGTCAAACCTTAGCCGAGATGATTAGCGATTAGCTGGCTTACTCAAAAACCACCAAAGCTCCAGTCCAATGAGCGCCACGCCTCCCACAATGACTCCTGCTTTGAGAGCGATCGGTTGTTCGATCCGCTTAAACTGATTCGCCGAATCTATTGGCATCTGTGGCATCTGTGCCCTGGCTGCTGAAGTAGAAAGCATCATCAAGCCTGCTAAACATCCTAAAACGTTACGTCTGCTCATACTAAATAGTTTCCTGCTATCAAAAAGGGCGTGAATTTGATGAAGTTTCTTCGCTTCGTTGTGCTGTCCTTCTGTCCCCCAAGCTGCCAATTTTGGGAGACTTAAAGATAAGAATTGCAGCGAAGCCTTTCATCAAATTCATATTAAAAACGATGCTGAAATACAGATCCGATTAATATATTTTTTCATCCCTCCTCCCTCCTCCCTCATCCCTCCCTCACCCGAAAGTTTCGCAAACGCAGCGCATTCGTGACCACCGAAACAGAACTCAACGCCATCGCTCCTCCCGCAATCATTGGACTGAGCAACCATCCAAAGAATGGGAATAAAACACCCGCTGCGATCGGAATGCCAGCAATGTTATAAACAAAGGCAAAAAAGAGGTTTTGACGAATATTTCTCATGGTGGCGCGACTCAGTTGAATGGCCGTGACAATGCCCTGGAGATCACCAGAGATCAACGTAATATCACTCGCCGCGATCGCAATATCGGTTCCGGTTCCGATCGCAATGCCGACTTGTGCCTGGGCGAGTGCTGGAGCGTCATTGATGCCATCCCCCACCATTGCGACGATTTTTCCCGCTGACTGTAAGGCAGCAATTTGATCGGCTTTTTGACCAGGGCGCACTTCCGCAATCACTCGCGTAATCCCGACTTCGTGGGCGATCGTTTCAGCGGTTTGACGATTGTCTCCGGTCAGCATGATCACCTCTAAGCCAAGTTTTTTGAGCGATCGGACGACCTGTTTTGAAGACGGTTTGAGCGCATCGGCAATTCCCAACAGTCCCTCAATTTTGCCCTCCACTGCAATCCAGACCGCCGTTTTGCCAGCCGCTTCTAACTGCGCTTTTTGAGACTGCAACCGTTGAGACTCAATGCCGAGTTCTTCCATCCAGCGCTGGGTTCCAATCTGTACCAAAAGCGTTGTGACCCTTCCCTCAACGCCACTGCCCGCGATCGCCGCAAAATTTTCTACCTGGCTCAATTCCACTTCTTGAGACTGAGCATACCGAACGACGGCCGCTGCTAAGGGATGTTCTGACTGATGTTCGATCGAGGCCGCGAGTTGTAGAAGCCTGAGTTCGCCCGTACTTCCCTTCACGGTTATAAAGTCTGTAACGGTCGGTCTCCCTTGCGTTAGCGTTCCGGTTTTATCTAGCACGATCATTTGGATTTTATGCGCCAGTTCGAGACTCTCGGCACCCTTGATCAAAATTCCGTTTTCGGCTCCTTTGCCCGTGCCCACCATGATCGAAGTCGGTGTCGCCAATCCCAAAGCACAAGGACAGGCGATAATCAGCACGCCAACCGTTGTAATCAAAGCCAGCGTCAAGTTTCCGAAGGCGACAAACCAGAGAATGAACGTGGCGATCGCAATGGCAATGACAACGGGCACAAACCAACGAGTGACACGATCGGCTAATCGTTGAATCGGCGCTTTTGACCCTTGGGCTTGCTGCACAAGTTTGACAATCTGAGCCAACATCGTGTCTTTGCCCACGCGAGTCGCCCGAAACTTAAAGCTCCCAGTCTGATTAATGGTCGCCCCGATCACGTCGTCTCCAGCTTGCTTTTTGACAGGCATACTTTCGCCTGTGACCATCGACTCATCCAGGCTCGAAGCCCCTTCTACGATCTGCCCATCCACCGGAATCTTTTCACCCGGACGCACCACGACGATATCGCCAATCTGAACCGCCTGAATCGGAACCTGCATTTCCTGACCGTTACGGATGATTCGAGCGTCCCGCGCTTGCAGTCCCATCAATTGACGAATGGCATCCGAGGTCTTTCCTCTGGCGCGATGTTCTAAAAACCGACCCAGCAAAATCAGCGCAATGATCACCGCAGCCGCTTCGTAGTAGACTTCTGGCTGCAATCCTTGTGTGACGAAGAAGCCAGGAAACAGCGTGGCAAACAGTGAATAGAGATAAGCGGCCCCCGTTCCGATCGCCACCAGCGTATCCATTGTAGCGGTGTGTCGTTTAAAGGCTTTCCAGGCATTGACAAAAAAAGCGCTCCCACACCAAAATTGAACCGGGGCGGTCAAGACAAGCTGTACCCAAGCATTGTGCAGCCACATCGGAATGAAGGGCACCTGCACCCCCGTCATCATGGGAATCGAGCCAATCACCACGATCGTACTGAGACTGCCTGCCACTAAAATTTGTCGCTTTAGCTGTCGAGAAACTGCCTGACGATTGGCTTGTTCGGCCTCGTCTTCGCCAACCTCGTCCCGTTGCGGAAACGCAGAATAGCCCGCCTCGCTGACAGATTTTTGAATGCTTTCTACATCGGTTTTTTGAGGATCATAGGTGACGATCGCCTGCTCAATTCCAAAGTTAACCGTCGCGACGCTGACCCCCGAAACCACTCGAATGGCCGATTCGATCTGGCTGGCACAAGCAGCACAACTCATCCCTTGCAGCTTGAGTGTAACGGTTTCCATGAGTTTGCTCAGATTCAGTTTTAGGTTGAAATGGAACTACGGAGTAACGGTGTAGCCTGCTGCTACGATCGCCGCTTTAATCGCTGTTTCAGGCTGTTGAGTTTCGACTTTGACCTGTTTGGTTCTGGGGTCAGCTTCGACGGTCGCAGTAGCATCAATATGAGCGATCGCCTCAGTAATCGTCGTAACACACGCAGAACAGGCCATATTGGGAACAGTCAGTTGAAGAGTCATGAGGATTTAAGCTTCAGCAATGTAGAGAAAAGTAATGTGGAGAAAAGTAATCTGGAGAAAACCAATCTGCTGACTCCTATTGTCAGGTCTCCAGTAGACTAGAGAGTCAAGGAAGATTGTTAGAGAACTGTTAAATCTTGATGCCCACGAATCGATCGCCAGCTTCATCGACACACAAGCGCTTCAGAACTTTTGTCTAATCCTCCCTCCTCCCTCCTCCCTCCTCCCTCCTCCCTCCTCCCCCTTACTGCTCCTCATCCTCCGGCTGCTCCACCTCATCCGTATTCCCATTCTCGTCCGTCGTCTGTGCGGGGGGCGTTGCTCGTTGGGTTGGAGGTGTGATCCCTGGCGGCACCGGAGATTGAGGAGTGCTTGGGACAGCCTGAACAGGTGGGGTGACTGGGGCGGTCACTGGGGCAGGGACAGGTTGGGCTGGAGGACTAAAGACCGTTGGCGTGGAGCCATCAAACCCTAACAACGCTGGAGCCGTTCTGTAATAAGTCGCCCAACGTCGCGTATCGGGGCGGTTTTTCCACTCAACTCGGCTGACATCCAGCGTCAAAATCGGAGCCTCTGCCCCCTGATTGCGCCCAATGACAATCACAGAAACCTGACTGATGAGAATATCGCGATCGAAGCTCCTCTGGGCCGCTGCTCTGGCGACCTGCTCGGCTCGCTGCACCAAAGTTTGGTAGGCTTCATTGGGTAAGCGATCGAGTCCCACATCCACCCGTGTCTCATAGGCTCGAACCTGTTGCGGAACGATCGCAGCGTTGATCATCCACAGTCCGCCGCCCCCCAGTAGGATCGCCAGCCCGGTTGCAGAGGTGCCGAGCGAAAAAATGCGCCGAAATTGGAACTTAAGCAGGCGATCGACAATCATTTCAGTGACTCCTCTAGAGGGGTGAGTAGGGATTGAGACTTTAAAGCTTGGGATTTTTGAATTCTGGGTCTGAGAACTTTTTACTTTTAACTCAAAATTCAACACTCAAACTTCAAACTTCCCCACGCTTGCCAAAATATTAGTTCCAGGAAAGCAGATTTTTCTTATTATGTTTGCACGGCGTTCTAAACGTGAGATTTGCTAATTCGTTTGAGGTGTCTGTAATGACCAATCACTGGGCAGTTGCAGTTGGGATCGACCACTATCAGTTTCTTCAGCCTTTACAGTTTGCCCAACAGGATGCACAGGAGTTGTGCGAGTGTTTGGTTAGCGAGGCAGGGTTTTTGCCCGATCGCTGTCTTTTGTTTACCGATACTTCGCCCGAAGTGCTCAACCGATCGACCTATCCGAGTCGGGGCAATCTGCAAGGCTGGCTAGACTATCTCAAAAAAGATCTGGTGCAGCCCGATGATTGGTTGTGGGTTTTCTTTAGTGGCTATGGGGTTTGCTGTCAGGGTCAGGATTATTTGATGCCGATCGAAGCCGATCCGGTGAATGTGCCTGAGACAGGAATTCCGTTGCGATCGCTCTACGACAGTTTGAAAAATTTGCCCACCGATCGCATTCTAGTTTTGCTGGATGTCAATCGCAGTCAGGCGGCCGTGTCGGGCGAAAAGTTTGGCATTCAGACGACAGAATTGGCCAATGGGTCTCGGATTCCGACTGTTTTCTCGTCTCAGCCAGAACAGTTTTCTCACGAGTCATCGACATTGGGACACGGCTTATTTACAGCGGCACTGCTCGAAGCACTGCGATCGCATCAATGTTCAACCCTGGCTAATCTAGAAGATTTTCTCAAAGAGCGGCTACCCGAATTGTGTGATCATCACGATCGTCCCCCTCAAGATCCCGTTCTGGCGGTCAGTTCACCTGATCAGCTTTATCAAGTCACGACCCCTGTCGATTGGGCAGAAATGGAAGCCTGGAATGATGTTGAGAGCAATCCGTTTGATCTCGAAGCTGATTTTTTTGTGCCGCCGCTGCCCGACGATGACGTGGCTTCTACCAATCCCAATTTAGAACCCAATTTAGAATCCGCTGCGCCGATCAATGCCTACCGCGACCCGTTTGACGATCTGCCAGACGAATTGCCAGCTCCCCCAGTCCCCGATCTCGAACTAGAGGAGCCAGTCTTTTCGGACGCTGAACCTAATCTGGCGATCGATTCGCCCCAACTGCCGACCGAGCAGCGCCCCCTTGCGGGTAACTCGAAGAGATCGATTCCGTCTGAGCCTGCCCCAGATCAGATGTTTTGGGAGCGAATTCTCTTTGGGGGTGGGGCGGTTTTGCTGCTGTTGTTGTTGGGGGTGCTGTTTCGCAATTGGCAAACGTTTACAGGGCAGCAGACCGCAAACAATCCTTCTCCATCCGTTACGCCCAAATCTACTCAACTGACTACTCCCGTTGGCCAATCTCCTAAGCCAACGACCAAGCCGACGACCAAGCCAAAACCTGTTGCCGTAACGCCTGCAAAAGCAACTGCCTCTCCGACTGCCAAGCCGACGATCGCACCGCCCTCTCAGCCTCAAAATTCTCAAGCGCTGTTGAATGAAGCCCGATCGCTGATCAAGCCCACCTTAGCCTCGGATGCCAACAAAGCGATCGAGCGGGCCCAGCGCATTCCTCCGGGCGATCCGCTTTACGATCAAGCCCAACAGGATATCGATCGCTGGAGTCGAGACATTCTAGAGATTGCTAGAAAACGGGCGGCTGAGAAATCTTTTAGACAAGCGATCGCGGCGGCACAATTGGTTCCTAAAGAGCGTCCCCAGGTGTATGCAGAGGCTCAGAAGGCGATCGCAGAGTGGCAAAAACGTATTCGTTAGATGAATGCCCCAAGGCTATGAGGTTTTTTGCAGCCCAAGCTCGAAGGTTGCCGCATAGCCTTGATCGATCGGAGAAGGCGATAGCAGGAGTTGAGTTCCCCCTTGCTGAAAGATGCCATCTCGATCGTTTCTGACCGATCGCGCTCCCTTTTCGGCATAAGGTTCCTGGGCATAGACTCGATCGCTAATTGCATCATCAAAGTACAGTTGTGACGTGAATTCCTGGCTCTGCTCAGAAGCGGTGCGAATTTTGAAGTGAATATGTACCGTTCGACCTGGATACCACCCTGGATAAATCGTCAAAAATTGAACGTTTCCACTTGCATCAGTGGTTTGATAGCCCCGCAAAAAGTTTTGTCCTTTTGTATCGAAACGAGGATCAGCCACATCTGAATAAATGCCCGAAGCATCACAGTGCCAAATATCGACGATCGCGCCTTTGACTGGGGTACAAAGCTGATCGCTCACCTGAGTCACGCGCAAGTTTAAGCGAAGGGAAACTCCCGCTCTGACCAAACCAGTTTTAGAATCTGAGCGAATGTCCGATCGATTCAGCTTTTCGTCAACAAAATATGGGCCTTCGGTTTGCTGAGGGCGCACAACACAGCCGGGTGTCGTTTGGGATGAGGCAGCGCTGATTTTTCTAGGTAAACAGCCCACGAGGAGAGCAGTGGCCGCCGATCGCATCAGTAGCAGTGCGCTTCGACGATTTACCCTGTGATGAATGAAACGATTCATGAGGTTCATAGTTTTGATGCCCTTGAATGAGTTGGGTGAAATCGCGTGAATTCCACGAAAGTTTTTGCGTTAGTTACAGAGTCGGACTGTTCCACAAATTCCCCATCAGTGACGAAACTATGAACCAAAGATCTTATCCAAAAGTTTGGGGGTGGGCGCAGAGGCACCAAACACCAAAGCGAAAAAACTTCATCAAACTCGCCTATTGTTAAATTGAGTAATTCTCAGGCGAGGAATACAGACCGTTGTTCAATCTCCACAAAATGTTGCATCTTGGCAAGTTTTTGGCGATCGCTTATCTGACCATTTGCCTCGTTTTATTCTTTGCACAGAGTCGTCTCATCTTTGCTCCTTCCGATCGCGATTACAAAAATCTAGCCGCCCTCAATTTGCCTTATCAAGAAGTCTGGCTACCTGTCACCGTGGGAAATGGCAACGTCGAGCGCATTCATGGCTGGTGGATTGGACACGATCGCCCTCTCGCCACGCTGCTCTATCTACACGGCAACGGCGGCAATATCACAGTCGAAGTCAAGGCTAAACGCTTTTATGAATTGGGCTTGTCGGTTTTATTGATTGACTATCGGGGCTATGGGCGCAGTCAGGGCAGCTTTCCCTCGGAGACAACGGTTTATCAAGATGCTCAAGTCGCCTGGGATTACCTTGTCCGAGAACGGCGAATTTCTCCTAAAAAAATTGTCGTGTACGGTCATTCGCTCGGAGGTGCGATCGCCATCCAGCTCGCCAGCCAAACTCCAAACCTCGCAGGATTGATCGTCTCCAGCACCTTCACCTCAATGCAACAAATGGCCGCCCAGGATTGGAAATTTCGGCTGCTTCCGATCGCTCAGATTCTCACCCAAAGATTTGATTCGCTTGGCAAGGTACGATGGCTCAAAATGCCCACGCTCTTCATTCACGGCACGGCTGATGCGCTCGTTCCCGTCTCAATGGCGCAAACCCTTTACGATGCCGCTCCCCAGGCGAAACAACTGCTGCTGATCCCCAATGCCGGACACAACCACGTAGAAGCTGAGTTTGACCAGCCAGAAAATTTGAATGTGATTCGAGACTTTATCAAGCGGGTGGTGAGCGATCGTTAACGTCTGATTCACCAAAGGAAGCACCCCAAACAGTTAGACTAAAAGAATCGCGTTGCAGTACCCAAAGGAGACTGGATGATTAGCCCCGATCAGGTTGAAGCAATGATCAAGTCTGGTTTGCCGGATGCTCAGGTGCAGGTGCAAGATCTGACAGGCGGTGGAGACCATTACCAGGTTACGGTCGTTTCGTCTCTGTTTGAGGGCAAACGGCGTGTCCAGCAGCATCAATTAGTCTACGGTGCTGTCAATCAAGCGATGGCCAGCGAAGCCATTCACGCCCTAGCCTTAAATACCTTTACCCCAGAAGAGTGGTCAGCCGCCGGGCAAAAGGTCTAAAATTCTAAACTTCTGATTTACCGACTATCCACCCATTCTCAGGAGAGAACATGACTCAAGCTACTCACGATCGCATTGATACGCTCGTCAAGCAAAACAAAATCATGGTGTTTATGAAGGGCAACAAGCTCATGCCCCAGTGCGGTTTCTCAAATAATGTCGTCCAGATTCTCAACACGCTGGGTGTCCCTTACGAAACCGTGGATGTGTTAGATGATCCCGAAATCCGCCAGGGCATCAAAGAATATTCAAGCTGGCCGACCATTCCCCAGGTTTACGTGAATGGAGAGTTTGTGGGCGGATCTGACATCTTGATCGAGCTATATCAGAAAGGCGAACTCCAACAGATGGTCGAGGTGGCCCTGGCTTCCTAAACCCCGAAGCAATCTGCGCCTCAAAAAGCGTGACTCAAAAAGAAAGGGTGTGTCGATCGACGCACCCCTTTTATTTATCGATAGTCTGGCTGAGTCTGAGTATTGTCAAAATTAGAGCGATCGTATATGAATCGAGTAATTTCTTCTTCTAAACGATTGATCTGAATTGGCTCAAGCGTATTGCTGTGCCTGAGCGCTGAGAGATAACCATCTAAAAACAGTCGGAGGTCGTCAAACCGATAGCCTCGGTTCCACAACTCTACCAAACTGTCAGATAGTCTCTGGTAGTAACGAATCGTTTGCGTGTCTTGCAGCATAGTTAAGTGCTAGAGCGTAAATAATTCTCAAACCAATGAATAGAGTCTAAAAGGCCTGATACAGGTCTAAGTTGGTTAACTAAAGATTGTTTAATCTTAACATTAAGGGGGTCTCTGCTCCCTGCCTTTGTGAGGATCTATTGGATAGGGATTGAAATTTCTAGCAGCGATCGCCGATTATTAAAGTCTATGAAAGTCTGGGTAGCAGTCGTTACAAATCCATGACAAGTGCTTTGATACTCTGAAGAGCAAGCAGTCTGAGGATTAAGCCCCCGTGGGAGCCGTAAATATCCAAATTATCGAAGGGAACCCGCATCTGCGATCGCTACTCGGTTGGCACCTACAGCAGGCGGGACATCAAGTACATCAGTCGGCAGACCTGCATCAAGCGCGAGAGGTCTTTATCAGCCGACAACCCAATCTTGTGATTCTTGATTCAGAGTTACCAGATGGTGATGGGATTGAGTTTTGTCGATGGCTCAGGCAACAACAGGCGATCGTGCTAATGCTTTCGGCGCGGGCTACGGAGTCTGACATTGTAGAAGGGTTGCGAGCGGGTGCAGATGACTATCTCAAAAAGCCGTTTGGGATGCAGGAATTTCTCGCCAGGGTGGAGGCGTTGACTCGTCGAAGTCGCGTGGCGGCCCCTCCGGCTCATCTCGATTATGGCGACTTAAAGATTGACTTGGTGCATCGTCGAGTCCGCTTTAAGGGTGAGTTGATCGAGTTGACTCCTCAAGAATTTAGTTTGCTTTATGTGCTGGCTCAGGCGGGGGGCAATCCGCTTAGTCGTCCAGAGCTATTGCAACGGGCCTGGCCAGATGCGATCGACAATCCCCGAACAGTTGACACCCATATTCTCTCGCTTCGCAAAAAAGTTGAGATCGATCCCCGTCAGCCTGATCTGATTCAAACGGTTCGCAATGTGGGCTATCGATTGAATCTAGAAGTCCTGAATGCGCCAACTATTCAGAATGGCAATGGTCATCGCAAAACGGCAGCGGCTCGAATGGCACTGGGCGATCGACGAATTTAAGGAGACCTGAACATGACTCTAGAGCTATACCAAGAAGTTGCTTTAACCCGCGACTTACCAGAACATAAGCTCAGAGTTGGAGATATTGCAACGCTGGTTGACTTCGTTTCTCATCCCAAAGGTGGCGAAGCGGGTTGTGTGCTAGAAGTGTTTAATGCTGTTGGTGAATCTATTAAAGTGATCGCCGTCCCAATCTCTACAGTAGAAGTTCTACGTCCTGACGAGATTCTAACGGTTCGCTCTTTAACGAATGCAAGTTGATATTAGCCCTTGAAGTTGTTTGAGTTGTTGTGCTGACCTACAGCCGTAACGAATAGTGATAAAACTCTGCATCTTTGTTGTATCCAAGCGATTCATAAAGAAACTGAGCAGTAGTGTTGGAAATTTGCGTTGATAAAATGATACGGATGGCTTCTGTTTCTCTTGCAAAGTTTTCTGCTGCGCTCATTAGCAACTTTGCAGCACCCTTCTTGCGATCGGCTTGCCCCACAAACAGGTCGTTCAATATCCAAACGCGCTGCATCGACACTGACGAAAAACTGGGATAAAGCTGCGTAAACCCAATGATGCGATCGTCATCACTCACAACAAATATCGTTGAGTCACCTTTCTGGAGACGCTCTTGGAGAAATTTTCTAGCCGCTTCAAGATTTGAGGATGACTTGTAAAAAACACGATAGTCGTCAAACAACTTTGACACTTCTTCAAGATGAGCCTGAAAAACTTTCATCGGTTTATCCTACTCCTTGATTCCACAAACTACTCCCATTCTTCGGCTTCTTGGGCCTCGGCTTGCACGATCGCTCCTTCCAACTCTTGCCAATTTACACGATCGCTCTTTTCATTTCCAATTAGCGCGCCTTTGTGGAGATGGAGGACTCGATCGCTAAAAGACTGCGCCACATCTAATTGATGATTGGTCATGAGAACGGTTTGCGATAGCTCAGATAGCACTTTGAGTAGGTGGCTACTGCGCCCCGCGTCGAGGCTAGAAGTCGGTTCGTCGAGCAGCAGAATTTTGGGTTGGGTGATCATGGAGCGAGCGATCGCTACCCACTGCCGTTCTCCCATTGAAAGCTGCAATTCTGTCAGGTCGAGCCATTTTTGAGGAATGTGTAGTCGATCGATCCAGTCGCTGAGTTGGCGATCGATGGCGGTTTCTGACAGGCCTCTAAGCTTGAGGGGATAGCGCAAAGCGTCCCGAACGGTCATCCCTAAAAGTTTGGTTTCCTGTTGCACCAAAGCAATCTGCTGGCGCAATTGGATCACGGGGATCGCTTGAAATTTTTGACCTTCAAAATAAATCGTGCCTTCAAAGGGTTCGCTGAGTCGATTTAACAAGCGCAATAGGGGCGTTTTGCCCGATCCAGATGCGCCCACGATCGACACGCGATCGCCTTCCATCACCTCAAACGAAAGATTTTTCAGCAAATAGTGGATCGGAAGTTTAGATTTTTTGCTCAAAACTCTCGACGCGAGGCTGACCTGCTCTACTCGAATTTGAGGCGCTGTCATGATGCCAATGTAGTCGCCGTCCAGATTGTCCAGGCATCGATCGCAAACATCATCAGCGTGAAGACCAGCAAAATCAAATACATCCAGGGTTGAGAAAGCGGCCTTACGTCGGTGGTGTCGATCCCCGTTTTGGCTTGGACGGTGCGGACGAGACGCGCAAATCCAGCCACCCGCATTGGTAGTAAATAGCCCTGATCTTGATGGCTCAAAAAGTAGTAGACCAATCCGCCCTGACCTGTCGATCGTGGTTTGAGCGCTTTTACATCTGCCCAGGGTAGCTGCCAGCCTTTACGAATCAGCGTCGGCACCCATTTGGGATAGGTGACTTGAATGCCCTGATCGTCAGTGATCACTCGTTCACTCAATGCGGCAAACAGGACGATCGCACCCGCACCGATCCCAACCCAGAGCCAGGTGGGTGAAATGGGCGATTTTGTGGCTTCTGAAAGAAAGGGAAGCGGCGTGGTCAAAGCAGCATAGAGACTGAGTAGCGTGATCCGAATTAGCGGAGAAATGCGAAAAACGTCCGATTGGGCAGGCGGGTTAGCAGATTGAGTCATGGGGATCACAGAGACAGAGGAGCTTCGGCTTTTAGAAGAGGACGATCGTTCCAGGAGGCGATCCAGTTGAGAATTTCGGGGTTGACTTGCTCAGGTGCCTCGTCGTGAGAACAATGGCCCGCATCGATTTCGACAAGCTTTAGTCTGGGATTATAGCTGGCAAACTGGGCCGCAAGACTGGGCGGGATCATCCGATCTTTTGAACCCCAGATCAGCAGCATGGGAATTTTCAATTCGGGCAAAATTTTCTTGACGCTCGGCCCAAAATCAGGACTGATAATCGCCCGCATAATCGCGCAAAAGGCTTGAGCAGAGCCGTGATCGTTTGCAGCATCCACCAGAATCTCGACCAATTCATCTGTTACCGCGTCTCGGTTGGCATAAGCGATCGATACCCAGCGACGAGTTCCTTTAGGATTTCTGGCAAACTTGAATAACTGATTCAGCAAAAAAGGAGACGCTACCCAGCTTTTGATCGTGTTGACGATCGGGCGAATCGGCTCAGGAATCATTTCTTGCTCGATCGAGGGATCAGGCAGACTCAGCATCGCGATCCCACAGACCATATCGGGATGGGCCGCCGCCGCCGCCACACAGACCAGTGACCCAATCGAATTGCCAATCAGCACGATCGGCACTCTGATAAACGTCCGCCAAAAATCGTAAACCTGCTCCACCCACAGCGAAATATTATAGGGAGCGATCGCCTTCTCGGATGCGCCAAACCCCAACATATCCAGCGCATAGACCGTGTGATGTTCTGCCAGAGCTGAAAGATTTTGTCGCCAATGCCCGATCGACGCGCCAAACCCGTGCAGCAACATCAACGGAGGAGCAGCATCCGCCTGTTTTGATCTAAGATAGGTATAGCGAGTTTGCCAGCCACGCCACACCCAGTCGCGCTGACTCCCGATCCGTTGTCGCCAATGTAAAGAGTTTGTCTGTAAAGAAGTTGTCACAGTTTCCTCAGATTGCCATCTCACTTTATTCTAAAAGCTTTGAGTTTGGGTTTAGGTTGAGAATTCAGGACTTTTGGGAGTTTTTCTGACCTCGATCGCTCCCCTTTCAACAGTCATTGCTCCAAACTTAAGTTAAGAATTGGACAAAATTCTTCCCAGACTGAGTAGAATGGCGAGTACAAACCTTTAGTAAATTACATAGTCCACCCCGTGACGGATACACTCGGTCAGATTGAGTCGATACTGTATAGGTCGATTCCTTCTCATTTGTAAACCGCTTCTCTGTAACCCGATCGCTCATCACCCCACTACTTTTTTCCTACATGCCGCCAGTGATTGAAAAGAGACCTAATCGAGACATCCCCGTAATCAATGAACGCATTCGTTTTCCAAAAGTCCGCGTTATCGACTCGGACGGTTCTCAGCTAGGAATTATGTCGTCTCGCGAAGCCATGCAACTGGCAGACGAGAAAGAACTGGATCTGGTTTTGGTCAGTGATAAAGCTGATCCCCCAGTCTGCAAGATTGTGGACTATGGGAAGCACAAGTTTGAGCAAGAAAAGAAAGCCAAAGAAGCCAAGAAAAAGCAGCATACGGTTGACGTGAAAGAAGTCAAGATGCGCTACAAAATTGAGGAACACGACTACAACGTGCGAATCAAGCTGGCAAAGCGCTTTTTGCAAGAAGGCGACAAAGTGAAGGCGACAATCATGTTTCGCGGTCGTGAGATTCAGCATAGTGATCTGGCCGAAGAGTTGCTCAAACGGATGGCAACTGACCTGCAAGAGATCGCCGAAGTGCAGCAGGCGCCCAAAAAAGAAGGGCGCAATATGATGATGCTGATGGCTCCCAAAAAGTAAGCCAGACTTAAATCAAACGTTTTGAAATCAAAAAGGTGTTGGAGATGTCAAAGTCTTCGATGCCTTTTTTGTTGAGGGTTGAGTGCAAAATCTAGGGGGGATAGATGGAGTGGATTGAGGCGGGGCAGAGAATCACGATCGTCGGCACCAGCGGATCGGGCAAAACCACATTGGCTCGTCAGATTTCCAAGAAGTTGGACATTCCTCACGTTGAGCTAGATCGTCTCCATTGGGAACCGAACTGGACTGAAGCCCCAATCTCGGTTTTTGAATCACGGGTAACAGAGGCTCTGGCGGGCGGGCGCTGGGTCGTCGATGGCAATTACGGTAAGATTCGCGACCTGGTTTGGGGTCGAGCCGATACGGTGGTGTGGCTGGACTATTCTTTTTGGGTAGTGATGAAGCAAATTGTGCAAAGAACGATTCGTCGAGTTGCGCTGCAAGAAGAATGCTGCAATGGCAATCGAGAAACTTTTCAGATAGCTTTTCTCAGCCGCGATTCCGTGATTCTTTGGGCGCTACAAACTTATCAAAAAAATCGAGAAAAGTACTCGTTTCTACTTGAGCAACCCGAATATTCTCACCTCAAAAAAATCAGGCTGACTTCGCCTCAGATGGCTCAAAGCTGGCTAGAAAGCGCAGTGCGGCTCAACCAGGTGAGAAACTAGGTAAGACAATCTATCTGGAGGGTGAGGAAATTGCCTTTCTAGAGATAGAGCGATCAACTATAGGAAAGGGGCTACATTATTCACATGAAGTAAAGCAAACCTGCTCACTTCACTTGAAGCCAACCTATCTCGCTCGATTATTTCTAAAACTCTATTATGAAAGGCTTCGGCTTTTCTGCTAACAACCTAAGTTAAACCAGTACGGTAGAAATTCGTTTCTGCCGTATTATTTTTTGCGGATTCTTCCCATTTCAATACAGGTGATTCAAAATGAGATGACTGGTCTATTCTGAAAATCGGCAGGTTAAAGCGGCTAGTCTACGCAAGCTAGCAAATGGTGTTTACTGTGACTGAAAAAAATACGATTAGAGAAGACACAAAACTTGCTCTAATCAAAGCAGGAAGGCGTATTGTGGTCGAAAAAGGATACAACCACACGGGCATCCAGGAAATTTTACAAGCGGTTGGTGTGCCTAAAGGGTCGTTCTATCACTTTTTTAGCAGCAAAGAGGAATTTGGTTTAGCCATCATTGACGATGACTCGCAAATGCACGATCGCATTGTTGAGCAGTATTTAGGAGATGTCAGCCTGAGTCCACTCAATCGTTTAAAGCAATACTTTACGTTTAAGCTGGAAGAGTTTGAAACGCTGCAATACCGAGAAGGTTGTTTGTTTGGGAATCTCAGTCAGGAGATGGCAGATCAAAACGAGACATTTCGGGTGCGATTGCAGGAAGCGATCGATCGCTGGCGAGATCAGTTTGCAGCCTGTATTCAAGCCGCGCAAGATGCAGGTGAAGTCTCGAAAAAGCAGCAGGCGAAAGACTTAGCAGAATTTTGTCTCAACAGTTGGGAAGGTGCCTTGCTGCAAATGAAAGTGACTAAGAGTGATGCACCACTCAAGAACTACATGCAGTTTATGTTTGGGGTCATTCTGAAATAGGTCTGACAATCAAATCATAGACTTCCTTCCTTTCCAATCATTAGAAATATTGCAACCTAATTTGAGTAGACTGGTCTATTCTGTAAGTAGCAAGTTTATAAGTACGTGAATTCGATAGAGTTTTTTCGCTTCGGTATTTAGCGCTTCTGCCCCCCAACCCCCCAAATCTGGGGGACTTTCGGACAGGATTTCTTGCTCAAAGTCTCCCTTTTTAAGGAGTCAGGGGGATCAGGAAATGTCAAGCATCACAAGCCATCCCTTTTCAAACCCCCTCCTAGATTTCATCACCGCAAAACTCACTCGTTAATTTTCAAGGAGCTTACTCGTGCAACAAACCTCAAAATTTATTCTCACCCTTCTGCCTACAGCAACTCTGATTGCTTCTGCTTGCTCTATGGCAAACCCAACGCAGCAATCCTCAATATTTCCAGTCATAACACCTGTTGCTCAAACATCTCCATCTGCCTCTCCGCCTATCGGACAAGTTGAAGTTGTCGCAGAATTGGACATTACTCCTGGAAACGTTACTGCATCAAGGGATGGGCGAATGTTTGCAAGCGTTCATGGAATGCGGCGCGGTGCGGCTCAATTAATCGAGATCAAACCAGGTAAGAATAACTGGAAAGCCTTTCCGAACAAAGAATGGAATGCTAAACCAGGCAGTGGCGTGAATGTATTGAACACAGCTCATGGTGTCGCGATCGACTCCAAAAATCGCCTGTGGGTAACTGATCACGGCAATTGGATGCCAAACAATGGCAAACCACAGCAACCAAAATTAGTTGCATTTGACATCAACACGCGGCAGGAGGTATTTCGCCTGGATTTTCCAGAGGAAATTGGCCCGCGAGGTGGCATCATGCAGGATTTAGCAGTCGATGCAGAACGTGGGTTTGTCTATATCGCAGATTGTGGTTCGACTCCTGCGATCGTCGTCGTCAAGATCAACAACAAAACAGCACAGCGCTTTACCAATCACCCCTCACTCAATGCTGAGAATGTGGATTTAGTTGTAGAAGGGCAGACACTAAAGTTTCCCGGAGCCGATGGCAAAATGCAAAATGCACGAGTCCCAATCAATCCGATTACTCTCTCTGCCGATGGCGAAACAATCTATTACGGCGCAATGAATGGCGAGACATTGTACTCAGTGCCTGCTCGACTGCTTCGAGAAGGAGCAACCAACGCTCAGATTGGTCAAGCGATTCAAGTAGCTGGCAAAAAGCCTGTCTCAGACGGCATCAGCACCGATGCAGAAGGGAACCACTTTATTACGAACTTACGCGATAGCGCGATCGATGTTTTACACAAAGACGGCAAGCTGACTCGGTTAGTGCAAGATAAGCGCTTTCTGTTTCCCGATAATGTTCGCTTTGGCCCAGATTCTTGGCTATACGTTGCCGTCAATCAACTGCATCGCAGTTCAATCTTTACGGGCAAAGCGGATGCTGGACGGCCTCCCTATCTGATTGCGCGCGTGTGGACTGGGACAAAAGGACAGCCTGGACGATAAACCTAGCCACCAACTTAATGGGAGAAAGCTCAATGCAATGGGTGAAGCTGAAAATGCAGCAGACTGCGATCGCTCGGTGGCGATTATTTTGGCGATTACTGGGGAAATTCATTCTATGTAGCGGATTGGTGCTTGGTTCGATCTGGATTGTGATCGGGCTGATCTACCCGTCGCCCACGCTCACTCAGACTCCTAGCAATTCTCCCTGGCAACTCAATTCTTCAACCGAGGCTCTGGGCATTGCCCTGGAAGGACTACCCTACCCCTACCCTGTTCAGTTTTTGAGCTTAACTATGGAAGGGGAGCCTGTTCGCATGGGCTATATGGATATCCGGCCTGGCGCTCAGGCGAATGGCCGAACGGCTCTCCTCTTACATGGACGAAACTTTTCGGGAAACTATTGGCAGCCCACAATTCAAGCGCTGTCTGCCGCAGGGTATCGCGTGATTGTACCTGATCAAATCGGATTTGGTAAATCTAGCAAACCTGATGTAGATTACAGCTTTGATATGCTGGCGACGAACACGATACAGCTTCTCGACGCGCTGAACATTCAATCTATAGAGGTTATGGGACACTCGATGGGTGGAATGTTAGCAGTGCGCCTGGCGCGGCTATTTCCAAAGCGCGTCCAACGAGTTGTGTTAGAAACCCCTGTCGGGTTGGAAGATTATCGATTAAAAGTGCCGCCTCAAACGATCGAACGATTGCAGCAGGATGAATCTCTGAGCGACCCAGCGGTCATCGAACGCTTCCTACGCAACTTCGTTAAAACGTGGGTAACGGAACGAGATCAACGCTTTGTTCAAACCCGTGTGCGTTTGGCTCAAAGTGCAGAGTACAGTCGATGGACACGGGCAATGGCTCGATCTTGGCAGATGATTTATCGAGAACCGATTCGCTACGAATTATCTGTGCTGAAACAACCCACACTCCTGATTATTGGCTTGGAAGACCGGATTGCTCTCGGTCGAGCTTATGTTAGTCAGGAGGTTGCAGCGACAATGGGCAATTTTCCAGAACTCGGTCGCTTTGCTGCACAGGCAATTTCTCGTAGCACTCTGGTAGAGCTTTCGGGCGTGGGTCATATTCCTCATCATGAAGCGCCAGAGCAAGTTAATCAAGCGTTGCTAAAATTTCTGGCATGGTAATACAATCGAGCGATCGCTCAAACAAAATAACTTATTAGCGTGAATTCGATGGAACCTTTCGCTGCGGTTACCAATTCAGGCAGCCCGCTTGGATGGCTGTGTTTTAAAGCGTCTCCTTAGCTGGTTTTTTGAGCTTGAATCACTTGCAGACTGCCCCCAGCGTGGAGAGAGCGATTAGCGCCGGGCCCAACTCCAGAGGAATCGCTCACCTCAAATCCAATCTCACTCAACAATTCAACCAGATCTGTTTTGAGAAACTTCCAGGCGGTTTCTGTTTCAAACAACCAAAAGAATACGGTTAATCCTGGGACAAAAATTGGGTTGGTTGGCCGATGAAAATCGACCATTGCAAAATATCCACTTGGCTTGAGAACTCGATAGACTTCTTGCAAAATTTGCTGCAATTGTTCAGGCTCCATCTCGTGCATCGCGGCACTGGTGTGAACTACATCAAATTGATTGTCTGGTAACGGAATTTTTTCGGCAAACGCCTCAATATAGTCCGCTTGAGGAACGCTTTGTTTGGCCCGTCTAATTGAAAGTGGCGAGGCATCTAATCCAGTGACGTGGTGCGATTGTTTCACCAAAAATTGCGTTGTTTGGCCACTTCCACAACACAGATCCAGCACTTTTGAATCGGGGCCAATGTCTAACCCCTCTAAAGCCAATTGCCGAAACCGACGTTCTCCGCCCACAGACAGCGCTGCCAAACGAGAGATGCCGTCATATAACCACTGATATTGATAACTTAAATCGCGGAGAATAGTAGCCATTTGGAGGGATGAGGGAGGAGGAATGAGGGAGGAGGGTGAGAGATGAGGGATGAAAGGGAACAGTTTGAGTTGGTGCTTCGTTAGGTTGGGGAGAACGTAGACAATTTCTTGGCTTCGATGCTGTCCCGCCCTGCACTGGAAGTACGGGCTAGTAAGAGAAAGTCCACTGAAGGGACTTAGGAGCCGTTTCAGTTCTTCTAGTCCGTTTCAACGGAGTTCGCACCGTTAGCCTGGATTCTGTTCACAGGCGAGTGTTGCAACAAACGACAAATTTCCAACTATTCTCTAACTCTAGAACCCAAACCCCATTTCTAACCTCCTCCCTCCTCCCTCCTCCCTCCTCCCTCATCCCTCATCCCTTCCTTGGTGCTACTGCTCCGCTGCGCTGCAACGCTGTTTCTACTGCTTGCTGTTGATCTCGGCGAGAAATCCACTGGTGATAAGTGCGCGTGTGAACGGCGACTGAGTGCCCCATCATCCGAGCGGCGACGGTATCCGGCAGACCAAAGTGAATCGTTCTCACCGCCCAGGCATGGCGCAAATCGTAGGGAGAAAACGGCACCTGATAGCGACGAAACTGAGCCGTCACCCGCTGCCCAATGACCTGAAGTGTAGTCTTGGTTAAGTCAGTCTCGATCGCAGGCAATTTCACCGTCTGCAAATCAAACTCCTCGATCCACTCCGGGTAAAACGCCCAGACTTCATGACTTCCCGTTTTGGTAGTGGACAAAACCTGCACTCTGGTTTCGTCGCCCTTAAGTGCAGAAAAGTCGCAGAAAAAGACCTCGTGATTTCTCAAGCCGTAGGTGGCCATCACCCCATAGACAAACTGCCACGCAGGATTAGGAATCGTCTCCCAAATCGCCAAAATTTCTTCATCGGTGGGCAACTTACGAAACTGCATTTCACTGGCACCATAGCCGCCCCACAGGGTTTTGAGATCTTTGGGCAGCTCCAAATTGAGAAACTCAGCCAGCGCATTTAGAGCCGTACAGCAGACCTGCCGACTGCGAGAATTGATCCCCGTCGAGTCAACGGTTTTGTAGATGGCTTCTGCGATCGTCAACTGTCCATTACTCTGAGCGATCGTCGCCAATTTTTTAAGATAGGGCGCATAGGCACAATTCCAGGTGGTTTTGGTCGAAGCGGGATTTTTGAGGCGATCGCTCTGACTAAAAAAATCTTGCTCAAAGGCTTGAAGCTGTTCGGCGAAATCCATTTGGCTGAGACGCTTTCCCCCCGCAAAGGTGCGATGAGTTTTCCAGTCAAAGCTGCTTTGAATCAGTTGCGCCGCAATCACCTTGGCTTCTTGTTCGGCTTGTTTGAGTCCGGCTTTGGTCGCAGGCAAGCCCAGACTGAGGCGCTGTTGGTAAGGATTCACGCGAGGGCTGTCTGGACGCGGCGGCAGCGTTGCCCTGAGATTTAATTTAGTGCTGCGACGCTCAATCTGTACGCCCAGTCGAGCAGCTTTGAGCCGCTGGTTAATTTGAACGATCGCCGTATCCACCGCTTCAAAACCCGCATCCATCGCTGACCAACCTGAGACTCCTTAACTTTTGTTGATAGTAGCAGCTTGCGATCGTCTTGCTGCACGGCCCTATAATTGCAACAAATTCTCAATGAGATCTGAAATTTATAGCGAGTTTGCACCCTCAAATCACTCTAAGGGCGGATTCGTAATACTTTCTTCAAACTCATGAAGATTTTATTGTTAAAATCAGTAACAAAGCTGAGAACTGAAGGGATTTTTGTAGCTATGGGTCGAGTAGGAGTTCTATTGCTCAATTTAGGAGGGCCGGATCGCCTGGAAGATGTCCGCCCCTTTTTGTACAATCTATTTTCTGACCCAGAAATCATTCGTCTGCCCTTCCCGTGGCTACAAAGTCCTCTGGCGTGGTTGATTTCGACCTCTCGTGCCAAAGAATCTCAAAATAACTACAAGCAAATCGGCGGTGGGTCTCCTCTAAAGCGCATCACTGAAGAGCAAGCGCAAGCCCTTCAAGAACAGTTGCGCCACCACGGGCAGGATGTCAGCGTCTATATCGCAATGCGCTACTGGCACCCGTTTACCGAAGAAGCGATCGCTCGCATCAAACGTGATGGCGTAGATCAACTGGTGGTTTTGCCGCTCTATCCTCACTTCTCGATTAGTACCAGTGGGTCTAGCTTCCGATTGCTCGAAGATCTATGGCGCAGCGATCCCGTTCTCGATCAGGTTGAATACACGGTGATTCCATCCTGGTACGATCGTCCGGGTTATTTGCAAGCGATGGCAGACTTGATTGCCCAACAGTTAGATCAGTTGCCCAACCCTGATCACGCTCACATTTTCTTTAGCGCTCACGGGGTGCCAGTCAGCTACGTCGAAGAAGCAGGCGACCCCTATCAGCAAGAAATTGAGAATTGCACTGAGCTAATCATGCAGACTCTAAATCGTCCCAATCCTCACACGCTGGCTTATCAAAGTCGAGTCGGCCCGGTCGAATGGCTAAAACCTTACACTGAGGATGCGATCGAAGATCTGGCTGCTCAAGGCGTTGAGGATTTAGTGGTTGTACCGATCAGCTTTGTTTCTGAGCATATTGAGACACTGCAAGAGATCGACATGGAATATCGAGAAATCGCTGAAGAAGCAGGAATTGAAGGCTTCCATCGAGTTCCGGCGCTCAACACGCACCCAGTCTTTATCAACGACTTGGCCGAAATGGTGGTCGATGCGCTCAATTCGCCTGCGGTAAAGTTTGAAGAGGTGATTCGCCCCGACAAGGGAACCAAGATGTATCCTCAAGAAAACTGGGAATGGGGGCTGACGACTTCTGCTGAGGTCTGGAATGGACGAGTAGCCATGATCGGTCTGCTAGCGTTGATTTTAGAAATGCTGTTGGGGCGTGGCCCACTTCACGCCTTCGGGTTGATGTAGATTAGGCACAAATTAACTTTGCTTCTAGCTAATTTAGACTTTTTGCAGGAATTCTTGTCTTCTTCCCTTTTTTTGGGGGATCAATAAAGCGGACATCTCTCTGAGAAATTGGGTAAAAGGTTTTTGTTCAAAAAGGCCTCTAAATTAAACGTCAGTTCGATGAACGCTTCGCTTTTAGCTCCAGGAACGCCCCCTAAATCTCCCACGAGTGAGAGACTTTGAACCAGAACTCTCTCTTAAAGTCCCCAAAAATTGGGGGGTTGGGGGGCAAAAGTCCTGAACAACGAAGCGGAAAAACTCTCATCGAATTCACGTTAAATTAAACGTCGTAGAGGATCGATCGCAACGTGGGCATTGTCCACCCTCCCCTTGGTAACATTCTTGTGTGGGAATAGCTTCAGACGGTCACAAACACTCAAAATTACCCTCGTTCTCTTATCTTTTTGAAAGATATCTGAGTCGAGGGTTGAAACTATGCACAGAAACCATACACAAAAGAATTAATTCAAGCTCAAGCAACTCAAGCGAGTATTCCTGACTTCTGAAAATTGCTCTGTAAAACTAACTAGCTCTCACTAAGACTGTCGTCCTTGTTTTTAGCCAGCGTCGTTTTGGGTCTTATTTTGACCCAAGTGATTGACCATTTTAATGAGATCCTGCATTGCGGTGTCCTTCTTACAAAAGGCATCCACTTTAGCAGTCTGTAGCATGACTTCGGTCTGGGGGTCTTCTAGAGATGAGTAGGCCAGAATCTGAGTCGTTGGATGGGTACTTTTGATCTGCGTCGAGGCACTTAGACCATCCATAATAGGCATCTGAAGATCCAGAATGATCACATCTGGAGAGTAACGCCTGGCCATTTCAACGGCTTCTTTTCCGTTGCTGGCTAAACCGACAAGCTCAATCCCCTCCTGATTCTTGAGGGCAAGTTTCAGGCTGTATCGAGTCAATTCATGATCATCAACAACTAAAACACGCAACACTAGGCGCTCACAAGACAGCATTTACTCTGGTCACATACTTTTATACCTAGATGAAGTGTAACCGTTGAGACGCTTTGCAAACCTCTACCATAGGGATTAACCAAATTGTCTTTAAGAAGACAGAGAACGGGATCAAAGAGAATTGACTAAACAGGGCGAAATGAGAGGGTGAGTGTTGGACATTCACTTCTCAATTGGGTGATCTTTTGGCAGTCTCTTTGATCGCCTCACTCGATCGCTACATCCAGTCTTTGAGCAATGCCTGTCTTCTCGGATGGCGCAGTTTTCGCATAGCTTTGGCTTGAATCTGCCGCACCCGTTCGCGAGATAGATGATAGAGTTCGCCGATTTCAGTGAGGGTGTAGTGTTGACCGTCAGTGAGACCAAATCGCAGCTTGATAATTTCTCGTTCGCGATCGCTCAGGTGATCTAAGACTGAATTGAGGCGATCGCACAGCAGCTTGTGGTCAAGACAAACATTGGGCGCTACGTTGTCTGAGTCTTCGATGAGTTGCATTAGTTCTGTGTCTTCATCGCGTCCGACCCAGGCGTGGAGCGATAAAGTGCGCTGACTTACGTCTAAGACTTGCTCTAGCTTGTCTTCTTCCATGTCCAGGGCTGCGGCGAGTTCTTGCTTGGTGGGCTTTCTGCCTAGCGTCTGAGAAAGGGTTTGACGGACTTTGCGGACTTGATTGAGTTTTTCGACCATATGGACGGGGAGGCGAACCGTGCGAGACTGAGAGGCGATCGCCCGTGTGATGCCCTGACGAATCCACCAGTAGGCGTAAGTTGAGAATTTGTAGCCCCGTTCATAGTCAAATTTCTCAGCCGCCCGCATCAAGCCCATAGCTCCTTCTTGAATTAAATCGAGAAAAGGAACGCCTCGATTGAGATATTTCTTAGCAATAGAAACGACTAGTCGAAGATTTGCCCGAACGAGTCTTCGTTTAGCTTGCTCTCCGACGACCCCTCCTTTTGCAATTTCTCTAGCAAGCTCGATTTCTTGTGCTTGGGTGAGCAAGGGATAACGAGCCATTTCTCGCAAAAATATGCCAACTGAGTCATCAGAAAGACCGAGATAATCACTGGTTTTGCCCTTGACTGATCGAGCAAGATTTTCGGGGGTCAACTCTTCATTATCTATGGCTTCCAACTCAGTTAAGTCGATATTGGGTTCGATAGCAACCGCGTCGATCGGAAAGGAGTCAGCAGGTAATTTAGTTGTCATTGTAGGTCATGCCAAGGTTGCAACGTTTCGAGCAAAAATTTGCTTCCAACTTTAGCTCAATTCACGGACTTTGTTCACATTTTTTCGAGAAAAACAGATTTTTTTGTTTCTTTCTTCTTCTCGATTGCTATTTTTTGTTTATTAACCAAAATTGCTGCTTTCTAAAGTGAAATATCCGTAGGTCTACGGAAGAAACAAGGGTGGTTAAAAACGGTATATTAAACGATTTTTGTCTTTGTGCCTCTCTTTTTAGGATTAAGATTTCGTCCCTCAACAATTAGTCACGGTTATAGCGCAGTTTTGGTTTTTTGTCGATCGCAAACGCGATTATCTCCCCAAACCTCAGATTTGAGCAGTTTTTTTCAAACCTTTATATTTCTGTAAGCTTAGAAGTCGGCAAGCAAAAGCAATGGGTTAAGGAATCTACTCAGAAACCCGTTTCCCAACCTTCGAGAATAACGATATGCCTACCAAGTAATCAAGTAATTGCGATGTGCGACTTCGTTAAGTCCCCTCTTTTAAGGAGGATTGGAAAGATCACTTCACTCTGCCGCCTCACGTTAAGCTTTCCCTAGCTCCTTCAAGCTCAAGAAAGGGAGACATAGGTTTGAAGTCGCCCATTAAGTTACACATTAAAAGAAGTGATTGCGATCGCTCAAAACCACTTCATTTTTCATCGCGAAGTAGAACGAAGTTATCCTTCATTTCCCTGCTGGGCCATCTCCATAAAGATTTTTTGAGAATTTTGCTCTGGTGTCCCATTGGCGGGGCGACGCTGGAGATAGTGTCCGTCGGGCTGCAAATCCCAGGCGTGACGATTGTCGGCCAGCATGATGCCCAAAATTTCTTGCAGGTCTTTGGCAATGTTGGCATCTTCGACTTGCACAACGGCCTCGACTCGGCGATCGAGATTGCGGGGCATCCAGTCGGCACTGCCAATAAACAATTCATCCTCACCATTGTTGTTGAAGTAGAAAATGCGAGAGTGTTCTAAAAATCGTCCGACGATGCTGATGACTCGAATGTTTTCGCTGATGGCTTTGAGTCCGGGACGCAGACAGCAGATCCCCCGCACGATCAGATCGATCTGAACGCCCGCTTGTGAGGCTTGATACAGCGTTTGAATCAGTTTTGGATCGACGAGGGCATTCATTTTGGCGACGATGCGCCCCTGTCCGCCGTTGCGCTGGTGTTCGATTTCGCGCTCGATCAGGGCCACCATGCGATCGCGCAGGTCTACCGGAGCGACTAAAAGTTTGCGGTAAGATTTTTGGCGAGAGTATCCGGTGAGAAAATTGAATAACTCCGTTAGGTCAGCACCGAGGTCATCTCGACAGCTAAAGATACCCATGTCAGTATAGAGGCGGGCGGTTTTGGGGTTGTAGTTGCCTGTGCCAATGTGGACGTAGCGGCGAATTTTGCCTTCTTCTCGACGAACAATCAGCACCAGTTTGGTATGAGTTTTGAGTCCGACCAGTCCGTAGACGACATGAACGCCCACATCTTCGAGCTTGCGGGCCCAGTTGATGTTGTTTTCTTCGTCAAATCGCGCTTTTAATTCAACCAGGACGGCGACTTGCTTATCGTTTTCGGCGGCGGTGATCAGGGCATTGACGATCGGCGAGTCTCCAGAAGTCCGATAGAGCGTCATTTTGATCGCCAGCACATTGGGATCGTAGACCGCCTCGGTGATAAATCGCTGCACACTGCGAGAAAATGAATCGTAAGGGTGGTGCACCATCAAGTCTTGCTTGCGAATCACCGAGAAAAAATCTTCTTCACCATCTTTGCCCAAATCTTCAATATCGGTTTCGTTGACCCGTCTGAGGCGAGGCGGCGTAACCGGACTCCAGGGCGGATCTTTGAGTTCGGGAAGCGGCAACGACCCAAACGAAAACAAATCTCGCAGACAGAGCAACCCATCAATTTCGTAAACATCAGTTTGGGTTAGTTCCATCTCCCGCACCAACATCTCACGAATGTTTTCGGGCATTGAGGAATGGACTTCGACGCGCACGATCGACCCCCCAAATCGCCGCTTGCGAAGTTCTTGCTCGATCGCCAACATCAGATCATCCGCTTCATCTTCTTCGACATCCAAATCCGCGTTGCGCGTAATCCGAAAAGGATGATATTCCGTAATCTCCATGCCAGGAAACAACGGATCAAGATTGTGGGCAATCACCTGCTCTAAAGGAACACCTGCCCAAACAGCCGGACGAGTTTTGGGAGCCGAGACAGGCAGATCTTGAGTTTCTAACGGCAATGAAATAAACCGAGGCAGCACTTTAGGAACTTTGACTCTGGCAAACAATTCTTCGCCTGTTGAGCCATCTTTGACAACGACTGCCAGATTGAGGCTGAGATTTGAAATGTAGGGGAAGGGGTGACTGGGGTCGATCGCCAACGGAGTCAAGACCGGAAACACCTGTTCGTCAAAGTACTCTTTTAGATAGCTGCGCTGTTCTTGACTGAGATCAATATAGTCCAGCAGATAAACGCCCTGATCGGCGAGTTGAGGACGCAGGGCTTGCTCAAAATGACGGTGCTGCTTGATCACCATTGGGCGCAGCCGTTCATTGATCAGTTGTAACTGTTCTTGGGGGGTGCGTCCGTCAGCGCTGAGTTTGCGGACTTCTGCCTCTACTTGCTCTTTGAGGGCGGCGACTCTAACCATAAAATATTCGTCCAGGTTAGAGCTAAAGATCGCCATGAACTTGAGCCGCTCTAGCAGAGGAGTTCGGGGATCAAACGCCTCATGTAGCACCCGATTGTTAAACTCCAGCCAACTCATCTCACGGTTGAAATAGTTTTGAGGATCGGTGAGATTTACGTCCGTCGTTTTTTTTTGCCGCCGCATGTCTTAAAAAACCTCGTCTTCAATACCGTTCCACCATTCGCCCAAATTCATCAGGTCTTGGTGGATGTCTGCCAGTCTGTTTTCGTAATCTTGGGGAGAAAGGCTCTCTCGTTGTTCTTTGAGCTTTGCCAATCGCAGTTGAGCCAAAAGCCACGGTTTTGAGATACCGTCAGTCGCTTCGAGGTAGCGTGCCAAGTCGTTGCTATCCATACAGACTAGAGCGTAAGGGGTGAGGATTAAGGCAGGTTTAAGAACCGTCGAGTCAAGGCGAAAACATTGAGTGCTAAATGTGTCTATACCCTATCGCGATCGCTCTCTCAATGCGTCTCTCTCACGTCAAACTTGATAAAAAAAACAGCCCCGCGATCGCGACTGTCTCAATAATTTTGGATAGTTTGCTCAACTGTCCGATCAATTGTTCGATCAATTATTTGATGAATTGCTTGATCGATGAACTGTTGACTAAGCGGTCGCCAGATTTTGGGAAACAAAGTTCCAGTTAACCAGCTTGCCTAAGAAGTTGTCGATAAACGCAGGACGAGCATTTTGAAAATCGAGGTAGTAAGCATGTTCCCACACGTCGAGAGTGAGAAGGGCTTTTTGCCCGTTTGCCAAAGGATTTTCAGCATTGGGGGTTTTGACGACTTTCAGCGTTCCGGCTTCTTCGACCAGCCAGGCCCAACCGCTACCAAATTGGGTCGCAGCCGCATTTTTGAACTCTTCTCTAAACTTTTCGTAGCTTCCAAAAGCGGACTCGATCTTGGCAGCCAGTTCCCCAGTCGGAGCGCCGCCGCCATCCGCAGACAGACAGTTCCAGAAGAAGGTGTGGTTCCAGACTTGGGCCGCGTTGTTAAAAACGCCAACCTTTGCCGGATCTTTGAAGGTGATTCTAATCACGTCTTCGAGGGATTTGTCTGCCAACTCGGTGTCTTTGGTCAGATTGTTGAGGTTGGTCACGTAGGCGGCGTGGTGCTTGCCGTAGTGGTAGTCAAAGGTTTCGGCCTTCATGCCAAATGGCTCAAGCGCATCTTTGGCGAAGGGTAAAGGGGGCTGTGTGAATGCCATTGTGTTCTATCCTCTCCTAGTCTGTTTTTGGCTCAAACGAATGGAATCATCTTCGCACTCAATCAAGCTCGCCTCTGACCGCATTGTCAATAAAAATCGGCAGAAACATAACTTAATACCGAAATTCTACCATCAGTTAGAAGAAACCTGGAGCGAACTCGCAGTAACGGTGCATCGCTTCAAATCTTCAGGGGTCGCGCTTTTGTTGTTGAGTTCTAGTAATAAGTAGCCTGCGTTTTGAGTGGGGATGGACAGCGAGAAATTGGAAGAGGCGGCTGGCCCATGATCAAGTTTTGCAATCTGGATAGTCTGAGCGCTGCGATCGACTCCACTTAGCCTAATTTCTATACCGGGACACTGACGATCGTCATACACAATTTGCCCAGTGAGTTGAGCGCTCGATTTTGGCAAAGGATTGATATAGAGAAAGGCAGTCGATCGGGTCGGTCGCAGTGGATTGGTTTTGAGGTTGTAAACGCCGTTCATTCCCCACAGGTAGTAGCCTGGGATTCTGCTGGTGACGATCCAATCAAGTTGCCCGCCGGGGCGAGACCCCATAAAGGCTTTCATGGTCTCAAAGGTGGCGATCGCGGTGTTGAGTGAGGTCGATCGCTGACGCTGATAAAGGTTAACTTTAACCTGTTTCTCTAGCTGATAGGTTTCTGGAAGCTGCTTGAAGTCTTGAGCGATCTGCCAATTTTCAGAGAAAACCCGCCCCACCAGCCTTACCAAATCCTGATCTTCGGGGCGAATATTGTATTGAAAAGGCGTTGCTACCGCGATGTAATCGGCTTGCAAAAACTCTTTGAGCGGGTAGCTGTCTCGCGAGTCAACGTCTTGCAGCGACAAGAAATTGAGCGACTTTTGGTGGTGCAAAATTGTTTCTGCACTCATTAGCAGCGTCGGATTGATGATGGAGGAAGACTCACCCACATAAATCGGCTCACCATTGGGCGTTTTGCTGCGAAGGTCGCCGATCAGTCGGGCAATTTCAGCGTAGTCCGATCGTCGCAGGGGTGGATTATTAGCCGCAAACAATTCGCTCAGAGGCGCACCGATCGTTTCTGGCAAAATAGTCATGCCAAAGCGAGTCGGCCGCAGGGGGGTTTGATCTAGAAAATCGACGGGGGCGAGACCCATCAGCGCATTGAGGCTGAGATAAGTCACAAAAAGAGCCAATCCGATTCGTCGCAGCGATCGATCAAGCGTTAGCCAAACTGTCCAGCCAAACGCGATCAACCCTAAAATCACCAACGGCGTAAAGTGAAGCGTATAGTGAACCGTCAACTGTCTGACTTTGGCCACCCACACCAGACACAAAATCCCGTAAAACAAAAGGACGAAGGTCGTAGCAGGGCGAGCCAGGACACGAGTTTTTAGCCCAACCGTAAATCCTAAAGCCGCCAGCAACCAGGCAACCCACCCAAACGAGATGCCATAGAACTGCAAAGCTTGAGTCAGCGGCACCTCAAAAGAAGCGTAGAGACTGGTGAAATCGTTGTGTAGCACTCGCAGGAGAAAGTGTTTGCCCAAGATGGCGATCGTCGCCACACTCACCAGCCCAATCAATCCAATCTGTGTCAAGTTGCCGATCAGTATCCGAATGGCTTGACGAGGTTGTTGCCGCAGTGTGAAAGAGCGGATCACCGCCTGAATCACCATCGCTGCAAAAAAAGCAATCCCCGCGTAGGCAAAGTGCCGCCGAAACAAAGGCGTGAAACCAAGCAAAAAGCCGATCGCCCCAATCTGCCAGCGATATCTGAGCGTGACATCCTGCAAGTAAACCCAAACCGCGATCGCGATTAGCAACGCCGCCCCCGCATCCACATATCCGCGCAGGGTTGGGGCCCAAAATAAGGGCGTGACGATCGCAATCAATGCACCCGACCACCAGACCGTTCTAGGATTTGCTGACCGAATCAGCTTTGTCGCGATCGCGCCCAAAACAAATCCAAACGGGACAGAATACAGCACACTAACACCGATAATATAGACCAACCGCGAATCACCAAATACCCAACGAAACGGTAAGAGCAACAGCGTCGGATAGTCGCTATAGTCGCTTCCCGTTGATCTCCAGACACTCCTCAATGCTGGAAGGGGTGAGGCTTGTAGGGCAACCGCTAGTTTGTCTAAAATCCATTCATAAGTGACGTAATCAAACCAATAAAACGCCCGTTCGTGGGAGATATAGGCGGCCACAAAAATAATCGACATCCCCAACAAAAAAGCGAATGGCCCGATCGGAGCTACCCTTTTAGTCTCAGTCGGCAACTCTGCCTGCGCTTTCTCACGTGACCCAAGAGAAGGTAGCATTCCAAACACCTCTCAAATGGCAGATTTTGCTCTGCGACCAATAGCAGAACCGTCCTCATTTTGGTTGGCAAAAGCAAATTGTTAATCTATCTTGTGGGTGAGTCTTGGGGGGTCGATCGACAGGGATGGCAAGAAGTTCTTTTGAGGCTCAAGATAGGAGTGAGGAGTGAGGAGTGAGGAGAGTGTCAGTGGCTTGAGGAGTGCTAGAGGTTCTACCCAAAATCAAGCGTCCAATGTCCAGTTAACCCACTATCAGGAGCATCCTGTTTAAAACAAAAAAGCCCCAATCCACTAGGCATGGACTGAGGCCATAAATCAGGGTGCATCTACCACTCCTTAATGCCGCAATTCTGGACGTACTCCGGACTAACCGATCGGGGAATCATAAAGATAAAGGCAAGATTAGTTAAACTTTCGATAACGTAAATCGGACACATTGGGTTTTTCTGGCTGACAGGGCGTAACCAACCCTCAACGGTCTCACCGTGAACGTACTTAGGTGTTTTTACTTAGTTCAAATTTCTAGTTTACGGTCGGCCCACACGCCCGCTATCTACGTCATTTGTACTGAGTCCCTGTAATACCCAACATTTCCTCGGCGAATGGGAACAAAGTTTGTCATTCTAAGAGCGGGGGATTTTGATGAAACTCTAAAGTTCGATCGCAAATATACCGATCTTGCCTGACCAGCCGCTTTAAGGAGCGGTTAATGAGAAATTGAGGAGTCGATGCGAACAGACTTTTGCCTTGACGAAGTAAACACGTAAACCAGGTCTTCTTGGAGAGTAGTTGTGACTCAGGAATTCTACATTTCTGTAACTCCCGTTGGAGAAGACGGATATCTGATTCGGACAGAACGAGTCGCGACCGGGGTGCCGCTTGCCGAAGAGCTAGTCACCTGGAAGGTCGAAGACTGGCTGACTCAAGCAGGTCAACTCATGCACGATCCGCTGCTGGGTCTGCTGAGAGGAAATTTGATCTCATTGGGTCAACGCACGCGATCGGGGTCAGAGAATGGTGCCACGCTGTCTTCGAGCCTGGTAGAGTTTGGGCAAAACCTCTACAACTCTCTGTTTCAGGGCACGATTCGCGATAGCTGGGTGATTGCTCAAGGCATTGCTCACAACCATCGAGAAGATCTGCGGCTGCGACTCGGCTTAAAGGGGGATCTCCTGCCTCGCCTCCCCTGGGAAGTGCTACACGCGGGCAATCGTCCGCTTTCGACGGGCACTGATGTCATTTTCTCTCGCTATCAGGCCTCTGCCTCGATGGCCACGGTTCTCCATTCGCCCCGTCCGCTCAGAACCCCCACCCACTCGCCAGACCAGAGCCAGACGCTACGAATTCTCATGGTTTTGGCAGCTCCCACCGATCAAGAAGTGCTGGCCCTCAAAGAAGAAGCTCATCACCTCAACCAAGAACTTCAAAAAGAGGCGCAGGACACCCTCTCAGGCATCGAATTGACGATTCTTGAACAACCTGGACGCGAACAACTCACCCAAGCGATCGAGCAAGGTCGCTATCAAGTTCTCCATTACGCGGGACACAGCAATCTAGGCGCATCGGGCGGCGATCTCTATCTAGTGAGCGATCGCACAGGACTGACTGAAGTGTTGAGTGGAGACGATCTAGCGGGCTTGCTGGTTAACAATGGCATTCACATGGCTGTTTTTAACTCCTGTCGGGGCGTTTATACGGCGACCTCCGATCCCAATCGAGAAGCCGATGCCGGAAATCTCACCGAGGCGCTTTTAAAGCGAGGCGTTCCCGCTGTGTTGGCGATGGCCGAACGCATTCCTGATGATGTCGCTTTGACCTTGAGCCGTTTGTTTTATCGCAACCTCAAACAGCGATCGCCCATCGATCTCAGTCTCAGCCGCGCTAGACAAGGATTACTTTCGTCCTATGGCTCCAATCAGTTGTATTGGGCATTGCCGATCCTCTACCTGCATCCCGATTTTGACGGCTATTTGCAACCGCCGATCGACGAGTGGGACGAAGCCGAGACGGAGGACTTTATCGAAGAGATTGATCTCAATGACCCGGACTACCCAGACGACCAAAAAGCGGTCGAAGACATGTTTGGAGAACTGATTCGCCCCCCCGAAGCGACCGCTCAAAATCCTTTTCAGCCAGGTGAAGATCTCTTCCCAGATGAGCAGGCTGCTTCAAACAGCGCCCCCTCTCACAGCGCCGAAGACCTGATCACGCTGGGGCAAGTTTTGTATGAGCAGGGCGATACAGCGGCGGCGATCGCGACCTTTGGAGATGCTTTGGCGATTGATCCCAATTCGGCTCCGGCTTACTACTATTTGGGTATTGCCCTCGAAGACTACGGTAGAACTACTCAGGCGATCGTGGCTTACGAGATGGCGGTCGAGCTTGACTCCACTTTAGAAAGCGCTCGACACAACTTGCAGCGCCTCCAAGTGGCTCATAATCTCCCTGGTCAAAATTCCGTCTCGTCCAGCAACCCTCAGCCCAATAACCTCGTTCAGTCCAGCAATCCCCCTCAGCCGAGTAATCTCCTTCAGTCTGGAGTTTCAGGAGGGTCAGAAATGACGATCGCCTCCACCGATTCGCTGACCCAATCAACTCCCGTCGATCGAATTTTTGCTCGCCCTCAAGAAGCTCCATTACGGCGAAAATCTTGGGGGTTCAAGCGATCGTGGGCGATCGTGGGCGTGACCAGCGTCGTCATTCTAGGCGTTGGCATCTGGGGAGCCTCTCGCTTCTTGCCCAGAAATCCTCGACCCAATGAGATGCTGCCCCAACTGGACGCGCTCACCCAAAATTCCAAAACTCCAGCCAATTCAGCGAACCCCAGTCGAGATGAAACCAACGACGCAACCGCACTGGCTATCAAGAATTTTAGTCAGGGCAACTTGAGATTGGGACAAGAGGGTGTAGAAGCGTTGCTCGATCGCGGAGCCATCACCGCTGCCGAAACGGCCTTTGCTTCCGTGCCGCCTAATCAACTCGACACGCCCGCGATTAGTTTTTTGAGAGGAAGAATCGCCTGGCAATCGATCGCCCGTGGCAACCGCAATTACAGTTTTGGGGATGCGCGCCGCTATTGGGAAAGCGCTGTCAAAAACAAGCCTGATCCGCTCTACTTCAATGCTCTAGGCTTTGCTTACTACGCAGAGGGCAATTTGCAGCGAGCGACAGATTCCTGGTTTCAGTCCCTTAAACTGAGTGAGGAACTGAAAAAAAATGGGGCACCTTCTCAAGATGCGCTGACTGCTTACGCGGGTTTGGCGCTGGCTTCTCTCAAATCTGCACCCAGTCAGCCGCCTGCTCAAAAAGCTAGACTTCGAGGGGAAGCGGTCAAACTGCGCGATCGCGTCTACAAAGCTGCCCCCGACAAATTCTTACCGGGCACGCTCTCTCGAAACTGGCTCTGGACAGAAGCCGCGATCGCCGACTGGAGATCCTTACAAGCAATCAAGTAGTTCGCTTTAAGTCGTCACCCTCACATCAGCGAAGAAATCGACTTTTGTTTGCGAATGTCCATCATGTCCGCCAAGCTCGCATCGCCCCAGTCTAAAGGATGCGCCTCCTCAGTCGGAACGACAGTCACGATCGGTTGAGGGCTGGCCGCAGGAGTAGACCTCTGAGGAGCCGCGATCTGCATAGTAGAACGGGGTTTTGGGCGGGTCACCAGTCTCGGTTGAGGTTTGCTAGGGGTCAGTTGTCTGGCCAGCAAGAAAGACATGCCACCACAGCCCAGCGCGATCGCGGCTAACAATCCAAACGAAGAGGCAGGCTTGGCTTCAAACTGAGGAGATTGTGAGGGCTGAGGGGTTTCGACTGCCAGTTGCGGCTGTGGCGTTTCGACCTCTGCCAGATCGATATGAATCAAACTTCTAACGCCAGCCCAGGACATCGACACCATCAGCAGCCAAACTCCGCTCCAGAGCAAGAAGGGATATCGATCGGCGAATGTGATTAAAATTCTTAGCCAGAAGGGAGGCTGTTTTCGAGTGGAGAGTCGTTTTCGAGGGGGGAGCGCCGGAGAAGTGCCACCCTGATTAGTGCCCTGTTGGTTCACCATAACGATTTTAAGGAATTGTTTATCCAATGCGTACAGATTTTACTGAATAATTCCCTGTTTAGCTAATTTTCCTTAATTTATTAGAAAGAAAACCTATCTAACGACATAAGTAAACCGAGCCGTGAAGGGACTGATTTTTGTTGTAATCGCTATTAAAAACAGAAGTCAATTCACAATTTATACAAATCCTTCTTGTTCAAATACAGGCGAATCGGTGAAGTTTGTTGCGTTAACTCACAGCCAGATTGTTTTGTATGGGTGTTTTTTGAGTCAATTATTATTTCTAAAGCTGGTAATTTCCGGATAAGCTGAGTGATTTTTGTAACTTAATAGCGGGCACAATGACTTTAGTCTTTTGCCGACACAAATTTAGAGTTGCCCGATCGTTTTAACTTGTGAGTTTTAGGAGTACAGAGTATGGAATCTGCTGGATCGTCCGTTTGGAATCGTTCTGAAGTGTCGTTAGAGACAGCCTTACCCGATTTGACCTCGCAGGCGGCATCAGCCCCGCTCACAACTTCACCGTCGCGATCGGCTTCTCTACTGTTTGTCGATTCCAAGGTGAGCGATTATCAAAGTTTGATCGCAGGCACCCAAGCCGAAGTTCACATTCTCGATTCGACGGACGCGATCGCTCAGATTACTCAGACTCTGACAGGACGATCCAACATTTCCAGTTTGCAGATTCTCTCTCATGGAGCAGCCGGACGTTTGGCGTTGGGAGGGGATTGGGTGAATTTGGGCGATCTCGATCGTTACGCCAACCAACTACAATCCTGGGCAAGTGCGCTGACCGAAGATGCCGATATTTTGCTCTACGGCTGCGATGTGGCACGGGGTGAGATTGGTCAAACCTTTGTGCAACAGTTAGCAAAATTGACAGGTGCAGAGGTCGCCGCTTCGGATGACGTGACCGGAAACTCGGCCCTCGGTGGCGATTGGGATTTGGAGGTGAAGACGGGAGACATTGAGACACCTTTAGCCTTCGACCCACAAGCTTTGGCCCGTTACGACCACACTTTGGCAAATGTAGGGGATGTGATCATCAACGAGTTTTCTCAAGGCAGTGGTGGAGGGAAAGAGTGGGTCGAAATTTTGGTCGTCACCGATAACCTGAATCTTCAGAACCATCGACTCCTGGATGGCAACAATTCACTAAACATTCAACTAACTGGTACTGGCTTTGCATCGTTGAAATCGGGAACGTTGATTGTGCTGTACAACGGGGGTGATCAAGATGGAACGATCACCCCGGACTTAGCCTATAACCCCACAGCAGGAGACTACTCTCTACAAGTCTCTTCCCTAAACGCCACTGGAAACTTTGCAATCACTCGCACTCTTGGCTGGAGTGGACTGTCTGGTGAATTTGGTAATGCAAGCCAGACAGATCTTCCGCAGCTAATCAATACCAGTGGAACACAAATTTATGTTCTGCCTAGACAAAGCAGTGACGGAGGAAAATTTACGGCCTACCAGAGTAACGGTGCTGCGGGTGCTACCAATGCAAATAACTGGTCGCCTGATACCGTATCCACATCTGCAACGCCTGGACTTCCTAACGGTGGAAGTAATACAACCTGGATCAATAGCTTGCGTGGCAACGTTGCTCCTGTGCTAGATACTACTGGCAACCCGACTTTACCAACTATTCGGCAAGGAGTCTCTAATCCCATTGGGACGCGAGTCGCTGATCTGATTGCGAGTTTGGGCGGAACGGGCATCACGGATGCAGACTTTGGAGCACTCAAGGGGATTGCCATTACCGGAGCCGACAACACCAATGGAACCTGGCAATTCTCTACAAACGGCGGCACTAACTGGACAAATCTGGGCACTGTTTCGGACAATGCTGCTACCTTGTTAGGCGCAACGCCTCTCTACGCCCCTGAACTAGGAAATGCGATTAACACCCAGAGTTGGCTGTCTTATAACAATCTGCGATTTGTCTCTGGTATAGCTTTAGCGGGAACCTCAACTCAATTCCCTGGAACCAACGGCACTCTGCTCAACACCACAGCAGACATCCGCAACTATGCAGGCTACACCAACTATCAAATCAATCCTGATTTCTCACAATCCTTCAAGAATCCAGCGTTTCCATCCCTCGATCGCGCTTCCGGTTACGATCTCTCCTTCAATCTACAAGTTCTGCAAGAAACCCATACGAATAACGATCGAGGCTTTGCAGTCATTCTGCTCGGTCAGGACAATCAAGGCATTGAGCTAGGCTTTCAATTTGACGGCACGAACGGTCGCATTTTTGCCCAAAATTTAGATGCTCAAAATCAGTTTGTAGGAGCCGAAAGTATCTCCTTTAACACCAATGCGCTCACGGCCTACCGATTAGCGATTCAAGGCGACACCTATCAGTTGTTTGCTAATGGAACGCAGATTTTGACGGGGACTTTGCGCGACTACCGCAACTGGACTTCTCCAGACGGATCGCCTAGTCCCTATGCGCTGCCTAACTTTGTCTTTTTGGGTGACAACACGACTTCGGCTCAAGGCATCTTCAATGTGGGCCAGATCGCCCTTCAGACCGACACCCGGATTCGATTTGTCCCCAATGCCACCTATGCGGGTAACGCACAAATTAGCGTTCGAGCCTGGGATGGGGCTGATGGTGGAAGCAACGGACAAGCCAGTGTGAATGTCACCAACAACGGAGGCACCACAGCATTTAGTACGGCGGTAGAAACGGTTACGATCGCGGTTACTCCCCTCCCCACCCTTGGCATCAACCGGGTCACTCAAAACGAAGGTAACAGCGGCACCACGGCTTATACCTTCACCGTCACACTCTCGCAAGCTGTCAATGATACCGTCACCGTCAACTACACCACGGTTGATGCCACAGCCACCGTCGCTAATAGTGACTATGTAGCGGCTTCTGGTCAACTCACCTTTGCCCCCAATCAAACAACTCAAACTATCACCCTTCTTGCCAACGGAGACACCCAGCCCGAAAATAACGAAAGTTTTGGCGTTCGGCTCTCTAATGCGAATAATGCAACCATCAGCGGCACAGGCATTGGGTTAGGAATTTTGGTCAATGATGATGCGACTTCTGCCTGGCAAGTAGTGAGCAACGCCGACTTTGACCGAGATGGCTCGATCGACCTGCTCTGGCGCAACGCAATCACCGGACAAAACAGCATTTGGAAAATGAACGGCACCAGTTTTGCCTCGTCGATCGACCTGCCCACCGTGACTGGAGGCTGGAAAGTGATGGGATTGGCAGACTTTGACAAGGATGGCTTTACCGACATTCTCTGGCGCGACCCCAACACCGGAGGCAACGGCATTTGGAAGATGAACGGCACCAGTTTTGCCTCGTCAATCGCGCTGGCAACCGTCACAGGAGGCTGGAGCGTCGCAGGGTTGGCAGACTTTGACAAGGATGGCTTTACCGACATTCTCTGGCGCGACCCCAACACCGGAGGCAACGGCATTTGGAAGATGAACGGCACCAGTTTTGCCTCGTCAATCGCGCTGGCAACCGTCACAGGAGGCTGGAGCGTCGCAGGGTTGGCAGACTTTGACAAGGATGGCTTTACCGACATTCTCTGGCGCGACTCCAACACTGGAGCCAACAGCGTTTGGAAGATGAACAACACCAGTTTTGGGTCTTCTATAACGCTGCCTTCGATTCTGGGATCTAACTGGAGGATTGCGGGCGTAGCTGACTTTGACCGAGATGGCTCGATCGACATTCTCTGGTATGACGCTCAAGATGGCTTTACCAACGTTTGGAAGATAAATAGCACCAGCTTTGAGTCATCCTTCTCACTACCGACCGTAGGAGGCGCGAACTGGGAAGTTGTCGGACTCCAAGACTATGACAAAGATGGAAAAGTAGATATTCTATGGCGAGCAGACAATACCAACTCAACAACGATTTGGAAGCTTGACGGATTGAACTTTAGCTCATCGACTGACCTTCCGCTGGTGCTGTAGACACGAGTCGCTCGATCTAATTTCTCAAGCTTAGGGCAGATTGCACAGTCTGCTCTATTTTTTTGTTTGAACGACTCAGATCAGGTCTTGAACCGTGCAACGCTTGGGGAGACGGAGCCTCTACTCATGCTGGTGACAACCTGCCTGAGCAAGTACTGTCGTAGAGCCAAGAATCCCCGTGGCTTTAGCCCTGGAGAGTGTCAAAAAAGAGCGCTTGGCTTCAGGTTCAAACTTTTGTGTGCTCACAAATTTGCGGAGACTGCGTGATTAAAGATATTGGCTCTACAATTTCGAGAGTTGTGGGCAACCGTGTGTTTTAATAAACTACTTCCCTATCAAAGTTAGCCAAACTAACCTAAGTCTACTCAAATCGAAACCGCACAAGTTTGCAAGATGGTGAAAGAGATGAGCATTTTTTGTCCTCTTAGCGGCGAGTCTGATATTTCGCTGCTCGACAAAATCGACGCGGAGGTTTTAAAGAAAGTCTACCGTCAATCCTATTTGAGGTTAGATGTTTCATCTGAGTTAGAACAAGTTCAACAAATTGGTTTTTATCACTGCACTAAATCAGACTTAAGGTTTTTTTATCCTGCTGTTATGGGGTCAGAGCAATTTTATGAAAAACTCCAAAGATTTGATTGGTACTATACCGATGAAAAGTATGAATATGAGTATGTCAAAAATCTAATTAAAAAAACTGACCTTCTTCTTGAAGTCGGCTGCGGAAGTGGAGCCTTTGCTGAGAAAATTGACGTTCAAAACTACGTTGGATTAGAGCTAAGTGAAAAAGCCCAAACGATGGCATCTCAAAAAGGTTTCACCGTAATTAGAGAATTTGTGGAAGAACATGCTGCCTCAAAGACTGAATATTATGATGTCGTCTGTGCCTTTCAAGTATTAGAACATGTTGCAAACGTTCGATCGTTTATTGAGGCTAGTCTTCAATGTCTCAAACCCGGTGGCTTGTTGATTTATTCAGTGCCCAGTGCTGATTCTTTTTATGCATTACTGACTAACAATGTACTCAACATTCCGCCTCATCATGTAACCTGGTGGTCTGACAAAGCTTTGATGTATGTAGCTGATTTCTTTGATCTAAAGTTGATCTCTATTCGTCACGAAAAGCTGTCTCCTTTACATAGAAAAGGATATCTCGCCTACATCTTGACCCAGCGCCTCAAGCAGTTATTTAGCATTCGAGAGCGGCTGTTAGATGATTCACTGATTTATCGGCTGATCTCCAAGTTTTCGACCTTAATCAGTCTATTTTTAGAACCCGGTCTACAAGACGATCGGGCACTACCAGTTGGACATTCAGTTATCGTTGTTTACCAAAAGAAGGGGTAGCTTGAAAACTTTACTACTCAGTACCTTTGACATTAGCGGCGGCGCGGCGCGTTCTGCTTATCGACTGCACCAGGGATTGGTCAATTGTGGAACTGACTCAAAGATGTTAGTGCGAGCTAAGTTTAGTCAGGATTCTTCTGTGATTGGGGCTGATCAAAAAGTTACTCAAACCTTAAGTCGGCTAAAAACTTCTGTTGACTCTCTACCTAAAATATTGTTTAGAGGGTTAGATAAAAGTAAGCGAACTCCTTATTCTTTACATTGGGTTCCTGCGTTTAATTTGTCTAAGATTAAAGAACTAGATCCCGATATTATTAATATTCACTGGATTGGGGGTGGTTTTCTCAAGATAGAAGCGATCGCTCAACTAAAAAAGCCGATCGTTTGGACACTGCACGATATGTGGGGTTTTACAGGGGGATGTCACTATAGTCAGGGGTGCGATCGCTACCTAAAAGCCTGTGAAAGCTGCCCACAAATGCCGCCTAAATATAATTTAGATCTATCAAGTTGGGTGTGGCAGCGTAAGTCAAAAGCTTGGACTGATTTGAATCCAACGATCGTAACTCCAAGTCGCTGGCTGGCTAATTGCGCTCGTTCAAGTGCCTTATTTCAAGATTATAGAGTTGAAGTAATTCCTTATGGGTTAGATACAGAAACCTATAAGCCTTTTGAGCAGACCTTTGTTAGGAATAAGCTGAAACTTCCTTTGGATAAATACTTAATTCTTTTTGGGGCAAGTGATGCTCTTAGCAACTCAAGAAAAGGCTTTAACTACTTGCGATCGGCGCTAGAAACTCTCAACCACAAACTTCGCGATCGCTGTGAACTTGTCATTTTTGGTGCCTCTCATTCTGATGGAATTGACTTGGGAATTAAAGCGCATTATCTAGGAAACTTCAATGATGAAACTGCCTTAGCCCAAGTTTATTCAGCCGTTGATGTATTCGTTGCTCCTTCTCTAGAAGACAATTTGCCAAATACCGTAATGGAATCGATCGCCTGTGGAACTCCCTGTGTTGCTTTTAATATTGGTGGAATGCCGGATATGATTGATCATCAGCAAAACGGCTATCTGGCAAAACCTTTGGACGCGATCGACTTGGCACAAGGTATCACCTGGGTACTTGAAAACAGTCAATCCCAGAAATTGCGCTATGCGGCCCGTGAAAAGGTTGAACAGGAGTTTAGATTAGACCTACAAGCCAAACGTTACTTATCCTTGTTTGCAGAGGCGAAAGGATGTTTGGAAAATCTTGAGATACCGGGCAAATCTTGAAGTTAGTTCTCAGACATCTTATGAGGTTGTAATAGTATGTCTGCCGTTCATGTCCAGTCCAATTCACTACCCTGTTAAAATTAACAATGAGGATATGTTGCAAAACCTCCTCGCATCAAGTTTGGTTGTGTAAGTCAACTAGACATGAAGAACTTCTATCTTCTTAAGCCAATTGCTTTCAGCAAATGAGTACCAAAACTAATTAATGGAAATAGAATTTTTGATACTTTCTCAAGCCTCCGCAGTTTCTTCCAATCGAAGGAACCTACAGAAACTTTTTGGTATACAAAAGCATGGCTCCCGTTTAATTTATGAATCATTTTGAGTCCCATCATTTCAGCAAATAGATTGAAGGTATAACGGAAATGGAACGTCATCGGCAAGTGACATTTTATAACTGGACGAAAGCAATTTGCAACGATTAAATATCCGTCTATCTTTACTGCTGCAATCATTTCAGCTAAAGAATTCAAAGGGTCAGGAACGTGTTCCAGAACGTCTGTACTTATTAGGCAATCGTATTTTCGTTCTAGAGATTCCACGAATTTGATGTTTTCGTAGCTCTTAGTTTTCAGAATTGCATATTGGCTAGGATGGGGTTCACAAACATCGATCGTCAATTTTTTGCCCTTCTCAGCAAGCATACGAGCAAGCGTTCCAAATCCTCCACCAAAATCTACAACTGATGTAATTTGGTTTTGATTAATCCAATCAGATATTAGCTGACGATGCCGCAGTGAAGTTTCGTCTTGTTCAACAAATAATCCATAGAGTATCCAAATTGGATGTCTATAAAAAGCTGAGATCTCTTCCCAATTCAAGCGTACATTATCACAATTTAGTTCATTCCAAACCACATCCATTAGATTCCAAATATCTTGAAGATCTGGGGGAGAATGCTTTGCTTTCAGCAGCAAGCGCTTAATTTCTTTAGACTCTTGGTTTGATAAATTAGCATCCCATTCTAGATTCATTATCTTTTCTCCATTTGCTTAGTTTGTTTGAAACTATAGACTCGAACAAAATACTGCTTATCCAGCTAATCATTTGAAAATTTTACGTTTAATCTTAGAGAGAAGGCGGGGATTAAAGTGAGTTTTTTCAGTAAATTGGTCAGCCTGCCTATCTCGAATCATGAAAGGGGGATGCTGTAGGGGAAATTCCATTTCAGTTGAAGGGAGGTTTGCAAAGGCGCTTTCTACATCTCTTGTATGAGTTGCAACTGAATCAAACCCGATATTAGAGACCAGGTTGACATGGGGTAAAACAGTTAAACCACTTTGCAACCAACATGAATAAATCCAAGCAAAATCCCACGTATCAATTTTGTTTTCATAGAAGGTCTGAAACATTTTTGTCCAATATCGAGCAGCATTCTTGTCACCCAACCAATCATTGAGCCAGTTATCATCACGCAGAGTTTCCCACTGCTGCATCTCAAGGTCATACTGTTGCCATGCTCGTCGCCAAGTTGCCCAGCCCCAAATGTGTGGATAACAGGAAAAATAGTAGCTGTGGGGCATTCGTCTGCGACCAAACTGAAAATTACTGCCTGCGATCGCCATAATCCGCAAATCATCACGATAGCGATCAAGTAGAGCTTCACAAAAAGGAAAAAACGTTGAATCTGGTAGACAATCATCCTCCAAAATAATCGCCTCCTCTACTTGCTCAAACACCCAATCTAGCCCGGTAGAAACACGCTGCTTACAGCCTAGATTGATATCAGAATAGTTTTTTAATACGTCACAATCCCAGTCAACTTGATCAATAATGGCACGCACCGCAGCACATTGTTCAGCTTCTCCAGTGCGGTTCGATCGCGGCCCATCCGCCACAACAAGCAACTGGGTTGGTTTAGCTTGTCGAATCGCTTCAAAGACTCTGGCAGTAGTGTGCGGCCGATTAAAAATGAGAAAGGCAACAGGAGTCATTTCTTCTTTCTAAGGAGCTAACGAGAGATAAAACTATCAGGATTTGACTGGGTTAAATTTTGAGAGAATGCTGAACTTCAGGAAGAAATTTCTTATTAATTGCAACAATGTTTTGATAAGCAAAAATTTCCCAATGCATTGGAGAATAATCACCCCTTGGAATCAGTCCATCTGGAAGCAATCTGTAGAATGAGTAATCAGTTAGCAAATTTAGAATGTCTTTGAGAAAGACTCGACTGACTACATTCATTTCATTAAACTCAAATTGCACCATATCTATATTTCTCTGCTTTAGTGTCTGCTGAGTCCCTAATAAAACCTTCAGTTCATTTCCCTCTGTGTCAACTTTGAGAAGTCTGATGCGATCGAGATTAGAGCGTTGAATAAACTCATCCAAAGTGATCACATCTACTTCCCAACTTTCAGAAGCGCCTTTGTGAATGTCATTGATAACGTCTTGATAAAGAGAGGCATGAGTTGAGCCACATTGAGCGCCCTGATAATCGTATAGTTTTAGCTTTCCTTGGATATCACTACAGGCTACATTGATTGCAGTGTAATGATGCTGGCTTGCCTGATCTGATAACTTCTCAAAAGTTGTTGGGTGAGGCTCAAATGCATATATCTTGGCAGTTTGTGAAAGCCTTCTAACTTTATTAGAATACTCTCCAACATTGGCACCCACGTCAATGACCACCCCATCATTTAGAAACTCAGAAATTTGGTTGAGAAAGGCATCTTCTCCACTCTGCTGATCATCGTCATAGTTGAGGAGTCCTATTCCTCTCAAACTAAGTTGAAAAATTAATTGGTTTAACCTAAAAAGCGATTTTCTAAGAAAAATGAGTCGATAGATCCTGATTAGAATATTTCTAACTCTCTCACGAAGAACCTTCCGCATGTCAATCTCTCCTGGATGAACGATCACAAAAACTCTTAATGCTCTTACTTATTCTATAAAGAGCGCTGGGGATTATTAAAGCTTTGGTTTGCATTCCAAAAAATGCTCTCGTTTTTGCAAAGAAAGCAGTTGCAATGTAAGATGCAAAACATTGAGCAATCAGAGTAGAAATAGCCGCTCCGACTCCTCCATAAAGCCGGATAAAGAAATAGTTTAGAACGACATTAATTCCTGCTCCGATCGCAGTTGACAGAAACGCAACCGACATATAGCCTTCTACTGTCGTCCAGGAGGTTCGCACCAATCCTAGCGAGACAAACAGACCACTCCAGATGTGAATTGATAAGATTATTCCAGCCTCTGCATAACTTTCTCCGTAGAGCAGCGTCACGATTTGATTAGCAGATAATGACACAATCAATGCGATCGCATATCCCAGGACGGACAACCAATCGAGAACTTTTTGAAGTCGATCAAAATAAATCTCTGAGCCTTTTTGTTTAGCTTGTACAAGGGCTGGAAAGATGGAACTGGTGATAGCTAAGGGGATAAAGTACCAAAGTTCCGATACTCTAACTGCTGCTGAATAGATGCCAACCGCTGCGTCGTCTCTCATCTGCCCGATCATAATTTGATCAGTTCTCATGTAGATCATGATGACAAAACTGGAGAGAATTAATGTCCAGCTATCTTTTAGCAATTCTACGGCACGTTCAGTGCTAAATCTCCAGGCTCTAATCAGGTTTCCTTGAAGTCGATAAATGCTCAATAAGCCAAGCGCGCTTAAAGAAGCTTCTACTAAGTAAGATAATGCAAATAGAGTTAACGAAGCATGTAGATAAATCAGTAAAACTCTCAAAAGATTGGCGGCGACTAATGCTATATTTTTAGCCCAAATCGAGTATTTTGATTGAGTTTGTGACTGGAACCAGAAGTCAATAACATAAAAGGATTCAAACAGCATTCCTGCTGTAAAAATTGCAACTAGCCAATGCAATATAGCTTCTTGAGGGCGAAGTATTAGAATAATGCTAACTGCTACCAAAATGGCTAGTAGCTGGGCCACTAACTTTAGAATTAAAGCGGTTCCCAGCGTCTCATCTTTGCATTCCGGCTCACGGACTATGTTTCTGATGATGATTCCATCGAGACCCAAGTTCGCGATCGAGTTAAAGATAGAGGAGAATGCAAACGCATAATTATAAAGACCAAACTGCTGCGGTTCTAAATAACGCGCAACCCAGACACCTACAACTAGTCCGATCGCCATCCGTAAAATCTTGTCGCAAAACAGCCAGGTTGCATTCCCTAAAATCTTCAATAGATTAGGACTTAGCCTTTGCGTGATGATGGACAGCCTATTTGTCATTAATTTATGCCTCTAACTCATATCGACTGCGCCACCTAAAAACACCATCTGTAGATTTTATACAAAAAGCCTTGGAGACTTAGAATCACCCTGTCCAGAATCTTGGCACAACTGCACTTAAAAAATTCTAGTCTTACCTCAACATTTTCTTAGACCAGTAGAGAGATTACCGGATATAATAATGCGAAACTGTCCTGGAAGTTCATAAAAAGTGCTTGCTGCTCCAGTATTCAAGTGATTTGAAAAGTCCAGCTTGTACATGGAGAGAGGACTCAAAATCAGCACCTTTACCCGTTGTTAACAATGACTTCTTACAATCCACGCCCTTTAATTCCTGCCTCTAGTGGTGACATAGAGTTTGGCAATAATACAGAGGAAGTCTAACACTCTTTAAGTAAAATTTTGAGGTAGATCGAGAAGATTCTTTAAGTTGCAATTTTCATTTTCTGCAAACCCCCTCAGCAGTCTTATACCAGGAGAAGAAGGAAGACAGTAGAAGCCCTGTGAACCCAAAATACAGATACAGTAGACATGATCCAAACCGACTTGATTTTCCCTTCAAAGAAGCAGCAACCTTTAAGCCACTATTTTCTCTGGTTTTGGACAATGATGATTACTGCGAGCCTGATTCTGTCTCCTAGATTGGGCGAGAGTGGGCTGTTAAATTTTATTCGAGTAGACGATGTTCTGCTTCCGATCACGGCGATCATCACGATCGTGCTGCTTCCTAGAATTCGTCCTATTCGCAAAATCGTGCTGGCTTTTCTGAGTTTGTTTTTGTTTAACTCGATAGTAGCAGTCGTCAATCACTATTCTGGCTTTAACAACGTCTCACTCTTTGAAAAGCTTCTTCCTTCCTTAAAAAGCTCACAGTATCTAATCTACTTCTGTTTCTTCTTTGCAGTCTCCTGTAAATTAGCGTCGAAGGAGTTTAAGAGGATTGCGGCTAGCTTAATCTTCTGCTTTGTTCCTAATTTGATCTATGCATTTATTCAGATTACTACCTCAAGTTTCTCAGGTTACTACGGATTAGGGATTTTGAATGAAATTAGTCCTACGCTCACTGGCTCTGTATTTTACTTCTTCGCAATCTTGTGTAGCTTATTTTTCATGATTGAAAGAACTGAGATCAAACAGGCTTTCTGGGTAGTCTTATTTTCACTAAACGTCATTTTTACAGGGCTTACTGGCTCAAGAGGCGCGCTTTTATCTTTGTTAGTTTATTTATTTATCTTAGTTTTTTGTGCACTGTTAAATCTTAGAAATAGCAGCAAGTTAGGAGGTCGCTTAGTGTTGCTTTTGATAGTCGGTGTGACTCTCTGTTATCTCTTCATGACTTTGAGTCCGATGCTGGGAGTTAACATACAGCCCTTGTTAGAAAATCTACCTCAACGTCACCTGGAACTATTTACTTCAGATGTTCAAGAAGAAGGTAGGGTGACCAACTGGTCTGGAGTGATTTCAGACTATGCGTGGCTGGTTTCTCAATCTCCTGCGCTAGGTTTGATTGGATTGGGGTCGGGAGGCACCTATGAAATCTTTGGCATGTTGCTCAATGCTGCGGATAGTCAGTTAGTTTATGTTGCTGTGAGTGGCGGTCTAGTTGGCGGTTTGTTGTATCTGAATGCTTTGAAAGAACTATACTTATTTTTTAGAAGAAAGCTATCACAAACCCTCCTTCCAATTGCACCTTTGATGATAGGACTTTTCTGGTCTTTCATGACATTTTCAATCACTCAGGAAGTGTTTACACTGTCAAAAACTGGAGGGTTATTTTGGATGTTGTGTGGCTTTCTCAGTGGTGCGATTTGCAGTCAGTCTGTTTCAAGGAAGTCTGAGCCTCACCAAGCGTGATAGTGATGAATTGTGGAGTTTCTGCCAGTAATGTCCGCTTACAAGAATTCAGTCTTTTCTTAAATTATTTTCGTAAACTAGAGGCGCAACTGACTCAATTAGCCTCATTGATTTAGCCTCATTGATTTAGCCTCATCGATCGAGAGAAGCACAATCATGAACCAGCCAACGCATACAAATGAGCAGGTTTTCATCCAGCTTGATGTAGTTACCTTGAGTCGAAATTCTTCTAAGGTAATTCCAGCAACTTTAGAGAGTGTGAGTTCGCAAACCTACTGCCACATTAATCATTTAATCATTGACGGAGGCTCTACCGATCGTACTTTAGATATTATTCAAGACTTCGATCATGGCAAGTCTCTTTCAATCGTTGATCAGCAGGGTTCTGGAATTACAAATGCGTTTAACATTGGCTTGAGCCACTCTACGGGACATCTGATTATCTTTCTCAATTCGGGGGATGTTTTTGTGGATGAGAATGTAGTAGCCAGACTGGTAGAATCTTATCGAAGCGATCGCTGGCTTTGGGCCTTTGGAGAAACGATTTCTAGAAGTCGTAGAAAATATCTCAAGCGTCATATCAAACACCCTCAACGATGGCAACAAGAATTATTTCTATATGGCAATCCAATTTGTCATCAATCTGCGGTCTTCTCCCGTGAGATTCTCGAAAAGGTTGGACGATATGATGAGCAGCTTTTTTTAGAAGCAGACTATGACTTTAATGTAAGAGCTTCTCTAGTTGCTCCACCCCATCTCTTGCGCTTTCCAGTTGCTTATTATGATACGACGGGGGTATCCTCTACGAAGGTATTTGAAAGCTATTTATGCCATCGAAAACTGCGTAGAAAGTACTTTTCTTTTAACCCAGTTCGCAACTTTTTGCTCGACGCGACCTGCTTATTAAAAACAACAAAACGTTTTTTGATGATTCCTGCCAAGCAGCTTTTATAAAAGATTTCTAAATGATAAATGCAGCCAATAAATTGTAATTTGGTTAACCGCTTTGTCTTATAAATCAGAGGTACCTCAGTGCTTGATGATTCTGTTTCTAATTGTCCAACGGTGACAATCGCCATCCCAACTTACAACGAATCTTTGTACATTGAAAGAATTATTCGAGACTTCTTATCGACCAAATATTCAAACCTGGTTGAAGTCTTGATCGCAGATGGAGGTAGCAATGACGGAACTCAAGAAATTGTCAAAAAGTTATCTTTGGAAGATGCGAGAGTCCAACTAATCGACAATCCTCTTAAACTTCAGGCAGCCGGACTCAACATAGCGCTTGAAAAGGCGACGGGAGAAATTTTTCTACGAGCGGATGGTCATTCAGATTATGCGTCTGATTATATTGAGCGTTGTGTTGAAGAACTTTTGAGTTCTGGAGCAGCTAATGTCGGTGGCGCACAGCGTTTTGTTGCAAAAAATGCCTTTCAATCGGGAGTTGCATTATCTACTAGAAGTTTCTTGGGGAGTGGAGGCGCAAAATATCGTAATCCTCACTACGATGGCTATGCGGATACTGTCTATTTGGGCTGCTTTTGGCGATCGCTATTATTAGAATGCTCTGGTTATTGTGCAGAATCAACTCCCAATGAAGACTATGAGCTAAACCTCAGACTGATAGCTACTTTTGACGTAAATCAAGTTACAAATCAGGATGCTGAACTTAATCAAAGATTGCAGTTGCAAAACTCAAAAGCGATTTATGTTAGCTCTAAAATTCGTACCTGGTACTATCCTAGAAATAGCTGGCGATCGCTCTTTATTCAATACTTCAGATATGGGAGAGGTCGCTTTCTAACGACGACTAAACATGCACACTCAAAGCTTCGAGGAAAACTACCTTTTTTGGTGATTTCTTTGAGCATCGCTGCTGTGTTATTTGACGTAGCTTTCCCTCAGTTAGGACTGCCGATCGAACAGTTGATTCCTGGCGCTTTTCTTCTTCCTTTGTTAGAAAGTTTGCGCGTTAATCTAAAGTATGGCGACACGTTTGAATCAGAGTTTTGGCGCGGTGAAGAAAATCAAATTCCCTCGTTCCTGAGTCGATGGTTTTTTTGTAGCGTAGCCATTTGTACAATGCCGATCGCTCACTTTTCTGGCTTTGCTTACCAACTCGTTCGTCACAATGTTTTTGGAATCAAGCATTGGTAATCTGCTATCGGGCATCGATCCGGGTATTCAACTTTGCCCCACTACGACCAGTCACAAGCCAAAGAAACGATCGCCCACAATCTCGTAAAATTCGCGTCAAAGATTCTGACGGTTGGTTTTGGCTGGGGACGGAAACTGGAGTCACGATAATGCCACGACTACCGAATACGATCGTTGCGATCGCCCTGGCCCGCCGCATGTGATAGTCCGAGGTGATCAGATAAAAGTGCCGTAGTTTTTGTTGAGAAAAATCATTGGCAAGCGAGGTGAAATTTGTCACAGTATCGGTCGCTCGGCCGTCAAATCTAACTCGATCCTCCGGAACACCCGACTGTTGAAAAATCTGGCGATGCTCAACTTCGTAAGCTGGAAAATCAGTAATCCAAATCGTTAAATCAGAGTGAGAATGCCAGAATTGAGCCGCAAACTTCATGCGATCGACATCTCCTCCCAACACAAAAATCGCCTGCGGATGGGGAGTTTGGTGAATTGAAATCGCTAATCGAATCGGAACCACCGCACTGACAGTCACGCATCCCAGCAAAAACCATTTAAACAATTGACTGGGGATGTCTCGCGATCGCGGGCGCTTGTACATGGTGGCTCTTGGGAGAAGGAGTCTGCGCGACAGGAAGCGATTGTCTAAGACGCTTGGCGAGAAGTTGGATGAGAGGATGTTTGAGGGTCTGGTTGTCGCGGTGAATTTCCCAGTAGAGGGCAGTACGAACGATCGTATCCAAATGATAGTGGCGCGGTTGCCAGTTGAGAACTTGACGAATGCGATCAACGCAGGCAGTCACACAGGCCGGATCACCCGGACGGCGATCGGTTTCAATGACCGAAAAATCAACTCCCGAAATCGCCTTGACGCGATCGATCACCTGCCTGACGCTATAACCCTGACCATAGCCACAGTTTAATACCTGGCTCTCGTGACCTGCTTCGAGATAGCGTAGGGCTGACAGGTGAGCCGAGGCGAGATCTTCGACATGAATGTAGTCGCGAATTCCAGTGCCGTCGGGAGTGGGGAAATCGGTGCCAAAGATTCTTACGCCCGGTTTACGGCTCAAAGCAGCGTCACAGGCGGCTCTAATCAGGTGCGTCGCTTCAAGATTCATTTGTCCGATTCGCCCTCTCGGTTCGGCTCCGGCCACGTTGAAATAGCGCAAAATGACGTGGCGCAACTGAGATGCTTTGCTGGTGTCTTGAATTAGCCATTCGCTCATCAGCTTTGATCGGCCGTAGGGGTTGATGGGCCGGGTGGGAGTATCTTCGGTCACGGGATTGCGATCGGGTTCTCCATAGACGGCCGCTGTGCTAGAAAAGATCATCTTATCAATGCCAAAGGTTTCACAGCAGCGCAGCAAATTTAATGTATTGCGAGTGTTGTTGGTGTAGTAGTCAAGCGGATTGGTGATTGATTCAGGAGCATTGAGGCTGGCCGCAAAATGGAACACCGCCGTAAATTGATGAGTCGCAAAGACTTTGTAGAGGCGATCGACATCCGCTAAATCTGCATTAATCAAATTGCCCGACAGCACGGCCGACGCGCTACCCGTTGAGCAGTTGTCATAAACAACTACGTCGTAGCCTGCTTCACCCAATTGACGAACCACATGCGAACCAATGTAGCCTGCACCGCCCGTCACCAAGACTTTTTGACTCATCTGCCTTTTCCTAATAGAACAACTCGAATGGTTTTGAATGCGATCGCCCACTCTAACCAGAGGGAGTAATTTTTGATGTAGTACAAGTCATAGGCTAATTTCTCGTAAGCATCTTCTACAGAGGCTCCGTAGGGATACATCACCTGTGCCCAGCCTGTAATGCCCGGCTTGACCCAATATCGAACGTCATAATAGGGAATTTCTGCTGCCAGCTTGGTGTCAAATTCGGGGCGTTCTGGACGAGGGCCAATCAGGCTCATTTCTCCGCGCAGCACGTTCCAGATTTGGGGCAATTCGTCGATTCTCATGAGGCGTAACCAGTACCCGACTCGTGTGATTCGAGGATCACGCTCTTGTGCCCATTGTGCGCCCCGCGTCTCGGCATCTTGATACATTGATCGAAACTTGTAGACCTTGAAGGGCTTACGATTTAGCCCAGATCGCATCTGGCTATACAACACACTGCCGGGACTATCCAACCAAATTGCCAGAGTCGCCGCGACCATCACAGGTGAGAATACGAACAGCAATGTAATCGCGGATACCACGTCAACCATGCGCTTGATTTTGAGCGTGACCCGATCGCTGATCAGCCGATATCCACTACTCGAAATAAACCAACAATCACTGAGTAATCGAGAAGGTAATTTATAAAAGAACGCTTCATAGAAATCTAGTAATCCATAGATCACAGTACCCTGTAACCGCAAGTGCATCAGTTGCTTAATCTGTGGCTCGATCAGCTCATCTTTGGCAGAGACAATGACTCCCGACCAGGATTGAGAACGCTGAGTTGAATGATTGTGCGCTGCAATACTAGACGATTCGATCGGCAAAGTGAGCATGGTTAGTTCAGAATTTTCAATCACGACTTGTCCCGATGGCTGTAGTGCTGAGAGATCCTGAACTAGTCTCCAGGTCTGCTCTCCAGCCCCTACAACTAACCAGCGATCGCACTGAGATTGAGCTTGAAACCAGGCGATCGCACCCCGTCTTAAAACAATTGCCCAACCCGTAAATAAGGTCAAACTAAGTAGCAAAACGTCTCTTCCGGCCAGTGAATATGCTATCTCTCTTCCTAATAAGTAAATGAGAGCCGCACTGAGCAGCGCGATCGTTAAATTACTAATTACAATTCGCAGCGACACCCAAACGCCTTGAATCTGCAACTCTGGACGATAGCCATCGACTAAATACAACCCAGTCAAAACAAATAATCCAACGCTATAGAACAGCGGATGTACGCTAACGTAACCCAAACGGAACCACAGTGCCAATGACAAACAAATGCTAAATCCGAAAATGTCTCCGGTGAGAAGCGCGATCGCAAGTTGACGGCGAGAGAGCGGTAGTCTTGCTGACGATTCAGAAAAAAGAGTGCTAGACATCTGAGTACTTAAAGCGCGAAAAGGGCAATGGGAGGGCGATTGAGCAATCCAATTAAGCAATCAAATCGTGTTCTCTGTAAAACGACCACCACAAGCAGTTATTTTCGATGAATTCTTGAGAAATGAAGTATCATGTGCCGATAAATCACAGCCATTACAAATTTCACCAAGATGCCCAATTATGGATAAGATTACGGAATTTGCAAAAACTTTTCTTCATTTGTCGAGATACTGTCGAGATACTACAGAGATTGTTAGACAGACTTGAGAAAACACTGTGATGCCTATCAAGCAGGATGGCCTCGCCGTCTATGGGCTACAGAGGAGAACCCAGATAGCCAATTAACTTTAAATTCTGACTTCTCTATTTGATCTAAACTTTTGTGTGAGTTACTCCACCTCGATCGCGCTCAACTTTCAAATCCCTCATTCCTGGTCTCTCTCGGTTTTGCCATGCTATCTAACCCTGAAAATCAAGATTCTCTCGATTTGCAGCGCTATTGGCTGATTTTTAAGCGGCGCTGGCTGGCTGGTTTTATGGCGCTCGGCTCTGTATTTGGGCTGACAATTGCGCTCACCTACCTGCAAAAGCCTATCTTTGAAGCAGAAGGAACCCTTTTATTTAACAAGACGAATCGAGTCTCTTCACTTTCTGGAACGATGGAGAAAGCAGGAGAGTTAAGCGGTCTGACCCAGTTGAGTAATCCGCTAGATACTGAGTCTGAGATAATACGATCAACACCTCTGATTCAGAAAACGATTGCCAGATTGAAGCTCAAAGACGCAGACGGGAAACCGCTTACAGTTGAGGAATTTCTCAAAAAACTAAAGGTCAAAAGCATTCGGGGAACCGATGTATTAGAGTTGTCTTACCGCAGCACAAACGCTAAAGAAGCGGCAATGGTGGTCAATCTGCTCACCCAAAATTATCTAGAAAGCAACGTTCGTATGAATCGGGCTGAGGCCGTCGCTGCACGAGAATTTATCAGCAAAGAACTGCCCACCGTCGAAGCCAGAGTTTCAGAAGCAGAGAGCTATTTGCGCCAATTTAAAGAAGCCAATCGGGTGGTATCGCTGGACGAAGAAGCCAAAACAATGGTGACAGGACTGAGCGATCTGGCAGATCAAATCACCAAAGCGCAAGCAGAATTGGCAGACACGACTTCTCGCGCTCGATCGATGCAAAATCAGCTAGACCTGAATGCACAACAAGCGATCGCTCTCACCTCTCTGAGTCAGTCTACTCAAGTCCAGCAGGTGTTAAACGACTATCGGCAGGTGCAAAATCAATTGGCGGTACAGCAGGCGCGCTATCAAGACGGCCACCCCCTGATCGCTAACCTCAAGCGTAGAGAAGCCGCCCTCAAAACTCAACTTGACAAACGAGTTACCCAAACTCTGGGAAATCCTCAAGTGGTGGCCGATCAAAACTTGCAAATCAGTCAGTTAAAACAAGGCATGACGGCGGAACTGGTCAAGCTGGAAGTCGATCGCAGAGGACTAGAAAATCGCGTCACCGTCTTGAGAAATGCCTATGTGTTTAATCAAAATCGGGCCAATGTGCTGCCCCGGTTAGAACAAACTCAACGGGGGCTAGAACGTCGATTACAGGTGGCGCGATCGACCTACGAAGAACTGCTAAAACGGCTGCAAGATGTCCAGGTGGTCGAAAATCAAAATGTGGGTAATGCGCGAGTCATCTCGGCGGCAATGGTGCCCAACCGTCCGATTTCTCCTCGAATTTTGCTCAATCTTGCACTGGGCGGATTTCTGGGAATTTTGGCAGGTCTGTCCGTGATGGTGATATTGGAGGCAATCGATAAATCGGTCAAAACCACCGACGAAGCCAAACGACTGCTCGACTTTCCGCTGTTGGGAACAATTCCTCGATTTTCGCAAAAACTGGGAGAAGGGGCGGCGATCGTTCCTGTGCGAGACAATCCCTATTCGCCTGTGAGTGCTGCCTTTGAGATGCTGCAAACGACGCTGGGCTTCACCATGACTGACCGGGCGCTAAAAGTCGTGTTGGTAACCAGTGCTCTGCCGACCGAAGGCAAATCGTTTGTCGCTGCCAATCTAGCGGTCTCGAATGCTCAGATGGGTCGTCGGGTGCTACTGATTGATGCGGATATGCGTCGTCCGAGTCAGCATGGCATCTGGGATTTGCCCAACTTTAAGGGACTCAGCGATGTGTTGGTGGGTCAGGCAGAATATCGAACCAGTGTCGCTGAGGGATTGATCAATTTGGACATTCTCACGGCGGGCACGATTCCTCCTAATCCGATGGCGTTGCTCAGTTCCAAACGGATCGCAGCCGTGATCGAAGCGGCCAAAGCAGATTATGACTTTATTATCATTGACACGCCGCCGATCGCGCTTGCTGCGGATGGTCTGACACTGGGCAAGCTGGCGGATGGCGTGCTGTTGGTGGTGCGTCCGGGGGTGGTGAATTCGGGTGCGATCGCGGCTGCAAAATCGCTGTTAAATCAATCCGGTCAGCGCGTTTTGGGCATGGTGGTGAATGGGGTAATTCCTAAAAATGAATCGGGCAGCTACTACGGAGTCGATCGCTACTATGGCTATCGGCCCACGATTAAGCTGACTGGAGACGTTAGACAAAAGATGTTAGACCGGAGACCTTAGACAAGACCTTAGACAAGACCTTATACCAAATCCACTAGTTACTGATACAGATCCTCGCCCCCTAAATCCCCCATTTTGGGGGACTTTGAAACGGCTTCCCTGATAGGTTCTTTTCAAATCTAAGAGATAGAAATCGGTTAATTAACTGATTTTTTATGAGTATCATTTGTTGGTTGATTTGGTATTAGACCGGAGTTCAAAGACCGGATTCCAAAGACCGGATTCCAAAGACCGGATTCCAAAGTCCAAAGTCTATAGTCCGAAGCCCCTCCCCTACGAATGCTTTGCCCCTTAATTTCTATGACTCCTTCTTTTTTGAGATCTGGACTGGTGACGATCGTCTTTGCGACAACGATTCAAACTTCTGTATTGGCACAGGCTTCGCCGACTTTGCCGCCTCCAACAGTGACTCGTCCAATGGGGACGCTCAATTACTTTTTGGGCCCCGGAGATGTGTTGGATATCAAGGTTTATGATTACGAAGAATATACGGGAGCGCAGGTCGTCTTACCCGATGGAAGCATTACTCTGCCTTTGATTGGGAGATTGGTCGCCAGCAACAAAACACCCGACACCCTGGCTCAAGAAATTACAGCCCGATTGCAGCCGTTACTCAAAAATCCAGTGGTGACGATCGGCATTAGTAAACTGCGGCCGATTCGCGTCAATGTAGCGGGCGAAGTGCAGCGTCCGGGCCCGATCCAACTCCAAAGTTTGGCTCCGTTGAATGCGATCGGAAGCACCAATCAAGTGTTTACTCCGACGCTCACGGAGGCACTACTCCAGGCGGGGGGGGTCAGTCGCAATGCAGACATTCGTCGCGTCATGCTCAAGCGATACAGTCCCACTGGCGATGCGGCTCCGATCGTCGTGAATTTGTGGGAAGCGCTGCGATCGGAGAATGCTCAGACGGATCAAGTTTTGATGGATGGAGACACGATTTTTGTGCCCAAGGCGGAGGGTGACAATCCTATCGATCGTCGCATTGCAGCGCGGGCGGTGTTTTCTCCTAAGACGGTGCGCGTGCGGGTTGTCGGTGAGGTCAAAAAACCGGGAGAAGTAGAGGTGCCGCCAGAGGGTACGTTGTCTAGCGCAGTCGCGATCGCGGGCGGCCCAACCGAAAAAGCCAGACTAGGTAAGGTGACGTTTGTGCGGATGAATGAAAACGGTAAGGTCGATCGTCGCGATCTAGATCTGCGAAACTTGACCGATGATCAGCAAGTCCAGGATGGCGATGTGTTGATTGTGCACAAGAGTGTGGCTCGCGATATTTTGGATATTGGTTCACAGGTGCTAGGGCCCTTTGGGTTCTTTTTGAATCTCTTTAGATGAATTTTTCTGGATAAATTTCTCAAAAATCGACGGGTTTGGGCGGTAGGGTTGAACGCGCATTGATTTGACGATCGTGTTTAACGTCAGTCCGCTGAAGTCTTTCACTACGGTTATCAATTCGAGCAGCCCCCTAAATTCCCCACGAGTTAGGGACTTTAAACCGCAAATCTGGTCTGAAAATCCTTCAGGATTGGATAGTTGGGAGGTAGAAGCGCTGAACAATGAAGTGAAAAAATGTAGTCGAACTTACATTAAGTTTTAACTAAGTTAAAGTAATCATATAGACTAAACTCTATTGCAAAGTTGAGTAATAGGGGTTTTAAGCTATTTCTAACCAGCTATTCTCTGCTCTAGTGATAGTCAGTGCAGCTAACTTAAGGATGCTGTAATCACCACTGAGTAGGGACTTTAGCGATTTTGGAAGAAGTGATAGCCTTTTCATAAGTGCAAAATAAAGTCAAGTGTGCAAGCTACATGTCAAGAAACACTGACTTTACATTTCGCTATTCAACAAATCTTCTTTCCATATGGCATCGCCTACATTGATCCAAGTTGGGAAGTCGATCGCTGCATTCGCATGATTAATTTCTCAGAATGTGTGCTGGCAGAGGCAATGCACGGAGCGATCGTCGCGGATGCGCTGAGAGTGCCCTGGATTCCGATTAAATCAGATGGCAGCATCAATGACTTTAAGTGGCAAGATTGGCTTTCTACGCTCAATCTTCAGCACAATCCATCCAAAATTAGTCGGTTATACATGCCGTCAAAAGACGGTATTCCAAGAAACTTCAAGTTCTGGATTCACTCAAAACGTATTGAACAACAATTCAAGAAAATTATCAATCAGGGGAGTCCTCTCCTCAGTCAAGAATCAACCATTGACCGCATACATCATCAACTCAACGACAGACTTGCACAACTCAAAACAGACGCTCTAACCGGAAGTTTATAAAGACATTAGACCTTAGACATCAAATCCGGTTCCTCCCTTTTGAAGCTGCCGTGTACACACACGTCGATCGATCTGTCATTGCTGAGATCCTTCGCCCCCTAAATCCCCCAAAAATGGGGGACTTTGAGCCGTCGTCATGGCTTTGAACTTTGGAAATCTTTCCTTGGTCAAAGTCCCCCAGACTGGGGGATTTAGGGGGCTGAAGCCGACTGAAACGAAGCGAGAACGACTTGTGTGTACACGGTAGCCCTTTTGAAGGGGGTCAGGGGGATTGCCGAGTCTCTATCTCATAACCAAACCCGTCTCAAACATTCTCTCAACCTCTAGCTATTGATTTCTGGACAAGAACTTCAGATAAAAAAGCGTTTGGTATTAAAGTCCCCGTCCAAAGTCCCTCGTCCGCAGTCCCTTTCTCAAACGATCGCGACTACAATCAGGACAAGCATTAATGAGGGTTAGCCATGTTTCTTCCTCCTGGTTTTGGCGAACGATCGGTGCTCACTCACCTGGGCAGAATGGTTTACTACACAGCGTTAGATGCTCCGTGGGGTGAATCGGATACCCAAGAGACACTTGTTTTTTTGCATGGATTTGGGGGTGGGTCTTCTGCTTATGAATGGTCAAAAGTCTATCCTGCGTTTGCGGCAAACTATCGAATCTTGGCACCCGATCTGATTGGCTGGGGACGATCGGATCATCCCGCTAGACGCTATCAGCCCGACGACTACATCTCCACAATTATTGAATTTTTAGAAAAAACCTGCACCGCTCCTACTCGCGTGATCGCGTCTTCTTTGACCGCCGCTTATACAATTCGAGCTGCAATCCAGCGTCCTGATTTGTTTAAGTCACTAATTCTAACGACCGCTGAGGGACTCAAAGAATTTGGCAAAGACTATAGCCAGAGTTTATTTGCTCAAGTGGTGAATGTGCCGATCGTTGATCTGCTGCTGTATAAAACTGGAATTGCAACGTCTTTTGGCATTCAAACCTTTTTAGAACAGCGTCAGTTTGCCCATCCAGAGCGGGTCTTTCCAGAAATCACTGCCGCTTATCTAATGTCTGCCGAGCGCGACAATGCAGAATATGCAGCCCTGTCGTTTGTTCGGGGAGATTTGAGCTTTGACCTGTCGCAATTTATTACGCAACTCACCACGCCCACAGCAATGATTTGGGGGCAAAAAACCGAGTACACCAGTCCAGAAATCGGCCGCCGTCTTGCTGACATGAATCCCCAGTCCATTCGCATCTTCTACTACTTAGACGACGTAGGCCTCACACCTCAATTAGAATTGCCAGCGGTGACGATCGGACTGATTCAAAAATTCCTACCGCTACTCGACTAACGATCGGTCGATTAAAGTTCATGTTGCTCTGTGCCCCAAACGGCAACAGCGGAACTCCTGGATGACTCAACAAAAGTCCTGAAACCCCGGTCGATCGTTGACAAGGCTGGCCAATAAGAGATTTGAATCGCCAGCCAACACTACAGGTTATTTAATCCTAAGCACTCCGATTAACACTGAGTCGTAGGGGTCGCGCTTGACGATTCATCACATACCGCTCCGCTAAAACCTTCTGATAAGCAGCTTCATAGCCGTCCGTCATGCGTTCTACACTAAAGCGTTTGGCGACATATTGCCGACAGTACGATCGATCCAATTGCTCGACTTTTTTGACCGCATCAACGCATTCGTCGATCGTGTCGCACACAAAGCCACTTTGACCGTGAGCAATCACTTCTGGCGTTGAGCCAAGACTCATTGCAATCACAGGAGTTCCGGCAGCCATCGACTCGATCATCACCAGCCCAAATGGTTCCTTCCAGGTGATCGGAAACAGGGTGGCGATCGCTCCGCCCATCAGCGCGTTTTTCTGAGTGTGATTGGCTTCGCCGAGAAACTGGATCTGGTCGCCGTCAATGTGAGGCTTGATTTCTTGCTCAAAATATTCGACATCTACTTTGTCAACTTTGCCCGCCATTTTTAGCGGGAGTCCGGCTTTTTTGGCGATGGTAATTGCGTGATGCGGCCCTTTCTCGGGTGAAAGGCGACCCAGAAATGCTAGATAAGGGGGGTCACTGGGCTGCGCGTGAAATTCGTGACGATCGACAGCGATCGCGTTGTAAACTGTCGCCACATAGTTGAGATCCAATCCAGGTTTGCGCTGGGCGTTGGAGATACTCACATAATTTTGATGCTTGGCGCGGCGAAATAGCTTTTCGCGATCGGGCATAAAAGCCCCGTGTAACGTGTGAATCGTCGGCGTTTTGACCAGATTGGCGTAAAGCAGCGTCGAATAATCTAAGTGAGAATGAATGACATCAAACTCAGAAGCGCGATCGTACACATGACTCAGTTGCAGCATTTCATAAACGCTGTACTCCTTCACCGTCGGATCTAAACGAATCGCTTGGGGATGCACCGACTCTAATTTAGCCAGACTGAGGGAGTCACCCGATGCAAACAACGTGACTTCATGCCCCCGCCGCACCAGTTCATCGGTTAACAAACTTACGACCAACTCGATACCGCCATAGGCTGGAGGTGGAACACGCTCCCACAATGGGGCAACCTGAGCAATTCGCATATAAATCTCCCGTTGTAATAGCCGACTTGATGACTGAGACAGGAATCTCTATTCCACATCTAAACCAATTCGTTTGCGTTTCCTATCTTTCTTTAGAGTGATATTCCTGCTTTCTATGAAGAAATGATGAAGTAGATAACCTGTGATTAGTCTAGCAAAACCTTAGCATCAATTTAGCATCAACAAAGTGATTAGATGAAACGATCAAAACTCAGTATCGGTATTTTAAGCCAGTATTTTTGCTGTTTTTTCAGCGTTCTCAAATCTGTTTTTCTGATACATCAATTCAGATTACTGAGATGCTAACCAATCAATCTTTTTATCCATCGTGAACTGATTTAGCAAGGGTTTGTGTTGTTTTATGAACTGATTTTTCTACTGAGAGTGTCCTATCCAATTGTCTGTTCAGAATTTTTGATATCTCTCGATCGACGACTAGACGATGGCCCAAAGTTGCGTATCATTTTAAGGGGAATACCGGAAAAACAAACTTTTGTAAAGCTGATAAGAGAGAACAGATATGTACATTGTGCAGGTTGCCTCTGAGTGCGCCCCTGTCATCAAGGCGGGAGGCTTGGGTGATGTGGTTTATGGCCTCAGCCGCGATTTAGAAATGCGGGGTCACACCGTCGAACTGGTGCTGCCAATGTACGACTGTATGCGCTATGACCACATTTGGGGGCTGCATGAAGCCTACCGCGATCTGATGGTGCCCTGGTATGGGGGCGCGGTTTGCTGTCAGGTATTTTGTGGCTGGGTACATGGTCGCCTGTGCTTCTTTATTCAACCGCAGTCGGACGATCGCTTCTTCGATCGAGGCTGTTATTACGGTTGCTCAGATGACAATTTTCGGTTTGCCTTTTTTAGTAAGGCGGCACTGGAATTTTTGCTCAGAAGCAACAAACGGCCTGATGTGATTCACTGTCACGACTGGCAAACGGGGCTGGTTCCGGTGATGCTGTTTGAGATTTACAAATTTCACGGTATGGAGTATCAGCGCGTTTGCTATACCGTTCACAATTTCAAGCATCAGGGCATGGGCGGCAGTGAAATTTTGGCGGCAACTGGGTTAAATCAGGCGGCTTATTACTTTCAGCCCGATCGCCTGCGCGATGACTTTAATCCGTTTGCGATCAACTTTATGAAAGGCGGCATTACCTACTCCAACTTTGTCACTACCGTTTCGCCACATCACGCCTGGGAAGCTCGCTTTAGCAAAGAAGGCTATGGGTTAGGTCATACGCTGCATGTCCATCAAGATCGGTTTCGCGGCGTTTTGAATGGCATCGACTACGACGTGTGGAATCCGCAGAGCGATCGCTACATTCCTCATCATTACAGCGTTGACGACTTAACGAACAAAGCAAAGAATAAGAAGGCTTTACAGGAGCGGCTGTTGTTACGAGAGAGCGATCGCCCGTTGATCTGCTTTATTGGACGATTGGATGAGCAAAAAGGGGTTCATTTAGTCCATCACGCGCTTTACCACAGTTTGAAGCAGGGCGCGCAATTTGTTCTATTGGGTTCCGCAACCGAAGCCGGAATCAACGCCCACTTTCACCACGAAAAACAATTTCTCAACGACAATCCCGACTGCCATTTAGAACTTGGCTTTAACGAAGAGTTGGCTCATTTAATCTATGCTGGGGCAGACATGATCATTGTTCCGAGCAACTATGAGCCGTGTGGATTGACGCAAATGATCGGGCTGAGATATGGCACTGTGCCGATCGTGCGCGGCGTAGGTGGACTGTTGGATACTGTCTTCGATCGCGACTACGAAGGCACCAAACCGCTCGAAGAACGCAACGGATATGTGTTTTATCAAACCGACAAGTCCGCCCTAGAATCCGCGATGGATCGGGCGATCGGGCTTTACCAACACGCTCCCGAACTGTATGAAAAGTTAGTCCTCCAAGGCATGAACTACGATTACTCCTGGAACCATCCGGGTGAGGACTATCTGAAAATTTACGACTTCATTCGTCATCGTTAACGTCAGTTCGATGGAGTTTTTTCGCTTCGATGTTCAGTGCTTCTGCCCCCCAACCCCCCAACTTTGGGGGACTTTCAGACAAGACTTCCGGTTCAAAGTCCCCTAGCATTGAGGGATTTAGCTTGCTCTCCCGGATTAATCGCCGTAGCGAACGATTTCATCGAATTCACGTCATCGTTAACCCAACTCATGCCGCATCTGCAAATTCTCCTCGACATCGCCACCGAAGCCGCCCTCTCTGGGGGTGCCGTTTTGCAAAACTACTGGGGCAAGTTAGAAGACATTCAAGAAAAAGGGCGATCGGGCGATCTGGTCACCGAAGCGGACAAAGCCGCCGAGAAAGCCATTCTAGAAGTGCTGCATCGACACGTTCCCGATCATCCCATCCTGGCAGAAGAATCTGGAAAACTAGAGGGGTTGGCAAGTAACTATCTCTGGGCGATCGACCCCCTCGACGGCACGACCAATTACGCGCATCAATATCCGTTTGTGGCGGTGTCGATCGGGCTGTTAATTGATGGAATTCCTCAAGTCGGCGTGGTCTACGATCCGATTCGTCAGGAGTTGTTTCGCGCGGCAAAGGGACTGGGAGCAACCTGTAATCGCCGTCCCATGCAAGTTTCTCAAACCGATGACTTGAGTAAAAGCCTGTTGGTGACTGGATTTGCCTACGATCGCCGCCAAACCTCCGATACCAACTACGCTGAATTTGCCCATCTGACCCATTTGACGCAGGGAGTTCGGCGAGACGGGGCGGCCGCTTTGGATCTGGCTTATGTCGCTTGCGGTCGCTTGGATGGTTACTGGGAGCGAGGTTTGTCGATTTGGGATATGGCGGCGGGTGTCGTGCTGGTGCAAGAAGCGGGGGGCCGGGTGACGGCTTACGATCGCACACCCTTTCAACTCAGTTCTGGCAGAATTTTGGCCACCAATTCTCAAATCCATGACAGCCTCAGTCAGGCACTTTTAGAGGTTGGGAGCGAGGTTGGGAGCAAAGCGAGAAATCTTATAGAATAATCGGAGACTGATTGGCTGCTCACAGGTCGGTCTAAACGATCGAGCAATGCTCTAAGTCAACTTCGTCTGACAAATCAGATCAGTCTGGCTGGATCGCATACACTAAACATCATCTAGCGCAAGCAGGTAGACACAACATGAGTTTTCAAATACAACGAGGTCTATTCATGTTGGATTTTGCTGACCATCACTCGGTCTTGGGCGTGTCGATCGAGGCAGATGTCAAAGAAATCCGCAAAAGCTATCTGAAAATTGCGCGGCGGCTGCACCCTGATAGCGGACTGGCTGTAAGTGACTCCGATCGACTGCTGGCGGATCAGCTTCTTTCAAAAATGGTCAACCCCGCCTGGGAAAAGCTGTCCCAAGAAAAGAACCGCGTTGATCACGTTCTCATTCTCAAGCTCAAAGGGCAGTCTGCACAGCGCAACCCCTCGATCGAAGTCATGGGCAGCCTGGCCAAACAGCTAATGACCGCCAGCAATCCCGATTATTTTTATCGAACGGCGCTACAAGATCTCGCAGGCAGACAATATGAGCAGTTTGACCAAGCGATCGAGCTAACGGCTCAAATCAGTGAACTCAATCTCGTCTACGTCATGCGGCGAGAAGCCAACGGAGAACTGGTCGAACCCAAACCCCAGCTGTTTACAACGGCCACTCACACGCCTGCGCCTGCTGCCGAAGTTGTGGTGACTCCCGCTGCGCCCAAAGAAGAATCGATCGCCGAGCAGTATTACCGTCGAGCAGAAGGGTTTATGGCTAAAGGCAACTATGCCAAAGCTACCCTTGAGCTACGAGACGCACTAAAAATTGAGCCAAACAATAGTCGCTGTCACAGCCTGATGGGGATGGTTTACCTGCGCCAAAATCAAGGGACGATGGCCAAAATTCACTTTAACAAAGCGCTGTCAGCGAATCCTCAAGACCCCGTGGCGCTCGAAGGAAAACAGTGGCTAGAGCAAAAAGCCAGCGGTACAACCTCTCAACCGTCTACAAAACCCGCCAGCAAGCCGACTAACGCCAAGCCCAACGGCGGACTCTTTGGCGGCCTATTTGGTGGAAAGAAAAAATAATGGTGTATCAACCGCCTACTGGGGCTAGAGATCTGCTGCCTTTGGATGTGGCTCAAAAACGCTGGATCGAAGATCGGTTGCAGCAGGTGTTTTATCGCTGGGGCTACCATCGGATCATTACCTCGACGCTAGAACGATTGGATACATTGATGGCGGGGGGAGCGATCGAGCGATCGACCGTCTTACAATTACACAATCTCAATGATGAAGTGTTGGGGCTGCGTCCAGAATTGACGGCCTCGATCGCGCGGACTGCGGTCACTCGCATGGCAGGATCGACTTTTCCTCAACGGCTTTATTACAACGCCAATGTGTTTCGTCGGGCGCAAGAAGGCAGCCACACGGGACAACAAGAATTTTATCAAGCAGGCGTTGAATTGTTGGGCGGCGGCGGCTTGTTGGCTGATGCAGAAATTTTATTGCTGACGATCGACAGTCTCGATCAGCTAGGGTTTCAGGGCTGGTCATTGATTTTGGGTGAAGCGGGCCTGACGCGATCGCTGCTCTCTGTTTTTCCGTCTGATCTGCGAAACCGAGTCCGCACGGCGATCGCTCATCTCGATCGATTAACCCTCGAAGCCTTGCCCCTGTCGAATGAACTGCGCGATCGAGCCTTGGTGCTGATGGATTTGCGCGGTAAGCCTGCGGATGTGATTCAACAAGTGAGTCAATTAGATTTGGACGACAGTCAGCAAGAAGCCGTCAACAATCTCAAATCTCTAGTTGACCTGCTACAAGATAGTTTGCGGCTGCAATCTGACCGGGCTTCTGAGTTGGCGATCGTGCTTGATTTGAGCATCATTCGCACCTTTGACTATTACACGGGGATTGTGTTTGAGGTGGTCAGCAGTCCCGTCTCAGGTCAGCAGGTTTTGGGTCAGGGTGGACGCTATGACCAGCTTTTGGGTCAGTTTCATCCCCAAGGACAGACCATCCCCAGTATCGGATTCTCTCTACAAATCGAGCAGCTTCATCAAGTACTTTTGCAGACGGGTCAGCTTCCGATGCAGACGGCTGCGAGCGAGTGGCTTGTCGTCTCCGAAACGCCCCAAACGAATGCGATCGCCTTCTCCTACGCCCAAACCCTACGCAACCAACCCGAACCGCTCCAGGTAGAACTTGATCTCAGCGGCGGTGCTGGAGAGTTGAGCCTCGATCGTGAAACCATCCGCACCCAAGCCCAAAGCCGTCGGATCGCCAAGATCGCTTGGATCAAGGCAGACGGTTCGGCGGTTGTGGAGACGCTGAGTTAGCGATAATGAAAGCATCCCATCATTGAGAGAACTACTGTGTCCCATACGATCGTGACAAATATTTGTGAAGGCGTTGCAGACTGCGTAGACGCTTGCCCTGTTGCCTGCATTCATCCTGGGCCAGGCAAAAACACCAAAGGCACAGACTGGTACTGGATCGATTTCTCCACCTGCATCGACTGTGGAATCTGTCTACAAGTTTGTCCTGTCGAGGGTGCGATCGTCCCCGAAGAACGCCCCGAACTCCAAAAAACCCCCGAATAGCCTCCGACCGCCCACTTTCAAAGCTTCTTCTCATCCCTCATCCCTCATCCCTCCATGACCTCCCCCCTTCTCGAAGTTGACACTATCCACGCAGGCTATATCAAGGATCTCAACATCTTGCAGGGTGTAAGCATGACGGTGTACCCCGGTGAATTGGTGGCGATTATTGGCCCCAACGGAGCCGGAAAATCGACGCTGGCAAAGGCAGTCTTTGGGTTGCTGACTCCCAATGAGGGCACGATCGCGTTCAAAGGTGAGAGCATTGCCGGACTCAAATCAGACCAGATTGTCAAACGGGGAATGTGTTACGTCCCGCAGATTTCCAATACCTTTCCGTCGCTGACCGTCGAAGAAAACTTAGAGATGGGAGCCTTTGTCAGAGACGTAAATTTGCAGCCGCTCAAAGATGAGATCTTCACCAAATTTCCTCGTCTGGCAGAACGGCGCAAACAACGCGCAGGCACGCTTTCTGGAGGCGAACGGCAAATGTTGGCAATGGGTAAAGCCTTGATGCTACAGCCCAGTCTATTGCTGCTAGACGAGCCTTCTGCTGCGCTCTCTCCAATTTTAGTCAACAGCGTCTTCGAGCAAATTCGTGAAATCAACCGGGGCGGAACGGCGATCGTCCTCGTTGAACAAAACGCCAAAAGAGCTTTGGAAATGTCCGATCGCGGCTATGTGTTAGAAGCGGGGCGCGATCGCTTTGAAGGACGAGGCATCGATTTACTCAACAACCCCAAAGTCGCCGAACTCTACCTCGGTGCTGGCAAAGCCCACTAACGAGCCAGTTCTAATTCATCCCTCATCCCTCCAAACCAAATCTCGCTACACAGAGACTTCATCCACGCGGACATCAAGCGCTTCGCCATTTGGGGGACAGATGCTAATTTTGGCAGTTTTTGAGAACGGTTTGAGCAGGTTGGCGATCGCCACCACATTGTTTAAAACCCGCAGATTGATCGCCTGGTCAGGGCAATGGATCACCAACGTCAGGGCGCTTGCTGTAATCGAAAACCCCCAGTGACAATTGATGAGCAAAGCCTGCATTACCCCATCACAGGACTCATAAAAACATCGATTGACCGCCTCTTCTAACCTTCGGCGCAGCCAAGCATCCTGCTCTGTCCATTCGGAGGGCGGCAAATCGTCTGGGACTAAATAAGAGGTATCCATAAGTTATCGGGAGAATGACCGATTGTGAAGATGCAGCACTTCTCTATCATGAGCCTATTAAAGACCGATCGGGAGAACATTCGACGCATCTTTATTAGTTTCTAAGAATTGCCCAAATTTATTGTGATAAGAGACACAGAACCCGCAACGGTTAGAGCATCAAGAATATTCGAGCGATTAGTTTTCTGCTTAAGACGTGCCTGATTTGCTAGAAGAAAATCTATCGAGCGATGAATTTGTTTTTGATAAATGCTCAAATGGAAACTTCTAAAAGAACAAGTAAAAGAACAAGGGTTTGAAATTGAAGGGTTGAGAACTGAAGTTGTTGAGTATTATTAAATGATATTCAGGGCATTTTAGGTGAATTATTACCATCCTTTAAAGTCATCTATTTAACATTTGATCCCTAAATATTGGGAGCCGATCCTGATTCTGCCGTTTGGTTACTGAGGAGTTCATTGATGAAAGTTCTTAATTGGTTGCGTTTGAGAGTGGGTGCGATCGCCGTGGGAAGTGGCACGATCGTAGGTCTTTCGCTGATGACCCAGGCTCCCGCTTTTTCGCAGGCGGCTTACGGTAGCTATGTTGGGGTTGGCGCGTCGTTTGGGTTGACCAGGGCAGAAAATGACGATCGCAAAACTTCGGGCGTGATTGCAGGTCGCTACAAGCTTTTGAGAGCGCCGATTTCGCTAAGAGGACAAGTTTTGATCGGCGATGGGGTGGCGCTCGTTCCGACGGTTTCCTACGATATTCCGGTCAATTGGCAAACGGATGTCTATATTGGCGCAGGGGCTTCGATCCCGATCGGGAGCAATACGCCCATTGGTGACCAGACGAGCTTTGTGCTGCAACCGGGAATTGATTACGCGCTGCCCAACAGTAATGTGGTGCTTTTTGGGAATGCTATTTTTGCTTTTGACGGCTACAAGCGAGGTGGGGCAGCGACTTCACTCCAGGGTGGCGTAGGGATTCGATTCTAGATGTCAGCTTGTCAAAAATTTGTGCAGGTTGAAACCCTCAGCACAGCCTTACTAATCACAGCCTTACCCTTCTTGATTCCGTTTTTACGGAGATGAGTTGAATGGCAGTCAAGACATTGCGTGGTGTCTCTCAGGATTCTCACAGGTTCATCACTTCACCCTACCTCGTTTACCTTCCTCTTAGAGGATGTTTTAAAAGTCATCTCGCTGGTAGCAGAACGGGTTAGATCCCGCCTAGCCCTCCTTAAAAAGGGAGGAACCAGATTCAAAATCCCCCTTTTTAACGTCAGTTCGATGAGAGTGGCTCGCTTCGTTTAATTTAGCTTCAGCCCCCTTGTATCTTAAGAGTGTGGCAGACCG
>NZ_JBJPHT010000027.1:0-78319 GCF_052939475.1 Phormidesmis sp. 146-20
GCTCAGAAAAAATGGCTGTTCATACTCCGTCCGCTTGCGGCGGAGCCTTTGATTCTCAAAGTCCCCCATTCTGGGGGATTTAGGGGGCGAAGTAACTTGGCAATAAGCGATCTTATTTAATTCACGTAATTCACGATCCTAAGCGGATGATTGAAGAGTAAGGGAGATCTCCGAGACTCTATTCTTGCAGCCAAAGACTTTTCAAACATCCGATAAGAACCACAACAAACCATCAACTTTTTGCAACGTTCTATCACCAATTTGCGATGAGTGGTACGATTAGCTCTCAAGCTAGGGGTGCCCATTTGGGCTGAGAACAAACCCTTAGAACCTGAGACTGGGTAATGCCAGCGAAGGGAAGCTGTTTATCTGAGGAATCGAATATGCGGACAGATTGGATCGCCAAACGCAGCGGACATAGCAACGTGTCTCAGATGTACTATGCCCGCCAAGGGGTTGTGACCGAAGAAATGCAGTACGTGGCCACGCGGGAAAATTTACCCGTCGAGCTAATTCGCGCAGAAGTGGCCCGGGGACGAATGATCATTCCTGCCAACATCAACCACCCTAATTTAGAACCGATGGCGATCGGGATTGCTTCTAGATGCAAAGTCAACGCCAACATCGGCGCATCGCCCAACTCTTCTAACATGCAAGAAGAAGTCGATAAGCTGCATCTCGCGGTGAAATATGGGGCGGATACCGTCATGGATCTGTCTACGGGCGGCGGCAATCTAGATGAGATTCGGACGACGATCATCCAGGCTTCGACCGTTCCGATCGGGACAGTTCCCATTTATCAGGCGTTAGAAAGTGTCCACGGCAACATTGAGAATCTGACAGCTGACGACTTTTTGCACATCATCGAAAAGCACGCCCAGCAAGGAGTGGACTATCAAACGATTCACGCTGGAATTTTGATCGAACATTTGCCCCTGGTGCGCGATCGTTTGACTGGAATCGTCTCTCGTGGCGGCGGCATTCTGGCTCGTTGGATGCTGCATCACCACAAACAAAATCCGCTCTACACTCATTTCAGCGACATTATTGAGATCTTCAAAAAGTATGACGTGTCGTTTAGTTTGGGCGATTCCCTGCGTCCCGGCTGTCAACATGATGCTTCGGATGCCGCACAGTTGGCAGAATTGAAGACCCTCGGACAACTGACTCGCCGCGCCTGGGAAGATGACATTCAGGTGATGGTCGAAGGCCCCGGACATGTGCCAATGGATCAAATCGAATTCAACGTTCGCAAACAGATGGAAGAGTGTTCTGAAGCGCCGTTCTATGTGTTGGGGCCGTTGGTGACGGATATTGCACCGGGATATGACCACATTACATCGGCGATCGGGGCTGCAATGGCGGGCTGGTATGGCACTGCGATGCTCTGCTATGTTACGCCTAAAGAACATTTGGGCTTACCCGACGCAGAAGACGTTCGCAATGGGTTGATCGCCTACAAGATTGCGGCCCATGCAGCAGATATTGCGCGGCATCGTCCGGGGGCACGAGACAGAGATGATGAGCTTTCTCTCGCTCGTTATAACTTTGATTGGAATAAGCAGTTTGAGTTGTCGCTTGACCCCGATCGGGCGAAGGAATACCACGACGAAACGCTGCCTGCTGACATTTATAAAACGGCTGAGTTTTGCTCGATGTGTGGCCCCAAATTCTGCCCGATGCAAACCAAAGTTGATGCTGATGCACTGACCGAGCTTGAGAAGTTTTTGGCGAAGGAGCCTGTCGCCCAAAGCTAATTCAACCTAGTGCAGTGTCACAACTAGAAATTAGGGTAGATATCTCTTGGTAAAGTTTCATCGAATGAAGATTTCAGCGATCGCTAACTCTAATATCGTTGACGCTGCACTAGAGCCTGCACAAACCCCGTTTTCTCCGGAGAGCGGGGTATTTTAATTTCACTACGATTCTTCTTAGAAGTGTTAGAAGAACTAAAAGTCCATTTCTTAATCGTCGCGAGTATAATAGCTTCTCCGTTCTGCTCCTTGAGGATTAACTTACGCAAAGTTTCTGACTCATCATTACTGCTTCAAAATTAACTCCCATTCCTGACCATTCCAGATTGGTGAATTTGTCTCACCTACCACAAATGGGCCCCAATAGCGCTGAGAGCCATCTTGAGCAAAAGCCACGACGACATCGCCCTTTTTGAGAATAATTGAGCGATCGGGCAGTGAAACCACTAAACCCTTACCGCTCCCTTCGTTAGGTGCAAAATCCCAGTGGGCGGGCGGTTGATAGTCAGAGGCCTCGCTAGATTTGGGGGCTGACGATTTGCTCTTTGACAGTAGCGCAACTCGCAAGGGGTGATCCGATCGATTGCTAACTCTGAGCGCTCCTTGACGAGCCGCCACCATCGCAGGATTGAGCGTGGGAATCGGAGAAGCTCCCGGTTTCGGAGGCGTTTTTTGTATCTCGTTTTGAGACTCGTCGGTCTTAATGATGGGCACTGTCTCCGGGGATGTCACCTCAACCTGAATCTGAAAGCGTCTCAACACTAGCCATAGCCCCAATAAAAGTAGCGCTGTCGCTAAAGCTACTCTGGTCGCAGGGTTCAGCTTTATTTTCATCTTCATCACACCCCGCACTCTCGTTCTCGCCCATTTCTACTCTAGTGATAACAATCTGTGGCACGATCGTGGGAGAAATTTTTCGATAGTTTTTCCGATAAATTAAGGGATGGTATGAGAAGGTTGAATTCTAAGCAGACAACCTGATTTAGAATTCAAAACGCAAGATTCATCTCTCCCCTCGACCATGCAAAATACTCGTCTCAACAGTCTTGTAGGAGTTGTGACCGATCAGATCGGCCAATTGTTTCGCAATCCCTGGCGGCGCGTGTCTCTGATGTTGATCAGTCTGCTGTTTGGCTTTTTTTTGGGCAACGTCATCTCGACCACTGCCGGACAAAGAGCCGAATTAGATGTCGTGGCGGCCAGCTTTTTGGTGATTTTATTTGAAGTGACGAGTCGCATCATCTACACCAATCGGGAGGGGTTTCGGCGATCGCTCCCCGCTGAAATGATCAACACGCTCAAAATTGGCATGACTTATAGTTTTATTTTAGAAGCGTTTAAGTTAGGAAGTTAGATGAGGGATGAGGGAGAACTTCGATGATCTGTTCCCCCTTTGGGGGTAATCCGCTGCGCGAGAGGGATGAAGCTTAAAGGTCTTTGCGGCGAAATTGGTAGGACTGTGCTTTTGCGCCCCAGACTTGTTTGCCTTGAGCGTCGTAACCGCGATCCCAGGTGTCCATTCCGGTTTTGTGAAGCGTGATCTGGTTGGTAATGCGGACGGCTCCTCCAACGTTAGCGGAACACCCATCGATCGGCGTTCTGCCTACGTAGTTGTCGCCAGACTGTTTGAGAAAGACAGCGCAGACGGGAACCCCACGATCGCTCAAGGGCACAATTCGAGAAGCTTCGGGCTGGTTGCACAAACCAACGAGCGCTTCGGGTTTAACAGGACGAAAGGACAGCGATCGCACACTATGACTGTAGATTGTCGGTGAAATTTGTAGAATTCTCTGACGATAGGGCTTCGTCAAATCAGAAGAGAGGGCTTGTTCTTGATAAAGATAAACACCGTCGATCTGAGGTGATCCCTGAAGAAAAATTTTGCAGGTCGTCATTCTCACATCCGGTAGTTTTGGGTTGGCGATCGCTTGAGCAGACGTGTCCATGACCCCGACCAAACGCGCCACCACTTCATTGACCTGTTGCTCAAGCGGAATCGCGACCTGAGTGGGAACCGCCACAATCAGCGCAGCGGAGAACAGTTTTAAGCTCATATTTCAAAATTAGTAGACAAAAACTAGCGGCTCAAACTTCAGAGTAGAAATCAATCTAAAAGTCAACTATCTGGCTGTAGTTTTTTGCCCTTTCGATCGGTCAGTCAACACCATCAGGAGAACAGTTTAAGATAAATCAGTGGGCAGAGTCCTTTGTAGGCATCCCACGAGATGATTTGTTTGTATCGTCAAGCTTTGAGAACTAGAGGAGAGAACATGGAGATCAACTGTGCAGAAGCCTGCGTAAATGGCTGCGTTTTAGGAGATAAATGCCCCAATTTAGAATACAAAGATCAGGCTGCCAAATTCATTCAAGAAAAGTCGTTGGACGAAATGCTGGCGATCGCTGAAGAAGCCATTCGCAAAAAAATGAGCGCTCCGCCCCAGTGGGTGCTGCCTGAAGATTAGGACGCTTTAGATTGGGAGGTCGGTGCGGGGATCAAAGCTTTCTATCTGTCGGAGCTTTTCGTAAAGATCCCGTTCTTCAAGACTGATTTCTTTGGGGACGACAATTTGAATTTCGACAATCTGATCGCCTCGGTCATCCCCACTGATCAGATAGCCCTTATTCGCCAATCTCAGACGCTGCCCCGATCGTACCCCTCCCGGAATGGTCATCTTCACCAACCCGTCTAATGTGGGAACTTCGATCGCGCCTCCCAAGGCAGCTTCACTGGGCGTAATGGGCAATTGACACACCACATCGGAGCCTTCTAGCTTAAAAAACGGATGGGGAGAGACTTCGATTTTGAGGTATAGATCGCCCCCCGCAACGCCCTGACCTTTGAGACGAATTCGCTGCCCGGTCACCATCCCTGCGGGCATATTCACTTCGAGCGATCGCCCGTCCTCTAGTCGAATGCGCTCTCGTCCACCGGAGTAAGCTTTTTCTAAAGGTACGGTCAATCGCGCTTCAGCATCTCGACGATTGGAGCGAGGGGGCGGCGTACTAGAAACGGTATAGCTCGTTTTTGTCGTGCCAGGACGGTAGGGATCGGCAGCAGGCGGGGGTTGAGGAGGTCGGCTAGGCGTTGTCGTCGTGGTGCGTCGATTGAGCAATTGATCCACGAAGTCATTAAAATTACGGTATTCACCAAAATCCACCGACCCAGATGGATCATTTCCCTTTCCCCAGGGACGGCCGCCTTTTGCACCGCCTTGAAATCCTGGTCGCTTCCAAAAATTGCCAAACTGGTCGTACTGCGATCGCTTGGTTGTGTCTCCCAACACTTCATACGCTTCGCTCAGATCCTTGAATTTCTCCTCAGCGGCTTTGTTACCCGGATTGAGATCAGGATGATATTGACGCGCTAATCGACGGTAGGCCTTTTTGATCTCCTCGATCGACGCATCTTTGGCAACCCCCAAAATCTCATAATAATTGCGGAAATTCTGCATAGCGAAACGGTGAAAGGATGACGGGTGAGGGATAAAGACAAGTAAAAGAATAGATCAAATCGCTGACCCAAAAGAAATCGGTCGCCGTTTCACGTTGATCCCGCTTTCCTCTTTACAACCAATCGTCTTCGTCATCCCAATTATCCTGATTGTAGTCGGGTCGAGCAGGACGCTTTTTAGGAACATCACTGCGGTTGGGGCGACGGGTTCCGCCAGCATCGTTGCCGCTGTAAGGGCTGTTGTAGGGATCGCTGCGCGGTTCACGTTTGGGAGGATTGTAGTCGCGGTTTCCGTTAGCGGTGTCGTTGTTGCGGCTGTCTCGTCTGGGCGCGTCATATCCATCGCTGCGCGGCGATCTCTCCGAGTTACCCCCAAGGGGTCGAGGCGCTTGAGAGTCAGATCGTCTGGGCGCTTCATAAGGGCGGTTTCTCGGTTCTTCGGGGGAGCGATCGTCGTAAGGGTCGCGTCTGGGTGCCTCGTAGGGATCTCGATCGTCGTAAGGGTCGCGTCTGGGTGGGGTGTTGTAGTCGCGATCGTAGGGGTCTCGCTTGGGCGGATCGTAGTTGCGAGAAAATCCATAGTCATAGTTGTCGCGTCCGTTTAGACTGCCGCCTCGCTGGTTGTTCCAGTAGTCGTCGCGTCGGGCCCCATAGTCGTAGGGATCACGAGGAGCACCGTAGTAGTCGTAATCGTCTTCGTCGTCTAAGAAGAAGTTTTTGATCGATTCAAAGAATCCGCCTTCTTCGTCGCCCTGAGTCTGTTGGTAGACTTCTCGATTTAAATCGTACAGAGCATCCTTGAGGTCAGCTTCGGCAATATCTACGCTGCGATCGTCATTATTTGCCAATCCTTCTCTCAATCGCTGGACGAGAGGCTCAATTCGAGAACGATAGGAACCAACAAATTGCATTCCAAAGTCCAGTGTGGCTTCTCTAAGCTGCCGTTCTGCTTGAAAGGTTAGCGCTTCCGCTCGATTGCGTTTCTCGACTTTTTCTTTACGAAGGCGATCGACTTCTGCAAATTCTTCGGCGTTCCGCATCATCTGCCGCACTTCGTCCTCACTCAAGGTTGAGGCTCCCTGAACGGTGATGCTCTGTTCGCGTCCCGTCGTGCGATCCATTGCGGTGACTTGCAAAATGCCGTTTGCGTCGATGTCAAAGGAAACCTGCACTTGAGGAATGCCCCGTGGTGCGGGTGGAATGCCCATCAGCTTAAAGCGCCCCAGAGACTTATTGCCCGATGCCATGTCGCGCTCACCTTGCAGAACGTGAACCTCGACCATCGTCTGATTATCTTCGCCCGTCGAGAAAATATCCGATCGCCGCGTTGGAATGGTCGTATTGCGCGGAATCAGCTTTTTCATCACGCCGCCGATCGTCTCCAACCCAAAGGACAACGGTGTGACATCCAACAGCAAAATATCTTTGAGTTCACCTGCCAAAATGCCCGCCTGAATCGCCGCTCCGACAGCCACCACTTCATCCGGATTGACGTTTTGATTGGCTTCCCGATTGATCAGCGATCGCACCACCTGTTGCACCATCGGAATTCGCGTCGAACCGCCTACCAGCACGATGTCGTCAATATCATTCGGAGTCATTCCCGCATCCCGAAAGGCTTGCTTGAGCGGCCCACGCAGTCGAGACAGCAGATCGCCACACAGCCCTTCAAACTGCGATCGGGTCATCCGCGTTTCGATATGTTTGGGCCCATCTTCGGTCGCAGTGATAAAAGGCAAATTGATTTCGGTGACAGAGACCCCAGAAAGCTCAATTTTGGCTTTTTCGGCCGCTTCAGTCAGTCGTTGGAGGGCTTGGCGATCGCGTCTCAAATCAACTTTCTCAGTTTCTAAAAACTGCTCGGACAGAAAGTCCACAATTTTCTTATCGAAGTCATTGCCGCCTAGTTGAGTGTCGCCGCTCGTGGCTTTCACTTCAAAGACCCCATCGCCCACTTCCAAGATTGAGACATCAAAGGTGCCACCGCCGAGATCAAAAACGAGGATTGTTTCAGCTTGACCGCGATCGAGTCCATAGGCGAGAGATGCGGCCGTCGGCTCATTGAGAATGCGTTTGACATCCAATCCAGCGATGCGTCCAGCATCACGAGTTGCCTGTCGTTGAGAATCGTTGAAATAAGCGGGAACGGTAATCACTGCGCCAGTAATCGACTCTCCTAGATAGCGACTGGCCTCATCGGTCAGCTTTTTGAGAATCATGGCCGAAATTTCTTCGGGCGCAAAATCTCGCTCCAGTCGAGGACACTTGATTTTGATGTTGCTCGATTCGTCTTTGCGGATGGTGTAGGGCACCCGTTTTGACTCTGGACTGAGTTCTGAATACTTTCGACCGATAAAGCGCTTTACGCCAAAAAATGTATTCTGTGGGTCAAGCACCGATTGTCGTCGGGCCATTTGTCCGACCAGACGTTCGCCTTCTTTGCTGACTCCGACAACGGAGGGAGTAGTTCGCATTCCTTCGGCGTTGGCGATGACAACTGGCTTGCCGCCCTCCATGACTGCCACCACCGAGTTCGTAGTTCCCAGGTCTATTCCAACGACTCTTCCCATGCCCTGCGACGCTCCTCGCTTGTCTAAAACTAATGAATTTTGAGAGCTTTTGCTGGACTCATTCTATCTTGCTAATGGAGAAGTCAAGGGTCAAATCGGCGCGATGTTGAAATCCGGGTACTTAGACTGAAGACCGAAGATGTTAGACCGGAGACGTTGACATTATCCTTTTCAAAGTCCAGAGTCCAAAGTCCTGAATTCTACGATCGCTCCCCACCTTTAACTCTGCTGAAGTTTTTGAACGTGCTGCTGAAGGTCTTGAATCGTGAAGACTGCTTTGAATTTTAAGCCTTGCTGCTGATAAAACTCTGCGCCTCCTTGCTGACGATCGACCAGCGAAATCACTTCTTCAACCTGATAGCCTGCGTCCCGGAGGCGATCGACCGCCTTCATCGCCGATTGTCCCGTCGTCACCACGTCTTCTAGCACCACGACTGGACTGTTTTTGGGCAAGGCTGGGCCTTCGATATAGGCTTGGGTGCCGTGTCCTTTGGCTTCTTTGCGGACAATGAGTGCCGCCAGCGATCGCCCTTCATACGCTGCAACCACACTGGTCGCGGTGACGATCGGATCAGCCCCCAACGTCAGACCCGCCACAGCCACCGTTTCAGAAGGAATCAAAGGTAAAAGAATCCGTCCCGTCGCCAAGCCGCCCTGGGGATGAAGCGTAATCTGTTTGCCGTTGATGTAATAGGTGCTGCGTTGTCCAGACGAGAGCAAAAAGTCGCCTTCTCGATAAGCCACCTCACAGAACAGATCCAAAAGTCGTTCTCGTAAGTCGGTCAATTCAACCGTTGCCCAAGAAAAGTTTGTTTGAGATTCCATCAAATTTTGCGTCCGATCGCTCATAGGTAGGGCAGACTAGTGTTATTAACTGTCAAAAGAAAGGGGTGAGAACGTTTTGAGTTTTGAATTTTTAAAGTTGAAGAAGATCCTCAATTCAAATCTCAAACCGCAAAACTTTTCCCTGATCTTAGACTCAAATCGTAAGCTAACATTGAGCGCAATACGGAGGAACTGAATCTTATGGGCGTGAGGTTAAAGAATTTGATTGGTGCAGGGGTAATGGCTGCTTCTACCCTATTTGCGATCGCCGCACAAGCACAAGACAGACCCGCTGTGTTTAGACCGAGAGAAGCGGTGCCAGATGCAGTCGATCGGGCGTTTGACGTGAATGTTTCTGACTATCGCGGCCCCAAGTTCTCAGTTCAGACTCTAATTGGGACGGGTGCCTTTCCTGAGAATGCGATCGCTCGTAATGGCGAGCATATTCATCGTCTATACCGAGATTTGCTGACCCAGCAGGTTTCTAACGACCCTATCATTCGCACGACTGACCTACCTAACCCTTACAACACGTCGATTTTGACGCTGCCGACCGCTAATGTGAGCAATCGAGTCGTGGGCGGTGAGTTGGTGTTTGAAGGCGCGACTGGGCGCTGAGGATTGTAAGGTAAGTCCAATCCATCCGAAGATCAGCCCGAAGAGCAGCGAAACGCATCAATTTTAGGTTGGTGGTTTTTAGGTTGGTGGTGCGTTTCGCATGGCTCAATACACCCTACAGATTACGTTTTTTTGCAAATTCAGCGAATTGGCAGCCATTACGTCTGTGTGCTAAAGCTTTGGTTTGTCGTATTTGGTTTGTCATGCGCCGTGCTGGAATCGAACCAGCCTGAAGGCGAATTATGAGTTCGCTACCTCCCCAATCGGTCAACGGCGCTAGTAGAAAGACACGATCGCAATCCCTGCCGTATTTTAGCTTGAGAAATGGGTTTGCAGCGATTGCCGCCGTGATGTTTTTTAAAGAGATCGTCTCTACGTAAACTTAGCGAATACAATTGGTCAGCCATTTGGGTCTCACGGCTCAACGCTCTCAAACAACACTCTCTCAAATCTGCAATGCGAATTAATCCGACCGTCGCCCTCACGCTCATTTTGCTCACGTTTATGTTTGGAGCAGGGATTGTGAGTGGCGCTTGGGGATTTGCGATCGGGCGAGAAGCTCTCAAAGGAATCACTCAACCCGATGCCCGTCCGACGAATAAGGTCAACAAAAAAAACACATCGGGGCGCGGGGAAGACCTCGTGATTCTCAAAGAAGACGACATTCTCAAAAAGGTAAAAGACCGCATCGAGGGCGGCACTCCCAAATCGACAATGCCTCCCAGTCCCAGTCCTTCGCCCAAGGCGGAAGATAAGCAGACCAGTCTTCCTGGCAAGTTTCCGTTTGTGAGTCGAGATAAGGGAGTGACGATCGAGCTAACCGCTGTCCGGCAGCAGGCGGATTTTGTGGTCTACGATGTTGCTCTCAAAAATGAAGGAACTCAGCCCGTCAAGTTTCTCTACAGCTTTCTCAATATCGCCGATGAGCAAGGCCGGGCTTTGACCGCAGATACGATGGGTCTCCCGACCGATTTGCCTGTAGGTAGCCAAAAATTTACAGGGACATTCAGCATCTCAACGGCTCTTTTAGACAAGGCTCAAAAGCTTTCAGTGCAGTTGACGGACTACCCCGACCAAAAGCTGCAACTCAAATTGTCAGATGTTCCAGTCCGATAAAGCTGGTAGGGTTGATTCATTCTGGTAAAAAGAAATTTAGAACCCTGATTCTTCCCTTTAAACAGGTTACGGCAACTAACGGGAGAATCAGCCCTTCATTATTTTCTCAGCAGAATGAATCAACCCTACGATAAAGCTGGGGGCACAGGGACTCATCTAATAGACATCTAGGCGTTGCTGATTGGAGGGATGACTCTGTGGGAAGTGTCCATCTTTTCGCCCCCTAAATCCCCCAAAAATGGGGGACTTTGAACCTTGGGGTTCCCGCCGTTTCGGGGCAATTCATCCCCTGATTCAGCAACGCCGACATTGAATAGACGTTAATTAATAACGTGGGGAAGAGGAGACTCAGAAACGAGCGGAGTATGATCAGCCAATTCCCTGGTTTGCTTTTCTAAGATCTGCTTCCCTAATCTGCTTCTCTAAATTGTTATTCTTGATTCGCAAATGATTGCCCCTTTTGCGGTTGTCCTGCAAAACTCAAGCTGGACAGATATCTTGCTAAAATTCTTGTCGGTGCTGCTGCTGATTACGATTAATGCGTTCTTTGTAACAGCAGAGTTTTCGATCGTCTCGGTGCGGCGATCGCGGATCAATCAGTTGGTTGACGCAGGAGATATTCAAGCGAGAACGGTTCAGGATTTGCAGCGGAGCATCGATCGTCTACTTTCGACGACTCAGTTGGGAATCACGCTGTCGAGTTTGGCGCTGGGCTGGATCGGGGAAAGCACAATGGCCGTCTTGGTTGCAGCCTGGATTGCTCAGTTGCCACTGTCGGCTTCTACTGTCCAAACGCTGTCTCACTCGCTGGCGATTCCGATCGCCTTCCTGTTGATTGCTTATCTGCAAATTGTTTTGGGCGAATTGTGCCCCAAGTCGGTGGCGATGCTCTACTCCGAAGAGATTGCGCGATTTTTGGGGCCGTTTAGTTTGGCGATCGCTCGATTTTTTAATCCCTTTATCTGGGTTCTCAATCAGTCTACGCGCCTCTTGCTGCGGCTGGTGGGCATTCAGTACGCGGGGCAGGGCTGGTACAACCAGGTCACCCCAGAAGAATTGCAGCTAATTATCGCCACCTCCAGCGAATCGACGGGACTGGAGGCCGAAGAACGAGAACTGTTGAGTAATGTGTTTGAGTTTGGCGACGTTCCGGCGAGTGAGGTGATGGTACGCCGACCGAATATGACTGCGCTCTCGATCGATGCAACGGTGCGAAATTTGCTTGAAGAAGTGGCTCAATCAGGGCATTCTCACTATCCGGTGACCGGGGAATCGCTGGATGATATCTGCGGCATGGTTCACTTTAAAGAACTGGCAGAGCCGCTCGTTCAGGGCACACTAAATTTGGAAAGTCCGATTAAACCGTGGGTGAGTCCAGCCCGATTTGTTCCTGAGTACACGCCTCTGGGAGAATTGCTGTCTTTGATGCAGCGATCGCGTCAGCACATGGTGATTGTCGTGGATGAGTTTGGCGGCACTGCGGGGCTGGTCAGTTTGCAGGACATCGTGACGCAGATTATCGGAGACTCACCCGAACCGGAAAGCGAAGAGACGCGATCGATTCAGGTTTTGGACGAAAACACCTTTCTCGTTCAGGCTCAGATGAATTTGGAAGAAGTGAATGAGCAGTTGCGGTTGGATCTACCGCTTACCGATGAATACCAGACGCTGGGCGGCTTTTTGTTCTACCAGTGGCAGCGCATTCCCAGTTCTGGCGAGGCTTTGCAGTATGGCAACTATGAACTGACGGTCGTCTCTGCGGAAGGGCCGCGACTGCATCAGATTCAAGTCCACCGCATTGAGCCTGGAGCGGGCGACTCCCTGCGCGTATCTCGACCAGATCATCAACAAAGTCTGTCGAGTGGTGAAGACTTCAAGCATTGAGGGGCAGACCTGGACTGGTTTATCTACTAAATCTGTGACCAGCGCTAAAAAACTACATCCAAAGGCATAAAAACATCGAAACCGAAAAACATATCGTTTAAGGGAACTTCGATAATGCTTTGAAATTCTTCATAATTAATGTTGCTGTGTTAGTATCTGGATGTTTGAGGAGAATTTACGGCTGATCATCAGCTTATTTTCGGTGGTGGAGGAGTAACACGAGTGAAAGGTAGTATACCGATCGGGTATTCAAGTCTCTACGTGCAGCGAAATCAGCTAGAACCTATTCGCATCGGTGTGATTGGGGTCGGCAATATGGGGCAGCACCATACCAGAGTCTTGAGTATGCTCAAGGATGTTGAATTAGTTGGCGTTTCAGATATTAATGTAGAACGAGGGTTGGACACGGCAAGCAAATATCGTGTCCGATTTTTTGAGGATTATCACGATTTACTGAAACATGTGGATGCCGTTTGTATTGCGGTTCCGACTCGTCTGCATCATTCAGTGGGGATGGCTGCTTTGAATGCGGGGGTGCATGTGTTGATCGAGAAACCGATCGCCGCCAGCATTGCTGAAGCTGAGTCTTTGGTAAACGCTGCCGCAGAGTGTCAGTGTATTCTGCAAGTTGGGCATATCGAGCGATTTAACCCGGCTTTTCAAGAACTCAGCAAGGTGTTGAAGACTGAAGAACTGCTGGCGATCGAGGCCCATCGGATGAGTCCTTATTCCGATCGAGCCAATGATGTATCGGTCGTGTTGGATCTGATGATTCACGACATCGATCTGATGCTAGAACTGGCCGCTTCTCCGGTTGTGAAGTTAACTGCAAGTGGCAGTCGCGCTTCGGACTCTGGCTACTTGGACTATGTAACCGCAACGCTGGGTTTTGCAAACGGCATTGTTGCAACGCTGACCTCTAGCAAAGTGACGCACCGCAAGATTCGCCGCATTGCTGCTCACTGCAAAAACTCTCTGACAGAAGCTGACTTTCTCAACAATGAAATTCTAATTCACCGTCAAACGACTGCTAACTACATGACGGATTATGGTCAGGTTTTGTATCGCCAAGATGGACTGATCGAGAAGGTTTACACCAGTAATATTGAGCCGCTTCATGCAGAGTTAGAACATTTTGTCGGGTGTGTGCGCGGGGGCAATCAGCCTTCTGTCGGAGGAGAACAGGCGCTAAAAGCCCTACGTCTCGCCAGTCAAATTGAACAAATGGCGCTAGACGGTAAGGTTTGGCAAGCAAAAGATAACAAGGTTGTCGAACTCGATACGCCTGCGATGGCGGTCTGAAAGACGATCTCTTCGAGTGACCCGTAAGGGGTCGCTTTGAGTTAGCCGCAAGAGATCGATTCAATCTAGTTTTAATTTCTACAGGGTGGACATGGAGTCTACCCTTTTTTTGTTTAAAGTCTTCTGCTTCTAAGATCTACAGATACGTCAATCAACGCTTTTTGATCTTGCATTTATCTTCTCAAACATTGAGCGATCGTCGCCACCACCGATTGAGACAGCGCACTCAAATCGTAGCCCCCTTCTAGCCCAAATACGACTTGTTTGGTTAGCTGCAAACAATAGTCTGTAAAGATTCCGTAGTCGTTGGGCTGTAGAGAAATTCCTGCTAACGGATCGTCCTGATTGGCATCGTAGCCCGCACTCACAATCAACAAATCGGGCCGAAAATTGGAGAGAAACGGCATGATCTTTTGTTCAAAAAGGGGTTGGTAATCTGCGATCGTACTCCCCGCTCTCATGGGCAAGTTTAATACATTTTGGTGAAAGCCCTGCTCACTCGCTCGGCCCGTTCCTGGATATTGAGGCGACTCATGTAATGAACAAAATGCAATGTTGGAATTGGTTTCGACGATCGCTTGAGTGCCATTGCCGTGATGGACATCCCAATCGAGAATAGCGACCCGGTTTGCCCCTTGTTTTAGAGCATGATGAGCGGCGATCGCGGCATTACTCAACAAGCAAAATCCCATTCCTGTATCTGCGATCGCGTGATGCCCTGGAGGACGCGCCAAAACAAAACTCGGCTCTCCTGTTTGCAGTGTGTAATTAACGCCATCCAACCAGGCATTTACCGCCAGCAGTGCCACTTCAAAACTGCGAGGAGACACGGGTGTATCGCCATCAATGTGACCGCCGCCCCGATTAGCGAGTTGCCGAACGGCTTCGACATACTGCGGATCGTGAATTTGCTGAATCAGGGAAAGCGGCGATCGCGCTTCTACGGTCGTTGGCTTGCGCCATTCAAGCTGATGCGCCCAGGATGCTGCCTGGAGTGCTTTACAAATCGCCGTTAATCGCGCTGGCTTTTCGGGGTGAAAGTGTCCCGTCTCGTGCAGCAAAAATTCGTCAGAGTAGAAGACAGGAAACATCGGCAGAGACTCGATTGCATTGCCTTTAGTATAGAAAACGATCGCGGTTTTCAGAAATTTCAAAACTCTTTCTGCTTAGACTGTTTGCTTTAGAACAATAATCATGCTATAAAGACTGTACGAACTCAAATAGTTCTGTATCTAACAAATCTTGTATCCAACAAATTAAGGTATCCTTCAATGTCCAAAGCCACAATTCAACTCGACCAGGGCACCCACTATCTCTGCACCTGTGGATGGTCAAAAAACTTACCTTTCTGCAATGGCGCTCACAAGGGTAGTTCGTTTCAGCCCAATGTTGTAGAACTCAAAGCCCCCGCAGCGATCGAGCTTCCCGACATCACAAATTCTCACTCTTCTCAATCCACTTAACCATCACTCGCTTCAACACTGGAGCCATCACTATGAAAACATCTTTGTTAACGCTGGCGGTCATCTCTACAGCAGTCGTTAATTTCAGTTTTGTGACCCACGCTTCTGCTGACGAAGCTCAAAAAGCGGCGATCGTACCCAGCACTTTAAGCCCCTCCAACAATACCCTCACCCCATTTGAACTGGTTTTTGGAGCTTATCAAGGGCACTTTCAGACTCAAGGAATTCCAGAAGGAACAACGCTGGTTTTTGCTTACCAAATGGGTCGCCTTTCTGCTCAAGAAGTCGTAGAACAAGCTATCAAAACCAACTTGATTTCTAGCCAACTCAACACAACAGGCTATGTCAATGCAGTTGATAGCTTACTGCGAGGTTTAAACGGTCGTTAGCCAGCGAGAAGCGATCGGGATGATTAAGTCTCGATCGCTCCATTTTGCAGAAGAACGCTCTCTACAGTCCATCCGCTTATTCTGCATTCACGCTCTACTTCACAGCATCTTTGGGAACCCAAACCGACACTGAGCCTGCTTCACAGCGAAAATCAGCCCAACCTTTTTCATCCGTTGTGATGGGTTCGTCGATGTGTTCGGTGATGTCGATGTAAGTGCGATTAGGCTGTCCGACTTCCATATATTTGCTGCCAGCGTCCCCATTACTCAAAACGACAGCCATGCCGCCCGGTTGCTCATCGGTGCCCAGTCGCGTCCAGCCGATCGTATTGGCATGGTCAAAATAATCGTACTGCTCTCCATAGGCAAATGTTTGACGGGCAAAAAGCATCTTGTCAATCAAGAATTGGTGGCTGTCTAACCAGATCTCATGCTCCTGTCCATCGTTTCCCGTATCTTTGTAGTTAGCGCCGTAATAATCCGCGTAAAAGATGCAGGGATAGCCTTCACTTCTGAGCAAAATTAACGCATAGGCAAGCGGCTTAAACCAGGGTTCGACAACCGATTCAAGAGACTGCAACGGCTGAGAGTCATGATTTTCGACCAGCGTTACGGCCAGCGTCGGCTGGTGTTGAACCATTGTCCCGTCAAAGATTTGGCGCATATTGTAGCTGTTGCCCGACTTGCTGGCGACGTGAAAATTGTAGTGAAGCGGTGCGTCAAATAGTGTGACCTTCCCATTCGTCATCTCGACGAAACTGTGTAGGGCTTCGACATCATAAGACCAATACTCACCGACCGCAAAAACTTCTCTTCCCACATAGTGACTAACGTGATCTAACCATTCTCGAAAGAAGTTAGCAGAAACATGTTTGACAGCATCAAATCTAAACCCATCGACATTGGTTGTATCAATGTACCATTCGCCCCAGTATTTGAGTTCTCCAACAACTTCGGGATGGCTCATGTCTAGATCACAGCCCATCAAGTAATCAAAGTTGCCTTTTTCTAAATCAACGTTGCGATCGAACTCTTTACCTTTAAGTAAATAGATAGCGTTCTCTTCGGTGTTGTAGGCGTTGTAGTCGATCGCATCAAAGTGCCACCAATGCCATTTCATTTTGGAGTATTTTTCACCTCGACCCGGAAAGGTGAAACCCGTCCAGGCTGTAATCTTCTGGTATTCGCCAACGGTGTCAAATCGATTATCAGGATTAAAGGGGGTGGCTTCTACTTCCTCTTCTTCATCGGCACCCAACTTGTGATTGAAAACGGCATCTGCGTAGATTTTGATTCCGACACTTTGCGCCTTCTTGATCGCATCAATATATTCTTGTTTGGTGCCGTACTTTGTCCGAACGGAGCCTTTTTGATCAAACTCGCCGAGGTCAAACATGTCGTAAACGCCATACCCCACGTCATAACCGCCCCCAGTGCCTTTATAAGCAGGAGGCAACCAAAGTGAGGTTACGCCAACTTTTGCCAGTTCTTCTGCCTTTTCTGCAACTTGTTTCCACAGGCTCCCATCGGCGGGATTGTACCAGTGGAAGTATTGCATCATAACCCCATTGAGTTCAGACATATTGCCTCGATTAGAAGATTGTAGTTAATGAATTTTTTGAGAATTGAGCAGGCGCAATCAGAAGATTTGAGCAGTTGTTTCCTCTTTGCTAAAGGATTTTACGAGGTTTATCAAGCTTTATCTATCTGCCTAGAGAGAAGTCTATGACAGAGTTTTGTACAACTATACACATTCATTAAGCGGCAACATCTAGCTATAGTTAGAGCTGATATCCTCCTTGTTGTAGAGGTTTTGTCCACTTTGTAAATATTAACAGTTTATTAAAGCGGCTCGATCGCTATCTCTTTCCAAAGGTGAACGTAAAGCAAAATTTCACTTGAATATACTCTACTGGGAGCAGTCATATCTCTTTTTTGGAGCGGTAAATGGTTAAAGTTTGGTGATAATCTGAACTGCAACAGGTGCGTAAAAAGGTAGCGATCGCGACGAGATCCTTTCCCTCACCTCGCTACTATGTAGGTCAATTCAAGTAGGTCAATTCAAGTAGGTCAATTCAAGAACTTATTATTTTTATGCCCTACACCGTTATTCAAAACGCGATCGTCTTTACCGTAGATGACACAGATACCATTCACGCTAACGGAACAATTATATTAGAAGGCAATCGCATTCATGCGGTTGGAAGTGATGATCTTCCCATTCCATCTGACGTGATACAAACGATTGATTGTCAGGGCAAAATGGCGGTGATTCCTGGCTTGATTGACGTTCATTCTCACTCTAGCTTTTTGCGAGGGGTGACCGAGAACTATCAGCTTTTGGAATGGCTACCTCGCTATCAGTTAGAGCATCGGGCCCTGACCGAAGATGACGCTTACTATGCAGCATTGCTCTGTTATCTAGAATCGCTTAAAGCGGGCACCACTTGCGTCATGGATATGTACCGCCATATGCACCGATGTGCGGACGCTGCGGGAGATTTGGGGCTGCGAGTTAATCTGGTTCCCTATGTGGCTGACATGCCTGGAAAAAACTTTTTTGAAACGTCGGACTCTAATCGCAAACTCATTGAAACGCATCACAATTCACAAAACGGTAAAATCCGAGTGTGGTTGGGACTAGAACACCTTTTTTACTGCTCAAAAGATGCTTTTGCGAAAGCGAAATTATATGCAGACGAGTATGGAGTTGGAATTCACACCCACAGCAGCGAACAGATCGAAGAAGTTGAAGCCGTGGTTAAACACTTTGGTAAGCGCCCGATCGCGCTCTTTCAAGAGTACGGAATTTTAGGAGAGAAGACAGCGATCGCACACTGCGTCTGGCTCAACGAGGACGAGATCAAAGTTCTGGCAGACACGGGCACTTCAGTTGCTCACTGTCCCACAAGTAACGCAAAACTGGCGGGGGGAATTGCTCCAATTCTGGAAATGAAGCAGGCAGGCATCACCGTCGGACTGGGCACCGATGGCAACATTTCTAACAACAGTTTAGATATGTTTGAGGAGATGAAATTTGCATCACTTTTGCAAAAAGTCAAACGCTACGATGCGGCCGCCTTACCCGCTCCAGAAACGCTGAGAATGGCAACGATCGACGGCGCAAAGTTGCTCAAATTGGATCATGAAATTGGCTCAATCGAAGCAGGCAAAAAAGCTGATCTGGTACTGGTTAATTTATGGGAACCGAACCTGATGCCGATCGTGTGGGATGAACAAGACACAAACGTTTTGTGGAATCTAGTATACGCAGCGCGGGGATCAAACGTTCATACGGTGTTTGTGGATGGTGAAATCGTGGTGCAATCAGGAAAAAGTACGAAGATTAACGAGTCTGATGCACTTCAGGCGATCCAAAAGCAAACACTCGATCATATGCAGCGCAGAAAACCATTTAAGTCAACGCTAACGCCTGTGGTAGTGGGAGCAAGCTAACTCTTTAATGTGTTTTAGATTACATACACAACGTGTTGTGGAATACATTAAACTCAATGATCACTTCACTTCAGTGATTCGTTTAGAAGTTTTGCTTTACCTATGTTACAAATAGTTTAAGTGAAATTGTAAACGGGTTGTTGAGCAAAATCGATCATGTCCACACTATACGAAATGCTGGTTAAGGGCGGGCCGGTGATGATCCCTCTGGGTGGATTGTCGATCGCAACGGTTGCCTGTACATTAGAGCGTGGACTCTTCTGGTTTAGAGTACTGCGAGGCGAAGATAAGACAGCCCATCAGGTGCTAGATGCGGCCCGCTATGACTGGGACAAAGCCAGAGAGATCGCTGAAAAGTCTCAGCACTTAGCGATCGCTCGATTTATGGTGGCCCCGCTCAAACTCAACCGACCCAGCCCCGAAACGCTGCACTTGGCGCTGGAGGCGGCGGCTGACCGCGAATTCATTCAGATGCGAAAAGGCGACAAACTGCTCGAAACGGTGGTGGGCATGGCACCCCTGTTTGGGCTGCTCGGAACGGTCACCGGGCTGATCGTCACCTTTCTGAATCTGAAGATCGGCGGTGGCGCAAATATCGACACGACAAAGGCAGCCTTGGGGATTGCAGAAGCGCTTTTGACCACGGCGGCTGGGATGGTGGTAGCACTGATGGCGTTAGCGTCGTTTCGGATGTGTGTCACCCTGCAAGCTAGACAGGTCGATTATTTTTCAGAAATTGGCAGCGAGTTAGAACTGATTTATCGTCAAGTTTGGTATGAGCCGAGTGTGGATGATTACGCGATCGTCACCAACGGACATTCACAAGGGACGATCGACAGTCAACTCGTTGAGCAGTTAGCGACGCTAATCCACCAGATTGCTCGAAAGAATTGACGAACTAATTTCGACCAGTTGAGTTAGCGTCCTCAAAACTTACTCAGAAGTCAGGAAGACAGCCCACGATCGACTCAATACCCGTAGGAGACGATCGACATGTATTCCAGCTATTTGAGCTTTGCGTTTGGGATGGTGGTTTTGTTGTTGATGGCGTTTGCGGGATTGCAGTGGTTACAGATCCCGACAGGCAGTTTTTTGGATTGGGCGATCGGGGCGACGAGTTTTGGCTGGCTTTTGACGATCGTCACGGTGCCGTGGAATATTCACTTTGATGCCAAAGAAGCGCTGGCTGAGGCGACCCTTTCTACAGAAAATGGGATTGCGGTGGATGGTCGTCAGGTGGACTACATTCGACTGGTGGCGCAGCGATCGCTTTGGGTCGTGATTGGTCTACATCTGCTGTCGGCGGCGGGATTGTATGGATTGGCGATCGCGGGCATCAGTTCGATTGGCTACGTTGCTTCGGGGGCGGCTCTGTTGCTGACGGTATTGCGTCCCGCTGTACGAACGTATCGATATTTTGTGACTCGCATTGCGATGCTACGCCAACAGTTTCAATATCCTCGCGAAGATGTGGTGGAGCTGCGCGGCCGATTTGTCCAACTTGAGGAAGCGGTCAGACGACTGGAAGCGGAACTGGATCGCGAAGATCCCCGCTCTTGGGCCACCGCGCAACAATCCCAATGGGAAGCCCTGCGACAAAATCTAACCACCGTCGCCGCCAATCAAGAAGGCTTGAGAGCCACCAATCAAGCAGATCACGATCGTCTTTCTCGTGAGGCCAGACAAGCGATCGCCCAACTCAGCACCGATGGACTGTTTCTGGAACATGTAAGGGAGATTATTCGATTTTTTAAGGCAGCGTGAGCAGGGGTAGGGGTGTGGGGTGTGGGGTGTGGGGTTGGGAGGCAGAAGACCCAATAACGAAGCCAAAAAATTCATCACTCAACGCTACCCCCTACCCCCTACCCCCTTCCTTAGATGGGTAACCGATCGATGTCTTTGTTTGCGCCGATGACGACGATCGCCGTTCCTTTGATAAGGGGGGTGCCGGGGTCGGGATTGATGACAAACTTGCTGTCTTGACTGAAGGCTAACACGCTTAGACCGTAGTGAGAACGGAGTCTGAGTTGGGAGATCGTCTTGCCGTCAAAGGTTTCGGGGACGATGACTTCGACGATGCTATTGTCGGGGTCAAGCTCAAATCGTTCTAAAATGCCGGGTTTGGTGAGCGATCGGGCCAAGTTGTAGCCCGCTTCGTGTTCTGGAAAAATGACATGATCGGCACCGACTTTTTTGAGTAGCTTTTCATGAATCTCGGAGGAGGCTTTGGCGACCACATGGGGAACGCCACCTTCTTTAACGTTGAGCGTGGTGATGATGCTTTCTTGCACATAGTTGCCGATCGCCACAATCACCGTGTCTTGCTCAAAAATTCCGGCTTCTCGGAGGGCGGCAGGTTGGGTGGAGTCGATCTGTCGAGCGTGGGCAACGATGCGATCGCACAAAGCTTGGTCAACTCTTTCGCGATCGGTATCGACTGCCAGCACTTCGTAGCCTTGATTGTGGAGTGTGGCACAGACCGCTCGCCCAAATCGCCCCAACCCAATGACGGCAAACTGTTTACTTTTGTGACCTGTCCGTAAGCTGTGAAAAAAGTTTAGCGAAGATAAGTTCACGAATCTGTTCCGTTAACACCTTGTTTTAACTTACCCGATCGCTGTCCCCATCTCTTCAACCGACCAACAGATTTTCTTCAGGGTAATGAACGAAACTGGGTTTTGGATCGCCCAATAAAGCACTCATCAAGAGCAAAATACCAACCCGCCCGATGTACATGGTGGCAATCAAAACGAGCCGACCTCCGATGGAGATATTGAGGGTGCCGACGGCTGATAATCCTACGGTGGCGAACGCAGAAACCACCTCAAACAAAATGTTGATAAAGTCTAACTTGGGATCGGTTAGGGCAAGCAAAATCGTGGCTCCGATGACGGTTAGGGCAGACCCAATCAGAACGCCCACTGCCTTAAGAATGAGAACGATCGGGATCTGACGATGATAAGAAAGCACTTCTTCTTTGCCTTGTAAAACGGCTTTTGTGCTGTCTACTAAGACTCGAAGGGTGGTGGTTTTGATACCGCCTCCGGTACTTCCGGGACTTGCGCCAACAAACATGAGCGCGATCGTAATAAAGAGACCAGCCGTGGTCATTTTGGTGGTGTCGATCGTGTTGAAACCTGCCGTCCGGGGGGTGACTGACTGAAACCAGCTTGCCATGACTTTAGAACCCAAACTTAGTCCGCCCAGGGTTTGTGGATTACTGAACTCGGTAATAAAGAAAGCTAATGTGCCAGTTGCTAGTAAGACCAGCGTGGTGCTAGTAACAATTTTGAAGTTGAGCGAAAAGCTGTGGGCTTTGATACTTCCAGAGAGGCGATCGCGCAGCCAAAAGTAGAGTTCCATGATGACCTGGTAGCCGATGCCACCAAAGATGATCAAGGTCGTGATGATGAGTCCCATGAAGGGAACGTTGACGTACTGAATCAAGTTATCTGAAAACAAGCTAAATCCAGCATTATTAAATGCATTAACACTGTGAAAGATTGAGAGCCAAAGCCCTTGATTAAATCCATATTGAGGCGCGAAGATCGTCAGTAGCAAAAAGACACCCGTCAGTTCAAAAATGAGGGTGGTGGCAATAATCGATCGTACTAGCATGGCCAGTCCTGACAAGCCCGGAATGTCTAAGGATTGTTGAATTGCTATTTTGTCTCGCAGTCCCAACCGCTTTCTAATCAGCAAAAGCAGGACGGTGGTAGCGGTCATGTAGCCCAGCCCCCCGACTTGCACCAGCAATACGATAAACAACTGCCCCCAAAAGCTGTAGTATTTGCCGACATCAACGACCGAAAGCCCCGTGACGCAAACGGCCGAGGTTGAGGTAAATAGAGCGGTGACTGGGGTACTCCAAGTGCCGCTGGTTAGGGAAAACGGCATCATCAACAAGAGTGCTCCCACGGTGATGACGGTCAGGAAGCCTAAACAAATGGTGCGCGAGACGGTCATAGAAGGGATGAGGGATGAGGGATAAGGGATGAACGAATGAAGTTAGAAATTGAGCGTTTGGCTAGGTGGGCCCTTGGGTTGGTCTTTAAAGGGTATCTGTGTGGGTTGCTAATTTGTATTGTCTCTGTAAATGAGCATCGTGAAGCGATCAAGCGGAAAAAGTGCGGTTTCAAAATATTTCTCAGCAGTCAAATCGGCTATCGTTTGAGTAGTTGCGATCGCCGCTCTTATGGTTCAACTTCAGCCCAAACTTTCTACTGACACCTGGACGACTGCAACGTGGGAGCAGTTTCTTGCCATCGTTGAAGACCCTGATTATGCAAAAGCGAAGGGGTATTATTTTAATGGTCAGATGAGGGTAGAAACTGTGGGAGTTGGGCCAGACCATGCGGGTGACAACGGCATCATCCACGTTGCAGTCACTCTTTTCTGCGCCCTCAAAGGAATTGCTCTCAAAGGACTGATCAATTGTAGCTATCGCAAAACAAAAGTTCGTGAAGCGCAACCGGATAGCTCTTATTACGTGGCAGATAGAACCGCGTTTGCACCCCAGGGAGGCTCGATCGTCAGTCTTGATCAAACGCCGCCGCCAGACTTAGCCATTGAGATTGCAGACTCTTCTCTGAGCGATGATTTGGGCAAAAAGCGGTTACTCTATGAAGATCTGGGCGTTGCTGAATATTGGGTGGTTGATGTCGAAAATACTCAAATCATCGCGTTTCAAATTGTGGACAATGGGAGCCATCGCATCACTCAGTCTCAAGTTCTTCCAGGTCTAAAGATTTCGGTCTTGTCGGAAGGGTTGAGCTTGAGTCGGCAACTGGATGATAGCCAGATTGTTGCCTGGTTGATGACAAACTTTCAGGCATAAACGGATTAAGAACGATCGCTGATAGCGCATGAAATTGGGGCACCTTAGAGGCAAACAAATTCTATCCAGAACCTCAATATGCCAGTCAAAGAAGTCAACGCAACCCTCTCTGATGCCGATCTACAGGAGATCAAACGAGCGATCGACACCATTCAAAATAAGCTGCCTTTCTTGATGACACTGAGTGCAGAAGAGCGCAAACAGCTTTACAAACTGGGTGATAAGCGTCTGTCGTTTGTGCAAAATAGTCTCAACGCCGCCCAAAACAATCGCAACATTTTGCCTGCCAGCTTTGACTACGACGGTTTTGCCAACGACTATCGCCTTGCTACTAATCTCACAGACCTGCGAATGAGACTGCGCCAACTCACTGAGCAGGTAGACGATACGCTCTTAGCCGTGGGCAGTGAAGCCATGATCAGCAGCTTGACGGTCTACGACTATGTAAAGACAGCCTCCAAAAAGACCCCCGGACTCAAAGCGATCGCCGAGCAATTGGGGAATTTGTTCAAAGCAACCAGGGCGCGATCGACTAAACCTGCCAGTGAGCAGTCTCTAGACAAAAACTAAGACGGGCATGTTCTGAGGTGGAGAGCCGATGTGAAAACAATCCCGCTTGAACCTCAGAGTATCCTCGCTGATTCTCAAAGCTTCATCGTCCCAGCCCAGAGAATCACGCTCTCACCTCAAAGCATCGTCGTTTCACCTTAAAGCATCGCGCTCCCACCTCAGAGTATCGTCGTTTCACCTCAAAGCATCGCGCTCCCACCTCAGAGCATCGTCGTTTCACCTCAAAGCATCCCGCTCCCACCTCAGAGTATCAATCGTGAATGATGGACGGTGGGAGTCGAATTATTTTTCTCGCTGCGGTATGCAAATTTTCTACCCCTCAAGCTGCCGATGCTGGGTAGTTTTCAGACAAAATTCCCGGTTCAAAGTCCTTCACTCGTGAGAGATTTAGAGGGCTGCTGGATTCAGCATCGACGCGCGAAAGAACTATCGCACACTGTCACTGATGTAATCTCTTTAAGTCACCCGAAAGCGATCGCTCTTCTCTACTCGTCTTCTCAGTTCGTCAACCCTTGCTCAAACGTTCCAAGCTGCCTCAAAAAAATCGCGTTCGCAAAGCATAGCGTAGCGGTAAGTAGACTCAGCAACCGGGGTGAATGTGGCATAGCGATCGACCAGGCTTTCTAAGGTCTGGGCCAACGGCTCAAAGTCAGCGCTGCTATAGGTGCGAATCCAGTCAGCGTAGGGATGATCAGGAATACCCCCCCGCGCAAGTTCTTGACCCAAAAAGGCATAAAGGCGCATACAGGGAGACATGGCGATCGCCGTCAATCCGATCTCCTGGCTCCAGGCGGTTGCGGAAAGAAAGTCGGTATAGCGGCGGGTGGCGGCTCCTGGTTTAACTTGCGTCAGGTCAACATCCCACTGGGCTGCATAGCGTTGATGAAGCTGCAACTCTTGAAGGACACCGTTCGCCAGCATATGAAACGCCTCAAATCCTGACCAATCGGGCGCTTTGGCAGCAGCGAGACTGTAAGCCCGCGCAAAGGCTTCGAGAAAAAAGGCATCCTGCCCGACGTAGTAAGCAAACTTGGCTTTGGGCAACGTGCCATCGGCAATCCCCCGCACAAACGCACCCTCAAGAGAAGCGATCGCGAGGTCTTGATTAGCTTGCCAGAGGTCGATCGAGCGCGTCATGAGCATTCACCTGATCACTAAGGAGATTTCCAGATAAGGATATACCTACGTTACCCCACCGCCTACGGCTCCTCCCCTTGCTAAGGCTACCGTGTATACACAAGTCGTTGTCGCTTCGTTTCAGTCGGCTTCAGACCCCTAAATCCCCCAGAATGGGGGACTTTGACAAAGGAAAGATTTCCAAGGTTCAAAGCCATGACGACGGCTCAAAGTCCCCCATTTTTGGGGGATTTAGGGGGCGAAGGATCTCAGCAATGACAGATTGATCAACTTATGTGTACACGGCAGCCTTGCTAAGGGGAGGTTGGGAGGGGTCAGAGAGGTCAACTTGGGTAAAAATATTTCTGGAAATCTCTAAGATGACCAAACTATCACGGGATGCCGCCTACGAAACCCGCTTTAAGATCAGATCTAGCAGGCTCAAAGCTTGATTGACATCAATTTGCAACGCCTTTAGATCGCCTTCCATCTTGTCTAGTCGTTGAGAAACTGAAATTTCATCCGGCTTGATCTCTGGAAGCGCCTTCTGCCCATTGAGCTTGTCTACCAGCGTTACCCAGGTTCTAGTTTTGAGGTTGAAATGTGCTTTTGCCTCGGCCAGCGTCTTAAACTGTCGCTTTAATTGCTCAACGGTGACCCATTCGACCGCTTGCGATCGAGAAGCCTGCTCTAAATCCTCCTTTACCATTTCGACTACTTCATTAACCAGACGATCGTGATTCTGCGAAATCTGAGCCGCCGCGCCCAAGATGCGAGACGTTGCCTTAATTTGTAGATTCGTCTCCTGGTTGAGTTGGTCTGCAAGGGTGCGAATGCGATCGCCCAATGTTTCTCTAACCACGGCTTTGATCAGTGAGACATCATCACTCATTCTGTTTACTCCGCTAAAATTTCTTTGACAGTCTGCCAGATTCGCTGAAACTTTTGAATCATTCCCATCGGACTCGTCGTAGAAGTCTCATCGACTGAATCCACAAGCTGTTGAATCCGATCCATCCGTTCCGCCAAAACGTACAGATTGCTCACGGCTGCGTCTTTACGCTCAAACGAGTCTCGTAACAAAACGGTCATTTCTGAAATTTCTTGTTTTAACCGTTGATTTTCCTTCTTGCGGCGAGTTTCCCATCCTTTGATGCCTGCCTTCGATCGTCGCTCAAACTTAAGCTGATCCTGAGACTCGTTATACAACGTCAAGTAGCGATCGCGTTCCCCCTGTACTGCCTTAAACTTGATCACTAACTCATCGCCTCTCACTTTCTCAGCCTGATATAACCCCAAATAGGACTGTGCTTGTGATTCGGCTTCTTGATACTGCATGAAGTAGGACTTTGCTTGAGTCTGAGCCTCTTCATATTGCAGGAGATACGATCGCGACTGAGTTTGAGCTTCCTGAACCTGCGTTAAGGCTGTCGTGTATTTCTGTTGTTCCGCTTGGTATAAAGTCAGCGTTCTAGTATATTTCTGTTGTTCTTCTTGATACTGCGTTAAGGCTGTGCTGTACTTCTGATGTTCTTCTTGATATAAAGTCAGGGCTGTCTGATGTTTTTGTTGTTCTTCTTGATATAAAGTCAGCGTTGTCGCGTATTTTTGCTGTTCCTCTTGATAGAGAGTCAGGGCTGTCTGATGCTTTTGCTGCTCTTCTTGATACAGATGATCAGTCTGCTCTACTTGCTGCTGTTTCGCTTCAACAACTTTCTGCAATTCGTCTCGTTTTGCTTCCGCTTCTATTCGGGAGGCTCGTGCTGATGCATGAAGCTGCTTAAGTTCGTGATAAGAGATGGGTTCTGATTGCCGAGAAGTTGGGTGATTGAGTGCATTGTCATTAGAATTATTTCCGCGATCGGCTCTCCGCATTGCCATATAAGATCTCTCCAAAACTGTAATTTCACTCGGTCAAAATAAGATTCTATACATTCTAAAATACTGACTTTTGCCAGCAGTCAATGTTCCATCTCCCCGCACTTCATCGCAACGTCATCGATTTTCAGAGAGGCTCATACCAAATTAATTTGCAAATGCGACAGATCAGCGACCTGCCCCACCACTCGGCAAAGCCGGCCGCCGAAAATCACCTTTATCAGGGGGAACCCCAAAATATCTGCTGCTAAAGGATGCTGTGAAGCTAGAACGACTCTGATACTCTGCTCAAAAGATATAACCTTCTGAGTTCTCTACACATGCCTTCCTATCTTGTTTGGGTCATGGCGATCGCCAGTGGTGCAACGGTCGCCAATTTGTATTACAACCAGCCTTTGTTAGCGACGATCGCTCAAGGGTTTCAGGCATCATCTCAGGCGGTTGGTTTGATTCCGATGTTGACTCAGATTGGCTATGCAGTTGGAATTTTATTGTTTGTGCCGTTAGGTGATTTGTTAGAGCGACGGCGATTAATCGTCACGACAGTGATCGCAACAGCATTCGCATTAGTGTTAGCGGCGATCGCACCCAGTCTTCCGTTTTTGATTGCAGCAAGTTTTGGAATCGGCATGACGGCGATCGCGGCTCAGATCATTGTTCCATTTGCGACTCAGCTAACTGCTCCACAAAACAGAGGCAACGTCGTCGGGATCGTCATGGGCGGATTGTTTGTCGGCATTCTTCTCGCCCGGACGGTGAGCGGATTTGTGGGAGCAATCTGGGGCTGGAGGGCGATGTATTGGCTGGCAAGCGGCTTGATGGGAGCGATCGCAGTCATGTTAGCGATCGCCCTGCCCAAAAGCCAACCGTCTCTCAAAGTTTCCTATCCTCGCCTGATGAAAAGTCTGTGGCAATTGATGGTTCAACAACCTGTGCTGCAAGAGTCGTCGTTGATTGGGGCGATGTCGTCTGGGGCGTTTAGTGCCTTTTGGAGTACGCTGGTTTTTTTGCTCAGAGAGCCACCTTATCAATATGGCAGCGAGGTCACGGGATTGTTTGGGCTGGTGGGCGTGGCGGGTGCGGTGGTGGCCCCGATCGTAGGTAGAGTCGCCGATCGTCGCAGTCCAACGCTCACGATCGGATTAGGTCTCACCGCAACAGCACTTTCGTTTTTAGTTTTTTGGTCATTGGGACATCAGATTTGGGGACTGATTTTTGGAGTAATTTTGCTCGATTTGGGAGTTCAGAGTACCCAGATTTCCAACCAGTCCAGAATTTACAGTTTGCCACCAGAGATCCACAGCCGATTGAATGCGCTTTACATCATGCTCTACTTTGTGGGCGGCGCGGTCGGATCTTTTTTGGGCGCATACGGCTGGAATCACTGGCAATGGAATGGAGTGTGTGCTGTCAGTTTAGTGTTGATGATGATTGCGATCGCCACGTTTCTAACCGGAAAAAGTCGTCGCGTTTCTGCTCTGTAGAATAGAGTCACCAACTAGATTGTGAATACGAGCGGAAACAGATGGTCAAACTTACAAAACCACTCGCTTGACAAAATTGAAACCACAACGAGTTCAACAGTCAGACTCCAAAGATTGAGATGCTGAAGTGTGCATTTTCGATTAACGATTGCAGGACTGATTTAAAGAATCTGGTGCCGTTGTACAACTTCTGGTATTAGATGGTTAGAACCCCGATCGCCGCACAGGAGTCAGCCATGCGTTTAAGAGCCTGGAAACGATTGCAGAAGGCTACTTCTAAGATTCTATTAGTCAGTTTTGCGATAGTGCTGCTGCTCCATCCAATGCTGGTGGCGATGCGTGCAGTTGCAACGACTCCCACGGTCGAAAAGCCTGCCGAAAAGCCCGCCGAAACAAAGCCGACTCCCGAAGCTTCTCCCCAACCTGCTGACAAGAAACGCGATGACCCGATCGTTCCGATCAAAACGTCAGAAGAAACTGCACGGCTCAACAAGTTAGCGGAGGGCGATCGGCTCTATCAAGCGGGTGACAAAGCGGCCGCTGAGAAGCTCTACCGGGAAGCAAAACCCCCCTTTGCAGGCACATCAGACACTAAAGCGAACGTAGACCCGATCACCGATCCCACTCAACTATCTCCCGGCGGACAGGTCTATTGGCGCGAGTCAGGCATCGGATTAGAGCAAAAGCTAGAAAGTCGAATTTTCGTCCCGCTCAAACTGCTCACCGACAACTACCCACAATTTGTCCCCGGCTACTTGCGATACGCTGAAGCGTTGGAGGCTTACGATCGCCCCGAAGAGTCCCTAGCCATTCTCGAAAAAGCGGCCACACTTTACCCCAATCAGCCCGATCTAGCCAAAGCCAGAATTACCGCACTAGAAAAAAACGAGAAATGGATCGAAGCGTCGATCGCCGCCCGACAGTTTGCGCTACTCAATCCCACCGATCCCAACGCTCCAACCTTCACCACCCTGGCAGACACTAATCTCAAACGCTATCAAGGTCGTCTCCGCAGCAGGCTTCGAGGCAATCTCGTGGGCAACATTCTCACCGGGGCGTTGGGCTATGCGCTGACGGGTAATCTGTTTGGGCCATTGTCTGCCGTCCAAAACACAGTTTTATTGTTGAGAGGTGAGTCAGCAGTGGGTGAGCGAGTGACTCGACAAGCCAAGCGCCAATTAGATCTGGTAGACGATAAAGCTGTTCTCAGCTATGTCGATCAGTTGGGTCAAAAGTTAGCCGATGCTGCCGGACGCAAAGAATTTAAGTATGAATTTTATGTCGTGATGGACGATCGCTTAAATGCCTTCGCGCTCCCCGGTGGAAAAGTGTTTGTCAATGCGGGAGCGATCGCCAAAACCAATTCAGAAGCCGAACTCGCCGGACTGCTGGGCCACGAATTGTCTCACACCGTCCTTTCCCACGGATTCCAATTAGTCAGTGAAGGCACGTTGACCGCTAATTTGACTCAATTTATTCCCTATGTGGGCGGCTTGTTGAGTAATTTATCGACTCTTAGCTACAGTCGCGACATGGAGCGTCAGGCAGACATTTTGGGCACTCGTCTTCTAGTTTCGACAGGCTTTGCAGCAGATGGCTTACACAATCTCATGGTGACCCTCAAACAGCAAGAAGCCAAAAAAAATCGACCATCTCCCCCTGCCTGGTTTGCTACCCATCCCCTGACAAAAGACCGAATTAAATACATCGAAGCCTTGATTAAAAACACTGGCTACAATCGCTACGCCTACGAGGGAGTAGAACGCCACGCAATGCTACAAACTAAAGTTGAGACACTGCTTAAGGAATACAAAGCGCAACAGGAAAAGAAAGGGAGAAGAGAGCGATCGCAAGATGAATAAAAACCTAACTCAACATCGCTTCTTCGGTGATTTGAGCTAATAGAATCCATTTGATATCTTTAATGAACTTGAACTGGGCTGAGAGCAAGTGCTTCAATCTAATTGCCATGTCCTACTCTAAAATGCTCTAAAATGGCTCGGAAAAATTAGGCAGTGATTATGCCGTAAGAGCGCAAGTTCTGGTAGTTAGAATGGGATTTAATCACCGTCGGGCATAGCCCTAACTTTGAAATAAAGGTATCCAGCAGATGGTCGTTGAGCGCCCGTCGCTTCGCACTCGCCATCGAGAAGACAAAGGGCTGATTGTCCAATTGCTGCGGATGCACCTCCAGTTTGGCAAGATTGAGATACGTGGTATTAAAGCATCTGTTAGGCTATCCGAAAGTGCGAGTGTATGAAGGCACTTGGACAGAATACAGCACGACTGATCTTCCGATTGCGACAGGTGCCGAGAAAACCACTAGCAAAAGCGGATATAGATAGGCGTTGTATGGAACATAGCCTCATCTCTGATACTAAACGTTAGGGATCACATAACATTTAGTATCAAGGATGAGCAAGTCCTGGAGCCAAAACTCGTAACCTACATTTCTAAAACAGTAGCTATGACAATTGAAGAAGCGCGCACTTTTGAATTTGAGGTCGCAACGATCGAGAAAGCCAAGGGAAATTCAAGTTTCTCGATCGTTGGCGTTGCTGATTGGGATGAATCTGTGAGAAGTGTTAATCTTTTTGCCCCTAAATCCCCTGGGGGATTCAAAAATCCTCACTATTTTTTTCTTGTATGAAACCACCCTGCTCCTTGGGGAGAGGGCTAGGGTGGGGGTGAAATTTCGGAGTTATTTAATCCACGATCCTAAACTGGAAAATCAGCCTGGAACTCAACGCACAACTGGAGCGAGAGGAGGTAAATCTGATGGTCGTTTTATCTCAGGCCTATCAAGAATGGGAGCAAGCTACCCCACAGCGAGGCATCGAACAAGGCATCGAACAGGGGGAACGATCGCTCGTTTTTAGACAACTGACTCGACGAATGGGCGCGTTGCCGGAAGCGGTACGATCGCAGATTGAGACTCTATCGATCGCTGATCTGGAGTCATTAGGAGAAGCGTTACTGGATTTTGAGAATCTGTCCGATCTAGAAACCTGGTTAGCAATTAACGTTCAGGGCGATCGAGATATCAGTTGAACTTTTGACCAGACGCTACCTCAAGCAGATACCTGAATTTTCTGGCTTCCTGCTAACCCAAACGCTGCATGAATCGCCCGAAGTGCCGTTACACCCTGATCTTCTGTGACGACACAACTGACTTTGATCTCCGAAGTGGCGATCATTTGAATGTTGATTTTGTGCTGGTAAAGGGCATCAAACATTTGAGCCGCGATTCCGGGTTGGCCGACCATATTGGAGCCGACAATGCTGACTTTGGCGATCGCTGCGTCCACCACAATTTCGCCACACCCCAGTTCAGAGGCCGCTTTCTCCAGCACCGTTCTGGCAGATTCTCCATCCATTTGAGCGACCGTGAAGGCAATGTCTCGCGTCCGGATGCCTTCGACGACTCGACAGCGCTGAGATTGGATAATCATGTCTACGCTGATGTTGTTTTGCGCCAACAGTTGAAAGATTCTCGCGGCCATGCCAGGACGATCGGGCACATGTCTGACGGCAACTTGAGCCTGCTTGAGATCCAGAGCGACTCCTCGGACAGCGGTTTGAGGCTCAAGGGTTGAGGATTGGCTTTCCTGTCCAGTTTTGACGCTCGATTGGTGAATGTCGAAAGATTGACAGAGGGTAGCGATCGCTCGGTCACAGTCGGCTTGCTCAATCACACAGCTAACTTTGACCTCGGAAGTCGAAATCATCTGAATGTTGACACCTGCCTCCGCCAGACTAGAAAACATTTGTGCGGCGATGCCAGGACGGCCAATCATACCAGCCCCGGCGATCGTCACTTTGGCAATCTTCTGCTCTACCAACACTTCGGGCGCTTTTTCTAAACTAGAAGGCTGTCCCGCTGTCAAGGTTGGAATGATCGCATTGGCAACCGCTTCGGCTCGATTCAGCGAATTTTTGACCACGGTGAACGCAATGTCGTTACTGTTGCCTTCGTGAATGGATTGGATGATCAGATCGACATCTAAACTTTGGGTGGCAATTTCACCAAACAGACGGGCCGCCACACCGGGACGATCGGGCACTCGCAGCAGGGCAACCTTCGCTTGATCAGTGTCAAACTCAACAGCATCCACTGGACGGGCAATCTCTAACCCTTCAAGCGGACGTGGCTGAGGGGTGGGAGCCGTTACCCAGGTGCCGGGGTCATCTGTCCAACTCGATCGCACCACGAGCGGAATGCCATAGTTGCGAGCAATCTCGACAGCGCGGGGATGGAGAACTTTTGCGCCCAGACTGGCTAACTCCAACATCTCGTCACAGGTGATTTCGCTCATCAGTTGGGCATCTTCGACCAGACGCGGATCGGCGGTGAGAATGCCCGGAACATCGGTGTAGATTTCGCAAAAGTCAGCTTTGAGGGCAGCGGCCAGGGCGACGGCTGAGGTATCTGATCCGCCTCTTCCAAGCGTTGTAATTTCTAAAATTTCTGCATTACTGATGCCCTGAAATCCAGCGACAACGACCACTTCTCCTTGAGTGAGATGATGCTGCAAGCGATCGGTTTCAATTTTGAGAATTCGCGCGCGGGTGTGAGCCGTTTCGGTAATAATCCCGACCTGTGCGCCTGTGAGTGAGACGGCGGGCTGTCCAGCCTCTTGAAGCGCCATACTGAGAAGGGCGATCGTCACCTGTTCGCCAGTAGACAGCAGCATATCCATCTCGCGCCGACTGGGATTTACGGAAATTTCGTTGGCCAGTTTGACCAGCCCATCGGTCGTTTTACCCATCGCAGACACGACCACGACAACAGAATTTCCCGCTTGAACCGTTTTGATCACCCGTTGAGTCACGGCTTGAATGCGATCGACCGACCCAACCGACGTGCCCCCATATTTCTGAACAATTAGCGCCATGACTGATTCCCCGCCTTCAAGGAGTTGCCCTCGAAGATCCCATACTTAAGGTTTTGATTTTATCGCGCTTAAGACACGAATACATAGATAATACTGACCGACAGCCGTCTATGAAACTTGATTTAGAAAGTTTGCGGGTTTTGAGAAGTTTTTCTGAATAGGTCAGGGCGTGGTAAAACAAATCAACTCTAAATTGTGCGAACACAAAAGGAAATTGCCCGTGAAAAAGTCTATCTTGCTGGTGATGTTGGCTGCGTTGGCGGTGGGGGCGATCGCCTGTAAAAAAGAGCAAGCCAGCAAGCCAGAAGCGTCTCCTGCTGTGAGTGCGGTTCCTCAAGGTGCAACGGCTAAAAAGTCAGCGCTGACTAAAGTGACCGTGACCGAGACAGAAATGGCAATCAAGCTTTCACAGGCTACTGTCCCCGCTGGCCCAGTAGAGTTTGTGGTTAGCAACAAAGGCAAAATTCCCCATGAGTTTGTGTTGCTTAGAACAGATTTACCGTTGGATAAGCTACCCACAAAAATAGGTGGTGAACTCGACGAAAAAAATAAGAAGCTCAAAATGATTGCTGAAGTCGAGGAAGGTGACCTCAAAAAGGGAGCGACAAAGCCGCTTAAAGTCGTGCTAAGTAAGGGGCGCTATGTCGTAATCTGCAATGTTGGCAATCACTTTGAGAAGGGAATGAAAGCCGCCCTTACGGTTCAATAACTCAAAGTAAACATGCAGAATGACCCTCTAGAAGCCGTTCTTCGCAAATCGGGTCAGAGATCTCATTCTGCAACATTCGGCTAACCAGGGTAGGCACTCTATGGGAGAGCCATTCTAAGCAGCGATCGAGTCCCTGACTTCAGCAGTAACTTTCTCCACAGACTGCTGGGCCAGATATTCCTCAAGCTGGGCTTCGATTTGGGTTCGTACTTCCTGACGGTATTCAAGAAAATGTTCGTTGAGGGCGCAGACAGAGAGGTAGTGTTCGGCGACGCTGGGGTTGTGCTTGAGAATGCTGACTAGATGGTGCCAAAATTTCCAGCGAGTTTCTCGCACGACTCCTTGTCGCCAGGTGATGATCAAAAAAGCGCGAATCACTTTCCAGGTGACTTTTCTCAGTTTGGCTTTGTGTCTGGGTGCGCCTAGTTTGAGGAAATGGCGGTAGGTTCTATCCAGGTAGTTAATCGGATCGTAGAGCGCCCAAAAGCCCTGAATATATTCGCGGGTGACTTCTTCGAGCGGGCGGGTGGGCACAAAGTTCATCAGCGTGGTCTGGTTGATGTTGGCAGCGTCATCGTTTTCGATCAGACGGCCTTCTCGCTTGAGTCGGTGCCATAGAGCTGTGTCGGGCAACGCCTGCAACATGCTAAAAATCGCGATCGGAATCGTTGTCTGCTCCACAAATCGGACAATGCGATCGCCCGCTCCAGACTTTTCGCCATCAAAGCCAATGATAAAGCCTGCCATGACTCGTAAGCCTGTTTTGGCGATCGCATCGACGGCATCGCTGAGAGAATCTCGCGTATTTTGGTGTTTGTTGGTCAGCGTCAGACTGGCTTCGTCGGGAGTCTCAATGCCCAAAAACACGGCGTTAAAATTGCATTCGACCATCAGATCCATGAGTTCTTGATCTTTTGCCAGGTCAACCGATGCCTCGGTGCTGAGATGGAAGGGAAACTTGTGGTCTACCATCCAGGTTTTGAGTTCTTTGAGCAAGAGTTTGACGTTGCGCTTGTTGCCGATGAAGTTGTCATCCACCATAAAAATGCTGCGTCGCCACCCTAGGTTGTAGAGATACTCCAGTTCGGCTAGTAGCTGTTCGGGGTTTTTGGTGCGAGGCTTGCGCCCATACAGCACGATGATGTCGCAAAATTCACACTGAAACGGGCAGCCTCTAGAAAACTGAACCGACATATTATCGTAAGCTTCCATATCGAGAAGCTCAAACCGGGGAATCGGCGTGATCGTAATGTCAGGTCGATCGCCGTTGGGTGCCCGAATGATTCCCTGCGTTTCGCCTCGCTGAATCGCCTCCACAAAGAGCGGTAGCGTGATTTCTCCCTCGTCCAAAATCAGAAAGTCAACGCCCGCAGCTTGCGCTTCGTGGGGTAACGCCGTGGCATAAGGGCCACCTACGGCGATCGTTTTGCCGCGTCGTTTGGCTTCGCGAATCTGACCTAGAAAATCTTCTTTTTGGACAATCATCGCCGACATGATCACCAGATCTGCCCAGTCCCAATCGGCATCGGTGAGCGTGCTGACGTTGCGATCGACCAGACGAAACTCCCAGTCTTGGGGCAAAATCGCAGCGACGGTAATCAGCCCCAAAGGAGGCAACATCGCTTTGCGGTCTAGGAGTTGTAGTGCTTTCTCAAACGACCAAAAACTTTGGGGAAAAATGGGATAAATCAGCAAAACTCGCATTTAGAAACCCTCACAGCACTGGCTCTACGTCAGGTGAATTTTCCAAGCTTATCGTGTTCTCCAAGTTGTGGATGATTTGTAATTGATATTTTGCAATTGGGGAAGGGGCGCGGATTCAACAATGGATTGATGAGGGCTTTGATTCGCTACTTTCAGCAATTTTGGTTGCACAGAAATCTTGTCTAAAAGTTCCTCAAAATTGACAGATTGGAGGGCAGCAGCTTGATAACGAAGCAAAAAAATTCATCAAACAAACGCCAAATCCCCCAGCCGTGACAGACTTTGAAACCAAACTTGGCTTAGAGTCTCCCATTGTGGGGGATTTAAAAAGTATTCCTGAATTAAGCGTGACGAAGAATTTGCTTTGGGCAGCCTTCCTAAAACTTCTCTTCTCCAGGTGGGGGTGCCCCGGCTCCAGGTGTCGTCAGGAAGAGGTTTTTGGCGTTCTCACTTTGATAGAGACAGTCGATCTGAGGATTGCTTTCTAGCGTCCCAGTATAGCCAAACGTGTTCATTCTTTGGCGACACTCGCGAGACTGGTCGGCGGTGACGAGTTTGCGTTGTTCTAACACGGCCCAGTTGGCACTTCGCAAGACGCAGGCAGGTTTGGTGCTGGCTTGAGCGACGTAGACTTTGAAGGGATTGAGCGTCACAAAAAAGCGAGTTTCCATCGCGATCGCACTCGCCCCGTTTTGAATACAAATTTCAGGGTTGGGAGCCGACTGATCGATCTGAACGTTGGAGACGATCGCATTCGGACTCGAACTGACTGAGGAGCTAAACGCCACACCGACCCCAATTCCCAAAATAAAAATGCCTGCAATAATCGCCAGAGACGTGTAGTTAAACAACGAATTTCCCTTGCTCTTGGCTGGTTTTTCGGGAGTCATATAGTCGTCATCTCTGGGGCGATCGTAGTTAGAAGACAGGTTTCTGGGTCTGCGTTTCATAATGAGTTTGACAAATTGAGCGTCTCAAGAGCGGGTAACTCTAGTCTACTCTCAGTATATTCCGCCCATTCCCTAATCGGTGGTCAATTGAGAGCCGCAGTGGGCACAGAAGCGATCGCTGACTCCGACTCGTTCGCCACATTGAGAACAAAATCGCTTGGTAGAAGGGATCGTGGAGGAGTTGCCCATCTTCATCTGCATGTTGCCCATTCGCATTTCCATTGGCGAGCTTTTCATCTGCATGTTGCCCATTTTCATCGGCTCCAGTGGCTTCATGGGTTCCATTGGTTTGAATGGCGTTGAGTCTGAGGTTTGTTGAAGCGGCAACACGTCTGCATTGACCATTGACGGTAAGCCCTTGAGCAAGCTGATCGAATTGGACTGCAAGCTGATAAACGTGTGACCCTGAGCAGCTTCGATGCGCAAGATCAAGCCCGTCGCCGTCCGAAATAGTGTAGGCGGGAGTTGCCACTCGCCTGTTTGTACGCTGCTTTGCTGACTTTGCTGTTGTCCGGTGCTGCTGCTCGTGAGGGTGACGATCGTTTGTGTTCCTTGATTCTCAACCCGTAGCTGTTGTCCCGTTCCTAGGTCGCATAGGTAAGCCATCGTTTTGAAGTCTTTATTTTTAATGTCAATTCGACAACGGTTTTTTGCTTCGATATCAAGCTGCTGCCCCCCATTTTGGGAGACTTTTAGACGAGATTCGCGGTTCAAAGTCTTTTATCGAATCCACGTATTTTTAGTCTAATCACTCTCGCTAACAGACGAAGGATCAATGGCTCAGAAGACGGTCGATCGCCACATTTCTTAAAGTGAATCTGTTGAAGTTCTTTCGCCCGGTCGTTCTCTCCGCCTGGTTCCAAAACGAATTCGTGCCTCACAGCCTGATCGCTTTTCCGCGATCGGTAAACTTGACGGTCTTGATCTTCCATTGCTTGTTGTTGGTTAGAGTTCGGCGCAGGCTGCCAAAGAGGGCGAGTTGTTCGCAGTTAGAAAGTGAGTTGAACCGACGCTTTGAATTGGCAGGAAGACGCAGATCGATCGTAGCCACACCCGACGCAACATTCACCCGATAACCTGCCAAACTAAAGTCGCCGCTGTCGGTATTTTCCAAAACTTTAGCGATCGCTTTCGTAATCGGTTGATCGGCTGGAACGTCAACTTTTTCTGATAGAAACCCTTTGCATTGATTGTCTAACTTGTAGACAGCGATCGAGACCGTTTTAGGAGTCTTTGCTTTCGATCGAGTGGCTTGGGCGTTCTGCTTTTGGGAGGCTACCTTAGCTGGAGACGGCGCAGGGGCTTTCTGAGAAGCCGCAGGTGAACCAGCCGCCGGATCAGAACTGGGGATCGCACTACTCAAACTCGTTGATTGGTTGCTACAACTGCTCAAAGAAAGAAAAAGTAGACACAAAAGTTTGGTCAAAATTCCTGTTTTCAATTTATTTACTAGGAGAGAGGGGAAATATTGCTGAGGAGGGTTCATGACTTTAGCGGCCCTTAACAAAAGTGAGATCTTTTTGGGAGAGTGTCTTGTTTAACATTGTGGAATTGCATCTTCAGGGTTAGCATAGACTTAGCAACATTCCGTAATGAGTGTTGATGTCGAATTTTGTGAACTTCATGGACAAAAGTCCATTACCCCACAGTATTAAGCTCCTCTAATCTGGGAAACCATCGGTCTTCCAGCGAGGGGGAGATCGAGGAGGTTTTATGCTCACCCAGGAAAGCCGGACTTCCCTGACAGAAATTGCTGATCTCAATCAGCTTAAGTATGAATTAAACGAAATGCCTGCGATCGACGTAGGCGACTATATCACCGAATTACCTCCCGAACGGCAGGCGATCGCGTTCCGATTGCTCAACAAAACCCAGGCAACGGACGTTTTTGAGTATCTGCCTCAAGAAGTCCAGGAAGAACTGATTGGGCTACTGCACGACGCTCAGATCTGTCACATTGTCGAATCGATGCGACCGGACGATCGCGCCGAGCTTTTTGACGAACTCCCCGCAGGCATCGCCAAACGACTCGTCCAACAACTCAGCCCCGAAGAGCGACAGGCTACGGCGACGATTCTCGGATACGCCGAGGGGACTGCGGGCCGCGTCATGACAACCGAGTATGTGCGACTGCGGCAGGGTTTGACGGTGGGCGAAGCGTTGAGCAAAATCCGGTTAGCTGACCGAGATAAGGAGACGGTCTATTACGCCTATGTGACGGACAACAACCGCAAACTCAAGCAGGTGGTTTCGCTGCGGCAGCTATTGTTCTCGATTCCCGATGCGCGGATTGAAGACATTGCCAGCGATCGTGTGATCAAAGCCAAGACCGACACGCCTCAAGAAGAAGTGGCTCAGTTGATGAAGCGCTACGACTTGATCGCGGTGCCTGTGGTCGATCGAGAAGATCGTCTAGTGGGAATCATCACCGTTGACGATGTGGTGGATATTCTCGAACAAGAAGCCACCGAAGATATTCAAAAACTCGCCGGGGTCAGCGGGGGCGATGAGTCGTCGCTCTCCAGTCCTCTACAAAAGCTCAAAAATCGTCTGCCCTGGCTCATGGGAATTATGGCGCTTTATATTGGGGCATCGAGCGCGATCGCACCCTTTCAAACCACGATTTCGGCGGTGCCTGTGTTGGCGGTGATTATGCCGCTGTTCTCAAATACGGGCGGGACAGTGGGCATTCAAGCGTTGACGGTGACGATTCGATCGCTCGGTGTCGGAGAAGTCACGTCTCAAGATACACTCAAGATTCTCAAAAAAGAATTGATGGCGGGATTGGGGACGGCGCTGGCGTTGGGCATGACGATGGTTTTACTCTCGCTAATCTGGACAAAACCGGAAGAACGCTGGGTGTCGATCGTGGCAGGTTCGGTAATGGCCACCAACTCGATCGTCGCTGTGACGTTGGGGACTCTATTGCCAATGGGTTTGAAGCGGTTGAAGCTCGATCCGGCGCTGGTCAGCGGGCCACTTGTGACGACCATGTTGGATACGATCGGCTTTATTCTATTCCTGTCTCTGATCACCTTCAGCCTCAACGTTCTGCATCTGCCGTCTTGAGTTGAGTCAAAGTGTAGGATCAGATAGGCGGTGTGAACGACGATCGCTTCAACCTAAATTTGATCTTGCACGTCTAATAGAAGTTTGAGGATGGTTCGTTGTTCCTTTAGCAAAATTTGATGTTCTTCCAGCAAGGCGGCTTGTTGTTGACGAAGTTGTTCTAGCAAAGCCAACACCTCTTGTAACCGCGCTAATAACCGCAGCCTCTCACTTTGACTTTGTTTCTGTAGGCGATAGGCAACCAAAGGAGAACGATTTAACCGCAACCGCTCTAGTGTAAATCGTCCAATTTCTGTAATTGGGTACAGTTGACCATCAGCCAGCATCAGCAAATGAGTTGTAACGGACTCCTGGCGAGGATTCCACAAAGCTGGGACGTTAGAACTCGCTGAATAATAATCCGCCTTGTATTGATTACAGCGATTGCAGCAGTATAATATGTTACTCAAGTCGTCACTGCCGCCCTTGGATCGTGGATGGAAGTGATCGATCGTGAGTTCTCCGCCTGTATCGGTTTCGGCAACCCCACAATACTCACAGGAAAAGTCTGCTCGTTGACGAACTTGTTCACGAATTTTTGAAGAGATCGTCATGCAGAGCGAATGATCGAAAATTGAGTTAGCTGCTGTTTTAAGGCTCTAACATCCTGCCTTAGCGTTTCATTTTCAGCAGAAAGCGTTTGAATCTTCTGAGTGATTGTTAGTAAGTGATCGATCGTGGTGTCAACTTGAGTTTGTAATGCTTGAATGTTTTGAGAATCTTGGTTTTTAGAAAGTGTTACATTTTCCATTCCATCTTGCGCTGCGTACCACTGCGTTAGCTGAGTCTGTTCTTGCTCAGAAAGCGTCACTCCGCGCGTCAATTGATCGTGTAGCTGAATCGCAAAATCATCGCTAATCATAACGTTCAGTTCTTGCAAAAGATGTCTTGATCATATTTTATCCCGATCGCTCCTCCCGCCCAGTCAATCTCTTCTAAGCTGATACAGCAGAAAAAGGGGCAGACGAGAAATCTACCCCACCCGAATTTTAGTGATTAAGCCAGCAGTTCTCCGGTTTCTTGCAGGGAGTGTAATCGTTGATAGATACCACCGTGCTGCAATAGCTGATCGTGACTGCCGATTTCGACAATGCTGCCTTTGTCTAAGACGATGATTTTGTCCGCTTCTCGAACGGTACTGAGACGGTGAGCAATGATGATCAAGGTGCGCGTACCGAGAATCGATCGCATCGCCAATTGAATCGATCGCTCCGACTCATAATCTAAACTAGAAGTCGCTTCGTCAAAAATCAGCACATCCGGGTCAACAATCAGCGCACGAGCAATGCCAATTCGCTGACGCTGACCCCCCGATAATCGAACGCCACGTTCACCCACGACGGTTGAATACTTTGCGGGTAGCTGCTGGATAAATTCGTCTGCCTGAGCAATGTGACAGGCTTCGCGTACCTGGCTCATCGTGGCTTTGGGGTTGCCGTAGGTGAGATTGTCCAATAGGGTGCCGTTGAAAATATCTACCTCCTGGTGAACGATCGCTAACCGTTTTCGATAGCCTGTTACATCCAATCGGCGAATGTCTTGACCATCGATCAATACCGCTCCTTGATTGGGTTCAAAGTAGCGAAATAGCAGTTTGACCAACGTAGATTTACCAGAACCACTGCGACCGACAAGCGCGATCGTTTGATAGGGTTCGATCAGCAAGTTTACATCTTTGAGAACGGGGCGATCGACACTATAACCAAACGTCAGATGAGAGAATTCGACCTTTCCGGTGAATTGGTAAGTCGGGACTGCTGCCGGATCTTCAGCAAGACTGCTGGCATCGATACCGACGGGCGTTTGCATGAATTCGTGAAAGCGAGTCATCGGGGCGTAGCGGCGGGCAAACACTTCGGCAAGCTGGCTGATCGGCTCCACTTCGGCATACGCCATACTCGAAACTGTCAGCGTTGTAATGAAGTGACCCAGCGAAATTTTGCCTTGAACGGTGGCAAGCACTGTAATTGCCAGAACCAAAAAGACACAAGTTTGGACGATCGTGCGCTCAACCATGCCCAGTTTTACGTAGCCGAGGTGAATGCGATAATCCAGAACTTTGAACTCCCGATCGAGGCGTTGTTGTTGACGTTTTAACTCGGTGGTCTCGGTGGCGAAGGCTTTCACCGTTTTGATGTTGGTGATGATTTCAGACGTGCGACTCTCGGTGTTTTCGATGTACTTATCGAGTTTTTCTTCCTGGTCTGACAGTTTTTTTAACCCCGAAAGGCTATAGCAAAGAATGCCAATAAACGACATCAGCAACAGGAGCGCGATTCGCCATTCGATAAACCAGATCACGACAAAGATACCGATCACTCGAAAGAACTTGGGCAATAGCTGACTGGTGACTTCTGGATAAGTCCAGGTATGATTTGACAACCCTTTGGCCACTCTAGCGGCAATGCGACCGGAGTTGTTTTCGTCATAAAACTCGATCGGCAGCGTCAACACTTTTTTCAACGCTTTTTCAGCATGTTCTCGACGGGCCCGAAAGGCCGTATCCCAGGCAAACCAGGGGCCAAGCCAGGGCTGAATGGGCGCACGTCCTACTGAGACAAGACACACGAGAACAAGTAAAACCCCCAAAGCTAGATTTTTGTCTACAGGCAGGCTAGTAACTTGTGCTGTCCAGGCAACTAACCTTTGAACGGGACGATCGAGCGCCTGTCCCGAAAGCACATTGAGAATCTGACCGATCGCATAGGGAACAAACAGATCAATCACCTCAAACACGCTCATCATCGCAACACTAAACAGTGACACTCGCCAATAGTTGCGAAAGTAGTAGATGATTTCTAGAAACTTAGCCATAAAATCCCCCTGAGTGCGGCTGAGGTAGATGGGTTGTGTGACGTTTGGCAGACTGTCCCAACTACATATACTACACTATGCTACAAACAATTCCACAGAGGTTGAGTAAAATTGCCTCGATCAGGCAATCTGTCCGATCTCCTTTCACCGCTCAAAACAAAATCCTCATCCACATCGTTCGTAGATACTAGGTAGACTTGAATTTGAATTAGATTTTTGTTTGACGACTCAGTGCTTAATGGCTGTCGATCGCTAATCCAGGTCGATGCTGAATCCAGGGTTGAGCGGCTTCGATTTGGGCGGCGAGAGAGAGGAGTGTGAATTCATCCGCAGGACGGCCGACTAACTGAATGCCGATCGGGAGTCCATTTGGATCAAATCCCCCCGGCAGTGAGATCGCAGGTTGACCACTGACATTAAAAGCAGGGCAGGGCGCGATCCAGTGAATGATTTTCTCCAACGTTCTCAAAGGACTCAGCTTTGCCCACTCGCCCACTCGAATCGTAGGATGCATGTAGGTTGGCGAAAGCAAAATGTCGAAAGTATCCGTCAAAGCAACGACCTGACGCGCAAACTTTTGGAGCTTATGCAGCGATCGCACATACTGACTAGCCGGAGTAAATCGAGCCTTCCACCAGAGCCAGCGATTGACTTTCTCTAAAAAGAACGGCGGAATTCCTACATCAGTTTGGGTGCGCCAAATCACCGTGAAGGGATCTACTAAGTCGCCAAAATCAGGGGCGATCGGTTCGACTTCGTGACCCAGGTTCTCAAGCAATTGCGCCATTTTTTGCACGGCGGACTGACAGATCGGATCGGCCTCGCCTAAGGGTGAAATTGACGTAATGTATCCAATTCTCAATTTGCCAGGAGATTGCTGAGTCGCTGACAAAAACGAAGCATCAGGAGTGGGCAACCAGTAAGGATCGCCCGTCACATAGCCTGCGGTCACATCTAAAAACGCCGCCACATCTGCAACCGTACGCCCGATCGGCCCATTCACCGCACAGCCGCCCATATGGTCGCCAACAGGCGCATTAGAGATTCGGCCTCGTGAAGGTTTGAGTCCGACTAGCCCACAGCAAGCCGCCGGGCCTCTCACCGATCCGCCCCCATCTGACCCTTGTGCGATCGCACACAACCCCGCTGCCACGGCCGCTGCCGATCCACCACTTGACCCGCCAGGTGTATAGTCCAGATTCCAGGGATTGCGAGCAGGCGGAAAGCCCGGAGGCTCTGTGTAAGGAAACGATCCCAACTGCGACGTGGTGGTTTTGCCCAAAATGATGAAGCCTGCCTGTTTAAGTTTTGTCACCACCCAATCGTCGCGATCGGCAACACGCTTGCGAATCAGCTTTACTCCATAGGAACAGGGCACCTCTGCCACCGGATTGAGATCTTTGATGGCGATCGGGACACCAAAAAACGGCGGCAATTCTGCATCACTGACTAAATCGGTTAGCTGCTCAGTTTTGGTTTTGGCTTCTTGTAGGGCGCGATCGTCCATCATCGTGCAGTAACTTCCTAACTGAGGATTAAGCTGCTGAATACGTTGGAGATAAGCCTCAACCAGATCGACGGGTGAAACTTCTTTGCGGCGGATCAGTCGAGCCTGTTCTAATGCCGAAGTAAACGCTAAATCAACTGAATCCATGCCCACCCATCCCTTAAGCAACCTGTCGCCGATCGTACTCGCTGTTGCCATTTTTTGAAGCTCAGAGGTCAAATTCACTTTCTTGTAACCCCCTTGCTAAAACCATTTGCAAAGTAATCGTCAGCGTTAACTAGAAGCTCTTTGTTATTAGAGAGTTATTAGAGAAAGTTGGAGAAATTGGGCTTGTGCGATTGCCCTTAACCCTAACAAGGTTTGAGTCGAGAAATAGGCAATGCTACTGTTCGTAGTAAAGAACATTCTGGTTTCGCGCCTGACTCTATGGGTATTCTGCATAATAAGCTTTTTAAAATTTTCAGAATTTGCCTTTCGACTAGTGCTTCTATGACAGAGCATGGCAAAATCTGAATTGCCCCATCAGGAGTGCGTTGATGACTTCGGATTCCGCTAACATCTTGCTCGTGGATGACCACCTCAATAGTCTGCAAGCGCTCAGTCTTCTTCTCACTCGTCAAGGCTACCGAATTCGTAAAGCCACCAGTGGGGCGATCGCCCTACAGACCATTAGAGTCGAGCTTCCAGACCTGATATTGCTTGACATTCAGATGCCCCAGATGGATGGGTACGAAGTTTGTACAACCCTGAAGGCTGACCCGCTAACCTGCGACATTCCCGTAATTTTTTTGACGGCGCTCGATGATGTCGCTGACAAAGTAGCTGCTTTTAGCGCGGGTGGTGTGGACTATATTACCAAGCCGTTTCAAGCGTCAGAAGTGCTGGCACGAGTACAAAATCAACTGATGATCCAGCAGCAAAGAAGACAGTTGTTGGAGCAAAACCAGCGCTTGCAGCAAGAAATTCAAGAACGTCAGCGATTAGAATCGGCACTGATTCAGGCTAATTCAGATTTGCAGCGGTTGGCGTTGGTCGATAGTTTGACTCAAGTGGCAAATCGACGCTGCTTCGACGAACATCTCAACCACGAATGGCAGCGATTGCTTAGAGAACAGGCTCCGTTGTCGCTGATCTTATGTGACGTTGATTATTTCAAACTCTTTAACGACCACTATGGGCACCTGGCGGGAGATGCGTGTCTTTATCATGTGGCTCAGACCATCAATCGAGTGATCCGTCGGCCTGCGGATGAGGTGGCTCGCTATGGAGGCGAAGAATTTGTCATCATCTTGCCCAATACTGACGTGGCGGGAGCCGTCTTTGTCGCAGAGCAGATTCAAGCGGCGATCGCTCAACTTGCCATTCCCCACGCCAAATCGTTAGTCAATCCCTGTGTGACCCTGAGCTTAGGCATCACCAGTTTGACCCCGACCGCCGACAAGCTAACCCAGGATCTCATTGCTGCGGCCGATACTGCCCTCTACACCGCAAAATGTCAGGGGCGCGATCGCTGGCGAGTTCAGTGTGACCCAGCGCCCTCCCAAAACGACCCAAAGCCTTGTTTTAAACGATCGCACATCTCCGTCTGACCCTTTTCGATCCAGTTGATGCTGGAATTCTATGTCTAGGCGATGTGCAACTTTTTCTTAGCCCCCTTTTGAAGGTAGGGTTGATTCATTCTGATTGGAGAGAAATCGGTGAGACGTAAAGGCTTGCTCCACCCTCATCCCCGGCCCTTCTCCCATCAAGCAGGGTGGTTTCGTACACCAAAAGGAAAACCCGGAAGCCTGATTTTTCAGTCTCTGCGAACACTTTGTGGCGCGTAGCGTTCGTAACTTTGAGCGAACCTCAACGAAGGAATCAAAAATCTTCACTATTTTTTTCTTGTATGAAACCACCCTGCTTCAAAGAACTGCCCAAAAAGTAGATTCCGGTCAACCAGTTGGGGTGAGGCTGGGCGGCAAAGCCTGAGAGAAAGTCATCAGACGCGGAAGGAGCCAAAATCCAAAGTTGGGGCAAGTCGGCATCTGGGAGCGATGGTCGTCTCGTTTTGCCTGTCTCTGCAAGTCTGCTTGAGCTAAAAACAGCTTGAGCAAACAGTTTCTCACTTCTGTTGCAGAGGGTGGGTTGCGAAATGGCTCTAGCAAACAAGCGGTGGCGGCAATGTCACCGAGCAATCCTACAGGTTCACGATCGGTAGGCTCGCGAAAGGGCACAAACCGTACATCGACAAATCTTGACTCTCCAGGCACTTCTTGATTGAGGTAAACTTCGCCCAGCGAGACGAGAAAGGATTCTAAAAATTGCTTGCTGAAACTGTCGAATGGGGTACGGCTCATCAGAGTTTTGGGATGAGGGATGAGGGATGGCAGACTTTGGACTTTAGACAAAGAGGCATTTTGGTCTTCAGTCTTCAGTCTCTATGCGATGTGCAACTAATTCGCCCTCCTCACGAAGTGGGGCAAAGCCCTCCCAACCCTTCTCCCCAGGGAGAAAGACTTTCAAGGATTGTCCGGTTCCCTCTCCTGGGGGAGAGGGCTAGGGTGAGGGCAGTATTCTCAAGCGTTTGGAAAAAGTTGCACATCGCCTTTAGTCTTTAGTTTCTGGTCTTTAGTCTCTGGTCTATTACCAATTTTGAGCAGATAGCCGGAGTTGGTCGTCACAATCAGGTCGTTGCCGCTGCACCCGATTCCTGAAGGAATGCCATAGCGGGCTTTGAGAAGATCGACGATCGGCTTCACCTTCCCAGCGCGATCGACTTTTACCACCAGTCCCAAATTCGTCGTCACATACAAATCTTCGTTCTGCACTGCAATCATAAAGGGAATGCCAAATCCAGACGCTTTCAAATCGACGATGACAGAAAGTTTCCCGATCGGACTGACCCGCACCAACTGACCTTTGGATTGAGCCACTACAAAATCGCCGCCGCTCATCACAACTCCAAACGGATTGCCAAACTCAGTTAAGGTTGCGATCGGGGCGATCGTTCCTCCCGCGCTCACTCGCAAGAGCAGACCTGTCGATGCTGTGGTGTCTGTCGAGAGGGTGACGATGTACTCTGAGCCGTTAGCCACCACCCCAAACGGTGCCCCAAAGTCTCCAGCGATTTCTGAGAAGTCGGCGATTTTAGTATAAGTTCCGTCGCGCTTGACCCTGACGAGATAGTGCATGGGCAAATAGGCAGAGACGGTAACGATCCAATCTCCGGTTTGCTCAACGATCGCAAAGGGAATGCCCAAATCCACCTTGGCTAAATCGACTAGAGAACGAGTCGCCCCATCCGCCCCAATCAGCAACAGTTGACCATCCAGCGTCGGCACTCCAAACCCATCCCGGCTGATCGCAACGCCTTGCAGAGTATAGATATTTAAGCCTTGAGCGATCGGCTCGATCGTCACAGCTTTATTTACTACAGGTTCTTCCACCACCGTCCTCACTGATTTAGAGAAGTTTAGACAAGTATTGTGAAAAAGTCTCAGTTGGCCATTTTGTGTGTTTTCTGGCTTCTGATTTTGGTGAATCATTCACGACCCATTCATCCGCTCAGATGAAGTTGTCCCCAGATCCCAATTCTTGAATAAACAATTAATGTAGAATGACCAGGTTTCCGCAGAGGTTGCCCCCTCCGTTGTAGATCATTCTCGGTAAATGCACTCAGAAAACTTTTAGTGATTTTTCTGTAAACTTGCGGAACCATGAAGATGAACATTAGATAGGACAACGTACTTATCCGGATGTTTTAAGAAACTGACGCTGTAGAAACTAAAGGCGACCCCTTGCGGGTATCTCAAAAACCTGCTTTGCGGTCACTTAGCCATCAGCTTGTTTGAAATGAATCTAACCCTTACTCCAGTCTTAGTCGGATGAAAGCAACCAACTCTCTCCCTTCAGCCCCCATCGTTCTCAAGATTGTCGGAGTCATCCTGATTTTGTCTTCCCTAGTGGACTACATTTCGCTGCTGATTCCCTTCCGACTGTCTGACAAAGCTTGGCTTGCGGGTGCTGTCACTCAATTAGTCGATCGCGGCATTATCCCGATGGTGGGGCTTGCCTTTTTGTTTGTCGCGTATTTTCTCGAAACGGGTTCTTTTGTGGGCGATCGCGTCAAGCCGTTTTTGAGTCTTAGATTCTGGGCTTTGATTTTGGCCAGCATTTTGGGACTGATGTTTTTGGTCTTGGTGCCTCTGCATCTCAACAACACGCGGCAGGCTTCTGCTCAAGCGATTCAGCAAATCAATCAAGAAGCAACCGCCGCCGAAGGACAGGTCGATACTCAGGTGCTGCAACGTCAAGAACAGTTGAGTACTCTGCTCAAAGATGAAGCGCAGTTAAAGCGACTCAACGACACGATCGCCAGTGGTCAAGTCCAAGGTGATCAGCTAAAACAACTTCAAGAAGTGCAAAAACAACTAACCCAGCTAAAAGCCAATCCCGGTGCTTTAGAAGGTCAGGCCAAAGAAGCGCGAAACAAAGCCTTGATCCAGATTCGCGATCGCAAACAGCAACTTGAGCAGCAAGCCCGAACCGAATCCTGGAAAACAGGTCTGCGGGTTGGAGTCAGCAGCCTTCTCTTATCCCTGGGCTACTCGACGATCGCTTGGACAGGCCTGCGCGAACTGGGCATTTTTAGATCCCGTCGCAAAGCTCCCGCTCCCCGTTAATTTCATCCGTTGATCACAAGCGATCTTTTGGACTCCAAGGGTCGCTTTTTTGATGAAGATTTTTAATTCACTTTGAGGAAACTGCCAATTTCAAGGATCGTGAAGGGTACATTACAACAGCGCGATCGTTCTACCCATCTTCCCGAAACGCATCCGACCCTCTGAAAAGATTATCACCGCCCAAACTCTAAAACCACTCTAAAACCATCCCTCATCCCTTCTTCCCCCTCCGCATGTTCTCAATCTACATCCTCACCCACAACGAAGAAATCGATATCGCTGCCTGCATTGAGTCTGCTCTGCAATCAGATGATGTCGTAGTGGTGGATTCTTTGAGCAGCGATCGTACCGTTGAAATTGCCAGCCACTACCCTGTTCGCGTCGTGCAACATCGCTTTGAGAGTCATGGCAAACAGCGCACCTGGATGTTAAAAGAAGTTCCGGTGAAGCATGAGTGGGTTTACATTCTGGAAGCGGATGAGCGGATGACCCCCGATCTGTTTCAAGAATGTCTAAACACGATCGAGCAGGCTGAACATGTTGGCTATTACGCCGCAGAGCGCGTCATGTTTATGGGGAAATGGATTCGCCGCAGCACCCAATATCCTCGCTACCAACTCCGCCTCTTTCAGCGAGAAAAGGTCTGGTTTACTGACTACGGTCACACTGAGCGCGAAGTCGTTGAAGGCTCGACTGGCTTTTTGCAAGAGACTTATCCTCACTACACGTCAGGGAAAGGTCTGAGTCGTTGGATTGACAAACACAATATCTACTCGACGAATGAAGCGATCGAAACCGTGCGGCAACTCGATCAGGGTACGGTCAGATGGCGCAGTTTGTTTTTTGGAAAGTCAGAAGTCGAACGGCGACGAGCGCTAAAAGATCTGTCGTTGAGAATGCCTTTGCGTCCGATCGTTCGCTTCATCTACATGTACTTTTTTTTGGGCGGTCTATTAGATGGGCGTGCAGGATTTGCCTGGTGTACGCTGCAAGCCTTTTATGAGTATCTGATCTTGCTCAAAGTTTGGGAGATCAAAAATATGCCGCAGCACCAGCCTCATTCAGCAGACAAGATAGAATTGGCTCCTGGCAAATATCTCGAAGAGATCGCTCCTCCCATCTCAGAGGCGGATCACTGCTAGACTAAAACGGTTAGCCAGTCAAGATTTTGAATAGCCGTTTATCGAAACTAATCGGTTTCCCACGATCGTTGTGCATTGCTTTTACAAGGATGTTACGAATAATACCGATCGCGTTCGGATATTTCAGATTGGGGATCAATGATTAAATAAGAAAACTTCCCTGAGAAAGAGACCGAAACCTTGCAACATTCCTTTACAACCTTTACAAATAGTAATAGACGCTCCTAAAACTCTAGAAAGAAGGTTGAAAAACAGGCAAGACGAGGAGCACTTTAAACCTGCACATCCTCAAAATTTCATCGCTGCGCTCATCCATCTTTCTCATTGCCTTGATGAAAGGCAGCTTCTAACCGTGATACTTGCAGCCAGTTGAAGGAGAGTAAGCACCCTGTGATCCAACGCCTCAAACAAGACTTAAAAAATGACCTGATCGCAGGTCTGCTGGTGGTCATTCCGTTGGCCACTACGATTTGGTTGACGATTACGATCGCAAACTGGGTCATTAACTTTCTAACCCGCATTCCCAAACAACTTAACCCGTTTGATGGAATGCAGCCCATTTTGGTGAATCTGCTCAATTTTTTAGTGGGGCTGGCGGTGCCTCTGTCCTGCATTCTGCTGATCGGACTGATGGCCCGCAACATTGCTGGACGATGGCTGCTTGATGTAGGTGAACGAGTCCTACAAGCCATTCCTCTAGCAGGCGCAGTTTACAAAACTTTGAAGCAATTGCTAGAAACAGTTTTGCGAGACTCTAATGGTCGCTTTCGTCGCGTCGTTTTGGTCGAGTATCCCCGTGTGGGAGTCTGGTCAATTGGCTTTGTGACCGGAGCGATCGGTTCAGAGGTGCAATCACATTTTCCGGGAGAGATGCTGAGTGTGTTCATTCCCACGACCCCCAATCCAACGACAGGGTGGTATGCGGTCGTGCCAGAATCGGCTGTAATTACGTTGGCAATGCCGATCGAGGATGCCTTCAAGGTGGTGATTTCGGGGGGAATCGTCAGTCCTGATTCGGCAGCTTTGGCAACGTTAACCAACGTCAGCAGCAAACGAGAGCGCACGTTGGAACCTCTAATTGACACGACAAGACAAGCGATGCTCGAAGAATAATCACGTTTAGAACTGGGACGATTGAAGAATCCTGCTTTTGAATTTCAACGGGGGTCATCTTGACCTCTTATTTTTTGAGATGAAGGCTTCTGTCTAAAACCTGGGAAATCCCTTTGGTCTAAACCCCCGACCCGTCCTCAAACTTGCTAAGATAGCCAAGCGATACAGAACCTAGCCAACCCAAGCCGCCATGCAAGCCCGCCGAATTGCCCGTGAACTGGCTCTTTTGAGCATTAGTCAACTGCCTGCCAAGCCAGAGAAATTGACCACTCAAAAACTCCAGGATTTGGTCGTGGCATCCGTTCGCACCCTGGCTACCGAAGCAAGAGACGCGCTGGAAACCGCTTCTGCCGAATTGCAACGCAGCAACGCTCAACTGCTCAAAAGTGAAACTCGTACCAGCGATGTCGAGAGTGCAAGAGCCATTTTGAGAGAAACGATCGAACTCACTCAAACTGCTATCAACCGAGTCGGAAGCTCGATCGAAATTCCCGAATTCATTCAACTCACCAACCAATCAGACGTTCGCAACTACGCAGTCGAGATCATTACGCGACTAGTTTCAGAACGCTCAGAAATCGATGCCATCTTAGAAAATGCGCTGGTCGATTGGCAACTTAGCCGTCTAGCACGAATCGACCAAGATATTTTGAGAATGGCGATCGTCGATATGGTCTATCTGGGCATCGATCAACGTGTGGCGATTAATGAAGCGATCGAGCTTGCCAAACGTTACAGCGGCGAAGACGGACACCGATTTATCAATGGCGTTTTGCGTCGAGTCACTGAGCAGCAGCCCGCCGGATCAAAACCTTGAATCTGTGGGGAAATCTGTGAGGACTTAGCGCTGCAAACGACTCCCGCTTCCGCTTCTGTTCTACAGTAATGAGAGAAGATTCAGGTACAGGCAATGACGTTTAATTGGTTTAACCGGAAATTTGATCAAAAAGGCGAGGCGGCACCTGCTGAACCTGTCCAACCTGAACCTGACCCAACTCCGACCGAAGAAGCACCGCCAGCCGTTGCCGAAGATTATTTGAACTTCGCTAAGGCAGCCTATGAAAACATTAAAAAACGTCAGCAGCAGTCCGAAGAAGCGCCTGTAGAAAGTGCTGAACCGACTGAAGCGATCGTAGAATCCCCTTCAGACACCGTTGCTGAAGATATACCTGAACGGATCGCTGACCCAACTACGACTGCCGAAGTTCCAGAAACCGCCGCCCTGATAGAAGAAGCTATCCCTGAAACGGCCGTCTTTGCGGTTGATGAAACGCCTGCCGAAATTGCACCACTCCCTTTTTGGGCGCAGGCTGACGCAGAGCGAGAAGCCCGTTTAGAGAGACTTCGAGCAACGGCGATCGTAGAGGAGCCAGAGCCTGCCGTTCAAACGGCCCAACCTGAACTGGTAGTTCCTGATTTCACACTGGATGAAGGCTTTCTCTGGTCAACCGAAGTGCTGGCGGCTCAAGGTCGTCGCGCTGAAGATGTCACCCTCGAAGAAATTACCTGGCTCAAACGTCTGCGCCAAGGGTTGGATCGGACTCGTCGCAATCTGGTCAATCGTCTCAAGGCAATTGTCGGTCAAGGGCCGCTCAACCAGGATGCCGTCACAGAAATCGAGTCGCTGCTTTTGCAAGCTGATGCAGGCGTTGAAGCCACCGATAAGATTATCGACGCGCTGCAAGCCAGATTGCGAGAAGAAGTGCTGCCACCAGAGCAAGCGATCGCCTACCTCAAACAACTGCTGAGAGAATTACTCGATCGTCCGCTACAGTCTGCTCACACGCCTGTTTTTGTGCCCGAAAAAGACACGCTCAACATCTGGCTAATTACTGGAGTCAATGGGGCTGGCAAAACGACGACGATCGGCAAGCTGGCTCACATTGCTCAAAAGTCTGGCTACAAATGTCTGATTGCGGCTGCCGATACGTTTCGGGCTGCGGCGGTCGAGCAAGTGAAAGTTTGGGGTCAGAGAAGCGACGTGGAAGTAATTGCCAATCCGGGACAAAATACCGATCCGGCGGCAGTGGTATTTGATGCGATCGCGGCGGCCCAATCACGAGGTACAGAACTTCTCTTGGTAGATACGGCGGGGCGGCTGCAAAACAAAAAGAATTTGATGGATGAACTGAGCAAGATTCGTCGCATCATTGACAAAAAAGCGGTAAACGCAAAAGTTGAGTCGCTCTTAGTTCTTGATGCCACACTGGGACAAAATGGCTTGCGACAAGCGCAGGTATTTTCTCAAGCGGCTCAGTTAAGCGGCGTTGTGTTGACCAAACTGGATGGAACCGCAAAGGGAGGCGTGGCGCTGGCCGTCGTTGAAGAGTTGGGGTTACCGATTCGCTTTATCGGTGCAGGAGAAGGCATCGAAGATTTGCGCCCGTTTTCTAGCTACGAGTTTGTAGAAGCCTTGATTAGCGGTTAAGGATTGTGCGAATTGCGGTTCTGACTAATATGTAAGCGATCGCAGTATCAGTCTATCGAACCTACCGCAGTAGGTTTTGGATACAGTCATCTTCATCCATTATCCTGAGCAGAGATTGTCAACTCTAACCGATCGTTTTTCGTCGATTGGCTCCAATACCTCGTGCTACTGGTTGGCAGCATCTATTTCGTGCTGCAACTCCGAAACAGCATCCAAAATTGAGACGAAGCGTTGCCCAAAACTGGTTAGCTTGTACTCAACTCGCGGCGGAATTTCTCCGTAAGCAATCCTTTCTAAAATCCCGAAGCCTACCATTTTGTTCAGGCAGTCACCTTGGACTTTGGTCGTCAGTCCATCAATCGATCGCGTGATAGCTCCGGGACGATTCACTCCTTGGCGAATCAACGTCAAAATTCGGATTGACCATTTACAGCCAACGATGTATTCCAGCATTGCGGCTGAAGTTACTTCTGGTTTGCCTCTACTCATTTTGCATAACTCAAAAATTTTCTCCCGTCCTGCCTTAATTTCTACCAGAAAGTAAGTACCCCACCCAAAAGTGCTGACTTTTCTACTCGTACTCAGTTGCTTAAGATGCTGTAGTTACCATCTATTGCCTCGGAAAGGAAGTAATCATGTACTCAGAGTTTAGGCAAAAACAAGCACTCATCATCGGTGGGAGCAGTGGTATTGGACGAGCAGTTGCAGAAAGTCTTCTCAGCCAAGGAGCGATCGTCACCATTATCGGACGCAATCTTGCAAAACTTCAAGCAACGGCATCTGATCTCGAACCGTACGGGAACATCCAAATTTGGCAGGCAGACATCAGCGATCGCCGAGATACATTTCGGCTGGCTGATCAAATTGCTACCAAACTCACGAATGTTCACTACCTCGTAAATGCTGCGGGTGTTTTTCTGCCAAAGCCATTTCTCGAACACTCAGAGGCAGACTACGATCGCTATCTCAACCTCAATCACGGCACCTTCTTCACAACACAGCAGGTCGTTCGGAATATGGTACAGCAGAAACAAGGCGGTGCAATTGTCAACGTTGGCTCAATGTGGGCACATCAAGCGGTATTAGCAACCCCATCTTCTGCTTACTCAATGGCAAAGGCAGGCTTACATTCGCTCACACAACACTTAGCAATAGAACTCGGTCAGTACAAAATTCGGGTGAATGCGGTTGCGCCTGCTGTCGTAGAAACTCCGATCTATGGAGCGTTCATTAAGCCGGAAGACATTCATACAACGCTACAAGGGTTCAATGACTTTCATCCGATCGGGCGTGTCGGACAACCTATCGATGTTGCAGGGGTTATCACATTCTTAATGTCTAATCACTCCTCCTGGATCACGGGGGCGACCTGGAATGTGGATGGTGGAGTTATGGCGGGACGTAATTCTTGATCTTGAGGCTGGTGGATCAACTTCAAATTCCTGCTGTATCTGAAACATAAGCAGGACAACTTATCGTTTACCCGCCAGATTCATCAACTGTTTGAGGTTGACGAGGTGAATTACCTGCTTACTTGGATCGATTTTGATCCAGCCTTTGCTGTCGAGCTTCTCTAGAATTTTGGTCGTCTCGTCGGCGCTGATATCTGAGACATCCGCCAGGTCTTTCGCCGGAACGTTGAAAATATCCGTCCCGCTGCCCGACTCCTGTCCGTAATTTTCACCCAGTGCCACCAGCGTATTTACCAGCTTGATTGCAGGCGGTTGGTTGCGGAGTTGAAAGCGAAAATTGGTTTGGCGCAGTCGTCTGACCATCAATTGCAGCATCCGATGGTGTAGCTGCGGATCTTTGAAGAGGGTTTGGATAAATCGCTGTGCTGAAATGCTCAAGAGACGCACATTCGACAGGGCAATCACATCGGTCGATCGCGGCGACTCATCCAAGATCGCCATCTCACCAAAAAAGTCGCCCCGTCCCAAAATCGCCAGCGTCGCCACATCCTCACCCGTTCCAGAGTGCCGACGCACCTTGACCCAGCCATTCACCACAAAATAGACAGCATTTCCCCAAGCATCCTCCATCAAAACGGCTCTGCCAGACGGGTACTCATGCTCAGTTGCCACGGATAGGAGCCAGTCTAAGGTCTCTGGATTGGCCGCAGCCAGCAACGGAAATAGCTCACTGAAAACTTCAGTCTGCATGAAAATGATCTTCAGGGAATTTTGTAGTGGACAATCACACGAGAAAACGTATCAGATGAGACACATCTCTTTCTATCTTGGCAAGAATTGATAGCCTTGTCTCAGGGCAATTCTACGGATTCTTAAAGGTTGCCATGTAGAACAGTTGTGAATGCTCGATCGTTCTTCACCTTCAACCGTGAAGTCTACAGCTAAGAATTAACAACCGAGGCGATCGCTGTCCTCATTCTAGGCAATAGCGACTCTACATAGGGTGCCCATCCGATGACGATCGATTGCTGATGTGCCAAAGTTTCCAGGTTCATCGCGTCATCTGCATAGCTCAACTCGTTGCCGTTCAGGTCGCAGCAGACCAGTCCCGCGACTTTTGCTAGCGCCAGGGGTGCTACCGTATCCCAAACTTTCACTCGACCATTGAGATAAACATACAGCCCAGCCTGACCCATGATCACGTTCATCACCTTCAGCCCAAAGCTACCCAGCGAGTAGACAAATTCCACTTCAGGAATCGATCGAGAAATGGCCTCCCCAAAATTTTCTCGGTCTTTGTTACCAACAATCAAGCGAAAACGATCAGGCGAAGGCGGCTTGGGTTTAGAAGGTGATAGCTGCTGGGGTGTAAAGTCTGCGATCGCTTGCCACAATCCTTGGTCGCTCCCACCGTAGTACATCACATCCTGTTGGGGCGCATAGATCCAACCTGAGACAGGCTGATTTTTCTCTAAGAGTCCGACCATCACTGCATAGTCGGGTCGGCCGTGAATAAAGTCTTCCGTGCCGTCAATCGGATCAATGCACCAAAGCCGAGGGTTACCGGACTGAAACTGCGCTCTCGACTCTGAATTCTCTTCTGTGATCACGCCATCTTGAGGAAAGAAGTGAGCAAATCCCGCAGAAAGTTGGCGATCGAGCATTCGATCCACATTCGTCACAAAGTCAGCCGGAGCCTTTTCAAAGATTTCTAACCCCTGGGCTGCCATTTGGTTTGCTTGCTGCCCGCACGATCGAATCAGCGATCGTATCTGAGTATCCCGGTCGTTATCAAAAGTCATGATGATTAGGAAGCAGCAGCAGTGCCATTTTGGCACAAAAAAACGGGTTAACCTAACGAAGGGCTAACCCGCCAGCTTGGGAACGCGCAGAGAAACTACTTTTGCAGAACTAGCTTAACGTTCGCGTTTTGCAGACCAGGACGCTTGACCTCAGAGAGGGTCTTGTTCACAGCGTACTTCTGGTTGATAGAGTTGATCAATTCGGTTTGGTTGTGCTTTTTAGCAACGCCCCAGAGGTCAGCAATGAGGTCGAAAGAACCATCAGCATTGCGGCTCCAGCCCAAATCGTATTCGCCTTCGAGGACTGCAACGATATCAGAGCGAACGCGCTGACCGTTGTAACCACGCACATCAGCTTCAGTTTTAACGTTGATGCCGAGGTCGCGAAGAGAAGATTTGAGGATTTCAGCGTCGGTGATCTTGGTACGCAGAGTGCTAAAGTGAGACATTGGGGTTTCCTCCAGTGGAAATTTGAAAACAACGACAACGTTTCAGAACTACGAGCTTTGAACTGTGAGTTTTGAGTCTAACAACCCATCTTTCATGATTCATCGCTCTTTCGGACTACTGGCAAATGCCAGCCTTTCCTCCTGTTGGGAAGCAGGAGAAAGCTTTTAGAACTCAAGCCGCTGATATTCTGCGACTGAGGACGCAGCAGGCCGCGCTCGCTGCCTGGCCCAATCCCGAAGGGCCGTTACCTGCTCTGTCATGGTCTTGGATAGTGGCATTGTGGCTCGACTCGCCGCAATAATATCCAATTGGGTAAACTCTCTGTCCTGAGCAAAGGCTTCATACATGGCAGCCACGAGTCCTTGCTCGATTTCGGCACCAGAGAAGCCGTCACAGACACTTGCTAGCTGATCCAGGTCAAACCGTTCAATTTCACGGCGACGCTTGGATAGGTGAATTCTGAAAATCTCTTTTCGCTCTTCAGCAGTGGGCAGGTCAACGAAGAAGATTTCGTCAAACCGTCCCTTTCTAAGGAACTCTCCGGGGAGACGCTCTACACGATTGGCAGTTGCCATGACAAAGACGGGAGAGGTTTTTTCCTGCATCCAGGTCAGGAAGGAACCAAAAATCCGACTGGATGTGCCACCATCTGAGTCAGCCGAGCCACTTGTCCCAGCGAAGGCTTTGTCCATCTCGTCAATGAATAGAATTGCGGGTGAAATAGATTCAGCGGTTTTGAGGGCGTTGCGAAGGTTGGCTTCCGATCGTCCCACCATCGACCCGTCATACACCCGACCCATATCTAACCGCAGTAAGGGCAATCCCCACAACCGAGAGGTCGTCTTGGCAATTAGCGACTTACCACAACCCGGTACTCCTAAAATTAGCATTCCTTTAGGTTGAGGTAAACCGTACTCTCTAGCCCTCTCTGTAAAAGCGTTTGAGCGTTGAGTCAGCCACTTTTTCAATTCTTCGAGTCCGCCCACTGAGTTGAGAGTTTCATCTTCTTCGATATACTCCAGAATACCGTTGCGACGAATAAGCTGCTTTTTCTCAGAAAGAACAATGTCAACTTCTTCTTCGGTCAGGCGGCCTGCTGTCACCTGTGCTTTACGGTAGACCTTTTCCGCTTCATCTCGCGTCAGCCCTAGGGCTGCTTTCAACAACTTCTCGCGAGTCTCGGTTGTAATCTTGCGTCCACGAACTTGTTCAAGCTGGTTGGTCAAAACCTGATTCAGTTCCGCCATGTCAGGCAGGGCAAAATCAATGACAGCAACCTCTTTCTCAAGCTCGATCGGGATGTTTTGTACCGGAGACATCAGAATAATTGCTTTCTGAGTGCCTTTGAAGCTGGCGATCGCATCTCTAAGCCACCGAGTCACCGCAGGCGAGTCAATGAAAGGATGCAAATCTTTGAAGACGAAGATACCAGGCTCTCGCTGACGCATCACCCACTCAACGGCCGCTTCGGGCGAAACCGTGTTGTGCTGAGTAACGTTGCGCGGCTGACCGTATTCAACAATTCCGTGAGTGACAGTCCAGAGGTAGACACGGCGAACAGGCTTGGCTTGGGCGATCGCAGCAATCGTCTGCTCGGCTCGCTCCTCTTCTGAGGTCACAAGGTAGATTAAAGGATATTGAGCTTGTATGAGAATATTTAGCTCTTCTTGCATAACCACCCAACTCATTAGAAACGGCGCAGATCGATTGTGATACGAGAGGTTCCCGACTGTCTGCTAGAAACGCCACAAAAGTAAAAAGTAGCGGTGAAGCAGGGGGAGGGGAAAACAAACTTTCTTTGTAAGGAGGTAACTAGCAGGGGACGAGTTCGCCCTCTCCTTGATTTCCGGCGGCAGAACCGACCTTCTGCTTTTCAACGGGAAGCGGCTCACCAGTCACTACACTAGGTTCTTTACCTAGAGGAACAATTTCACCATCCTTTAGAACGACTGGAGTCGTACACTCAGGACAGTTGTAAATCCGGTGAGTTTGACCGTGAGCTTCCTCTAGTTGTTCAACCATTTCGGGATGGGTGAGGTAGAAGACGAGTGCCTTTTCCGCTAGGGCTGACATCGCCTCAGCAGCAACGGCGGCTCGAATTTTTAGCTGTCGGTGCAATTCTGGCGGAAGATACAACGTGACTTTTTGCTTGTCTTGCATATAACTCTCAGTCGTTTTACCCGGGTATGTGAATCACGATATCGGCTGTTTTCGGGGCTGTCAAGATGCTAAACCAGCATGACGGCAATATTGTTACACTTCTTTACAAATGAGCGTGAATTTTAGAAACTTCTCCCCTAAAGTCAAGGTCATCTATCTCCTAGTGGGGATGGTTTTGACGGTCTTTTTATCGGGCTGTGGAGCAAACGATCGCAACCAGGCTGGCAATTGGACAGTCTATCGAAACGATCGCTTTGGCTTTGAGTTTTTGTACCCCGATCGCTGGGTTGCCTCCATTACGCCAGAAAATCGAGACGGAATGGCCTTTAGCGACCCGACCAATCCCAACGTCGAGATTAGAGGCTGGGCAGGAACGGATCTCAGTGACCAAAGAAAGTCAACCCCGTCGAATTTTACGACTCAACAGGGAATTTCAGGAAATCTCGAAATCAAAGTTGACGCGAAGGTGAGTTCGATGACGATGACGATCGTGCAAAACAAGATTCGCTACAACTGGCGTGGTAGTGCCCCAAGTCAACAATTTGATAGGTTCTACCAATTTTTTTACTACATTGTTAGCCGCTTCAAGATTTTTGCCCCCCCAAGATAGTTTGACTGCAAAGAAGTGCGAATCCAAGGGATTTTTGGGGTCTGCACTATTTGTAGAAACTGTTTGTAAAAGAGGTTTCGCGATCAGTTTTGGGCAATCTACACATAAGACGGGTGGATAAAATTGTGTCGCAAAACTGAGGCGTTGTGATGGTTTCTAGAGTGAATGGTGTCTTGAAATCTCCTTTGGCAGTGGGAGTTTGTATTACAGCTATCGTTACAGTTGCAGGAACAATTTATGCAGTCTTAAGCCCTCGATCGGATTCCTCCACGCTTCAGTCAACGGCGATCGCAACTGCGACAAAACCTGACTGTCAGACGATCGTTAATGACCCACACCCGCCTCTGAATATCCGTTCTAGCCCTGTTGAACTGAAGGGCAACGTGGTTGGACAGGTCAAAAATGGTGAGACGCTGGCGGTGGTTGGAGGAAATGAATCCTGGTTTGAAGTGAGTTCGCCTGTGCGAGGCTGGGTGGATCAGTCGCTAACAAAGACCGTCTGTGGGACGACTGCTCAAGTTGGTGATGCGAAAGCTGAGATTGCTCGGTCAAAGGAGTTGGTGCCGCAAGATCAAGGCGATCGTCTTTTGGCGAGTGCGATTTCGGTTTATCAAGCAGGAGATTTGCAGGGGGCGATCGCGTTAGTAAAAACAATTCCTTCTAGCAGTGTTGCTTACCCAAAAGCTCAAGCCAAGCTCAAAGAAATGCCGTCTGAATGGAAGCAGGCACAATTGCTTTACAACACCGCAGAAAAAGCACTCAAGCAAAGTAAATGGGAAGTGGTATTAAAGCTTGTAGATGAGTTTCCAGACATTCGGTTTTGGCGAGAGAAACTGGCTCCATTAGTTAAAAAAGCTATTGAGCTACGGCATACAGCGAGTTCAAAATCTAAGTAAGAAACGATAACATCTCATTGATAAGGTCGAAACCTAATCGATTAGAAACATAGCAGTTCTAAATCGATTGTGAGAATCTTCACATATCGGGTTGTTAGTCATTAGTTACATAGCTATTGATTGACGATTAACCACGAACCACCGAATTATCACAACTTAGTTAGGATAGCTGTAGTAATGGTTGATGGCACGATGATTGGAATGGATAGTTGGTAATAGACCTGATAGGGGTTAGCAGTTGATCACTTTTTGGAAAAGTTGTGCATTTGACTGAAACTTATTGTTTGTTCCGATATTTACACCTGCCTTGGTGAAGTTAAGTGTGATCGCAGATACTCAAATATATGGCACCTAAATCGGTTCTTATTGTGGCAGGCTTGGCGGGGCTTGCTGCTGTTATGGGCATTACTTCCGCTGTGATGCAGTCTCAATCTCCTCAGCCAACGGTGACGATTTCAGAATCACCTAACGCGATCGCGAGTGCATCCCCAACTCCCAACCCTCAAGCCACCAATTTCTCTGCGCCAAAACCTTCGGTACAATCTCCTGCCGATCAGACAGTTGATCAAAATCATGAACCAACGGAACCTGAAAACTCTGCGGAAGCGCTGCGTGAGGTGGAGTCTTGTAAGGTGACAATGGCAAAAGTGAGTGACCCAAATCCGCCTTTGAATGTGCGATCGACCCCCGACACCACTTCAAATGACAATGTGGTCGGTCAACTCAAAAACGGTACCTTTGTCACAGTTACGGGTGAGCAAGAAGGCTGGTTTCGGATCAGTACTCCGGTTAAAGGCTGGCTTTCGATTAAAAATGTGGAAAGCGGCTGTAATGGGAAGGTCGAGCGAGTCAGCTTTGGAAAGGGTGGAAACTCAGTGGAGATTAGCGATCGCTTTATTGGGGTCGGTTCTCATGAATATCGCTTGAACCTGGCAAAAGGTCAGATGTTGACGGTGAGAAGCGAGAAAGGAGATCTGCCGTTGATTTTTGCCCCAAACGGCAAGGTGATCAATGACCCTCAAGACGGAAAACAGGTTTGGATGAGCGAGCTTCCTTCGACAGGCGACTACAAATTGCAAATGGAGTCCAATTTCAAAGGCTACAAATACGCTTTCTCAGTAGAAGTGAAGTAGAAAGTCGGCGATTGGATCAGGGTAACAAAGACCCAGTAGATTGAAAGCAGGGATTTTGGGGTCGGTCACTCGTTGTTAGAATCTGCTGAAGCGAAGGCTGTAACCTTCAGATGCCTAGTCTTTGGTAAACCTGGTCTAGATTTTTGAGATGGGCTTGTGGATTAAAGCAGTCTTGGATCTCAGTGCTCGAAAGCTTTTCGGCGACTTGAGTATTTTCGGTAATCAGCTTACGAAAGTCACCTTCGGGTTTGTTCCAGGCTTGGTGGGCGCAGGACTGCACGATCGCATACGCTTCTTCACGTCCCATCCCCTTAGCCACAAGCGCTAATAGAACTCGCTGGCTAAACACAACACCGCCGTAGAGGTTCATGTTGCGGCTCATATTTTCGGGGTAGACGAGCAGATTTTTCACCAAGTCGGTCGTCTCGACCAGCATAAAGTGAGTCAGAATGCAGGCATCGGGGAAGGCAACCCGTTCGACGGAACTGTGAGAAATGTCTCGTTCGTGCCAGAGCGCGACGTTTTCCAGAGCGGCAACAGCATATCCTCGAAGTAATCGAGCCATTCCGGTGAGGCGTTCTGATCGAATCGGGTTGCGCTTGTGGGGCATCGCTGAGGAGCCTTTTTGCCCTTTTGAGAAAAATTCTTCAACTTCGAGAACGTCGGTGCGCTGGAGGTTGCGAATTTCGACAGCGAAACGCTCGATCGACGCTCCCAACAAAGCCAGTCCATTCATAAAATCGGCGTGGCGATCGCGAGAAATCACCTGCGTCGAGGCGGCATCGGGTTCGAGTCCCAGGTTTTGGCAAGTGAGCGATTCGATTCTGGGGTCAATGTTGGCGTAGGTGCCGACGGCACCAGAAATTTGACCGACAGCAATGCTTTTTTTGAGGTTGCAGAGGCGATCACGATGGCGCAACATTTCGGCTAACCAGCCAGCGAGTTTGAAGCCGAAGGTGATGGGTTCTGCGTGGATGCCGTGCGATCGACCAATCATTACAGTGTTGCGATGTTGCTGCGCTTGGTAGCGAAGTGCTTGAATGAGTGCTTCTACCTGCGACATGATCAGGTCTAGACTGGCGACGAGTTGTAGCGCCAAAGCAGTATCTAACACGTCGGAACTGGTCATTCCCAGGTGAATGTAGCGTCCTGAGTCGCCGACATATTCGTTGACGTTGGTGAGAAAGGCAATCACGTCATGACGAACTTCGGCTTCGATTTCTAAAATTCTTTTGGGGTCAAAATCTGCTTTTGCTTTGATTTCCTCCACTGCCTCTGATGGGATGTATCCCAGTTCTGCTTGAGCTTCACAGACTGCGATTTCGACCTGCAACCAGGTTTTAAATTTATAAGCTTCCGTCCACAAATTGCCCATTTCGGGCAGGGTATAACGCTCTATCAAGGCGATCGCACAGAATTCAACCGTCACATTGTAGCGTCTAATCTGCACGATAAATGGCGATCGCATCAGGGAGTTGGGTAGATTGGGTTCGCGTCAGCCAGAATGCTTACTAAAACGAGGGTTAGCACTCTGGCTGCGATCGAGTGGGTTAACTATTCTTCGTCGGCTTCATACCCTTGATCTCCTCCGTCCTCCTCATATACTTCGTTCTCGCTGCTTTCTTCTTCGGATTCCTCTTCTAATTCCTCTTCTCCATCAGATTCTTCGTAGCTGTCTTCTAGTTCTTCAGATTCTTCGTCCTCGAATTCCTCATCGTCGCTGCTTTCCTCTTCGGATTCCTCGTAACTGTCTTCTAGTTCTTCAGATTCCTCCTCGTCAAAGTCTTCAGATTCTTCGTAGCCGTCTTCTGTTTCTTCAGAGTATTCAATTGATGACTCAAATGCTTCGTATTCTTCTTCCGTTTCGTATTCCTCTTCGTATTCTAGATAGTAGAGCGATTCGAGGTCGCTGTGTTCTTCAATTGAGACATATCCCTGCTCCGCAATGTAGACGAGTTGCTCGGTGTATTCGACTTCGTAGGTTTCATCAAACAGGCTGATTACTTCGGAGTTTTGGGCAGCTCCGGGGCGTTGAAATGCGGCAGCGATCGCTGCCTTTTTGCCACTAAACAATGAGCCAGACTTACCTCGAATTCCTTGACTAAAATCAACATCGCTGACCTGACGAACTGCCCAACAATCGCCGTTGTAATCAGCCTTGGTCATGTAGTCGTAGGGAATATAGCAGTAGCCGCGATCGCCCCACTCTTCTCCCCAAGAATTGCGAACAATAAAGACTTGATCATCGTCTGAGTAGCCTACACATAGCATTGCGTGACCACCGTCGTGACTTTCGTTGTCTGGGTCAGGCATGGGAACTAATCCATTTGAGCCAGCTTGTTGAAAAGAGGAAAACAGTTGTAGCCCAAAAGCGAAGGGGTAGCCTTTTGCTAGAGAACTCCGCATTGCTTGCAGATCAACCTCTACACGGTAGGCGTTTTCGATTCTAAGATTGGCGGCTTCCTGGTAAGCTTGATCGCTGGGTTGGTCATAGACCCGATCTAAATCAAATGACCAAGTGTTTTCTGAGCAAGCGCCATATTTTCGTAAGACTCGGACGCAACTGCGAAGATAAGTGCCTTCGTCTTGGCTGGTGTCACCATCTAACTCGCGAGCGTTGTAGTAGATGAAGAGGCGGCTAACATCATTGCTCTGACCCATGAGACGATTGGCTAGATATTCATATGCGCCTGCCATTGCGTTTGCAGTACAACTATTAGAGTCGCCTTGATTCTCGACAGGGGTCAGGTATTCCCGCAAGTCAACGTTAGAGGGAAGATTGCGATCGCGATCACTAAATTTTTTGTCTCTAGGATTTTGCCTATCAGGACGATAACCGCCTAATTTAATTACTTGTCCGGACGGATTTTTAACTACAGTTGCCCGACGAACATGGCGATAATCTTTTGGCATAAAAAGCTCCTGAGATAGCTGGCTGGATTGCCTTCTGCTGCCTATGCTTCCCGAAACCAGAGGGGGGATAACTGCAACTTTGCAAACAGCATAATCAGGAGATTTGCTTAATAGCCAAGTTCGATAATTAATCAACAATCAATTGGTATTTGCACTGTTTGTCGAAACTTTCTGGATATGAATTTAGGACATGCGATCGATGGTGCGATATTGAATGGCTTCGGCAACATGATGAGTTTGTAGATGCTCATCAGCCGACAGATCAGCGATCGTTCTAGCAACTTTGAGAATGCGATCGCTGGCTCTCACTGATAGCCCCAATCTACGAATTGCATTTTCGAGTAAACTACGGGTCGCGTCGTCGAGAATGCACCATTTTCTCAAGTGGATGCTTTGCATTTCGGCATTGCAGCGCAGCGGGGTGTTTTCAAATCGTTGATAGGCGCGGTTGCGGGCGAGTTGAACGCGCGATCGTACCGTTGCCGAATCTTCACCATTGGGCTGCTGGGTAATCTCTTCGGGCTTGAGGCGGTTGACTCCAACTTGTAAATCGATTCTGTCCATTAAGGGCCCCGAAAGCTTTGCCCAATATTGCTCCCTAGCTCTCGGCGAACAGGTGCAAGGCTGAATGGTGTCTGCATAATAGCCACAGGGACAGGGATTAGTGCTGGCAACGAGCGTAAATCGGGCAGGAAATAAAACAGACTGACGAGTGCGAGAAATCGTGACGTGCCCATCTTCCAAGGGTTGGCGCAGAAACTCTAGAACGTCTCGCTTAAATTCTGTTAGTTCGTCAAGAAATAAAATTCCCCTATGAGCTAGAGAGATTTCGCCAGGGCGCGGATAGCTGCCTCCTCCAACTAGCGAGGCTCCGGATGCAGAATGGTGCGGGCTACGAAAGGGACGAATAGCGACCAGTGCACCTTTTTCTTTGAGCAGTCCTGCGACCGAGTGAATTTGGGTGACTTCTAGTGCTTCTTCAAAGGAGAGGGGTGGCAAGATCGCGGGCAATCGTCGAGCCAGCATGGTTTTTCCACTTCCGGGCGGGCCGACAAAGACAACATTGTGACCGCCAGCGGCAGCAATTTCTAGCGCGCGACGGGCGTGGGATTGTCCTTTTACATCACGCAGATCGGGCGCGTCAATCTGCATTTGTTCTAGCTCTTTTTCGGCATCAATTTGGACAGGGAGATGAGCAGCAGGATTGCCCAAAAACTGACCAATTTCTGAGAGATGTTTGAATCCGTAAACGTTGAGTCCCTTGACGACAGCGGCTTCGCGAACGTTATCAGACGGGACGACTAAACCAGAAAATCCAAGTTGTTTGGCGGCGGCAGCGATCGCCAACACACCCGCAACAGGTCTCAACGATCCATCTAATGAAACTTCGCCCAAAAACAGATGAGTCTCCATAAGTTCAGCACTAACTTGCTCTGAGGCGGCGAGAATTCCTACGCTGATCGGTAAGTCGAAGCTCGGCCCTTCTTTGCGGAGGTCGGCGGGCGTAAGGTTGATTACAATTTTTCGCATCGGGAATGTGTAACCCGCATTTTTGAGCGCTGTTTTGACACGTTCTTTTGACTCTTGAACGGCGGTATCGGGCAGTCCGACGACGACAATTCCTGGCAATCCGCCTGCAACGTCTACCTCAACGCCCACTTTGACGGCATCAATTCCAATAAGTGAAGCACTCCAAATTCTTGCCAGCATGATCTATTCCCCGACGGATGCTTGGGTAGAGTGCCCATTTTGCAGGAAGCAATGATCGACGATCGTCGAATCTGATTAGCAGCAACAAAATCAGTTCGATCCAGGTTTTTCGCTTTGTTTAGCAAGTCTTCTGCTCTAGAAGCCTAATTTCTGGGCTGCTGGCGATCGCGACTTTCAGAAAGCTTTAGCGCCAGAATTGAGCCTTCAAGCGATTCTCTCTACAGAAATGCCTACTTTACCGACCACCTTGATCGGTTTACTTGAGCCTTCTCTAGTCATCTACATCCTTTTTCTCGATCGCCGTGTCCACCACTTCTTCGACAAATCGACTGACCGCAGATGCTAGAGAAGGAGGCAACCGCTTGAGAAACCACTGCTTGACATAGGCCAATGTTGCCAAGTTGAGCTTTTTGGTTGTGAAGAGTTCACCCACTTCAGAAAGTCGTTCTAGCGCTTGATCCTTGACTTCACGAGGAGCTTCACCGCTCACCTGATCCCACAACTGACGAAATTCTTGCTGAAGTTTAACGAGATCGTCTTCCTCAGACGTTGGCTCCTTGGATGACAAATGTTTGCCGTTGCCATTCGTTCCTACATTAAACGAAATGGGAGTCAAGTATTCACTGTACTGTTGCTCTTTGTGTACTTTTTCTAACAACTCTTCAATCTCTTCGTTGTCGGGATCGATCTCCAAAGCTTTCTCCAGAACATCGATCGCGTCTTCTAGATGACCTTCTTCTCGGAGTTCTTCGCCATAATTGTGTAGCGCGAGTAAATAGCCGTCCTTAGCGCGAATCGGATCGACTTGATAAGCGCGATCGTAATGCTTCAACGCTTGAGAAAATTGCCGCAACTCGGTCAAGCTTTCGGCCAACTCAAACAGCGCTCCAAAATGATTGGGATTGAGATTCAAAACGCGGCTCAGTCCTGACAATACATTCACCGTTGTGGCAGTTTGGCGTAGGGCTTTGACGGTTTCATAAAGATGGTGCGCTTCAGCGTTGAGATGCTCTAGCTGCCAGATTTCTCGCCGGATTGAGTGCTTTCTGACCAGCCAGCGTCGCACCAATTCGATCGTCACCCGATAGGCGGCCATCCGAGGCGGAATGCTGGTACCACTACGGCTTGTTCTCATGGGCACAGGCTGCAAAAACTTCCATTCAAACAAATTAAGCTCGGCCTGGCGCAGCGTCTCGGTTAGCATCACGCCACAATCGACCAGCAGTTCCAGCGGTTCGGCTTCGGTAAACTGGAGTGCTAAATATTCGTCTCGCAGTGTGGCTGCTTCCCCGATTTTGGCCAGCTTTAGTTCTGGAATCTCTGCGGCTGCCGAAAAAACAACTCGCTCTGGTAAAGGCAACCCATCCCAAAACCAGGTGATCCCACCTTCACCCAGCTCGATCGCTCGGCCTCGCCCGGTGCCTTCTCCGTTATCGACCACCCGCTGCACATCTGCCCGTGTAATTTTCCAGCGATTTTCTTCTCGTGCTTGAGCAAATAGCGCAAAACAAATCAGTTGGGTGAAATAAGGATGCCCCGCAGAAAGTTCGAGAATGGCGGCGATCGTGTCGGGGGTGTATTCTAAAACGCCTCGTGCGGGTTGGGTAATGAGTTGTTCAGCACTGCGGTTGTCCAAAAAGCCAACTTCTTGGTTGGGTGCTTCGCGAAACAATCCCAGCAGCCTCGGTAACTCGTGCAGTTGCCGCCCGACCACGGGAATAATAAATAGCTCTTTGTGTTCGTAAACCGCAGCTTGTAAGTAAGGAAAAAGATGACCTGGAGCCGCCTCTGAGTCATAGTCAGCCAGCGCGTCAAACTCATCCAACAACAGCACCAAATTTTGAGTTTTGAGTGCTTTGCGAAGATCGGGGAGAAAGCGATCGGCGAATAATTTTGGTTTGTGCTTGAGAAGAGCGATCGAGGGTAACTCCACCTGACCCATCAGATCAAAGTGTTCTAGCGAATCTCTCGCCAACTCATGCAGCACTTCGGCCAACGGCTTTTGGCTATCTCCTTCTAGCGAAAGCGGAACAAACTCAAATCCCTCCAGGTCAACAAAATTGGGAATTTGCGCCAGCACAGAAGACTTGCCGATCCGCCGTTGACCGTGCAGCAAAATCACCTGGGCCCCCTGCACCAGATTGTCTGCAATGAACTGAAAGAGCGTGTCTCGCCCAAAAAACAGTTCTGACTCCGTGATCGGGCGACCAATGATGTACGGATTTCTCTGGTTAGACGAGAAACCTTCAAGATTTCTGCGATTGTGCGAGAACATATCAAGTTTTTGTCTATTGGGTTAGATTAACCCTGAATCAAGCCTTTGGGCAATGCTGCTGAGACTTTCCCAATCCATTCCAGCGTCGAGGGCACTTCTTCTTTGTGTTGCCATAGCCATTCGATCGCTTTTGTCACCGTTTCTGCTTGTTTATGGCTCATCAGGTTGAGAAACACCTTTTGACGATTTTGCAGCGATTCTTCGTTGCTATTTTCGATCTCCTTAATCACCCACCATTCCATCATCGACGATGCAAAGGCGTACCATTTTTTGCCTTCTTGTCTCCCCGAAACGATCGTGCCCTGCTCCTCTAGATCAGTCAGTTCTCGCTCTTTTTGACTAAAAACGAGATCCACATCTCCTAGATCGTAGCGCTTTTTGAGTAATCGACCCTTGAGGGCAGATAGCGCAATCAGCATCATCAAAGTTTGCTCAACCTCGCTGGCCAGCCGCCACATGTCTTGAAAATATTGCTCGGTTGCGCGTTCAAAATCTCTGGCAAACGCTTCGGCGCTGGGGACATGACCCGATCGCAGTTCTCGATAGAGCAAATGGCCTGCGTTTTGAAGCAAAGCTGGGTTACCATCAGCGATCTCTCGAATGCCATCGCGGAGGGCCGGAGTCATCGGCATTGAGCCAAGCAGGGCGGCGGCTTCCGTTTCGGTAAAGGGCTTGAGCGGCTGAAACAAATAGTGATTGTACCAGGGAGAACCGCCGGGTTTTAAAGCAGGCCCCAGTTCGTTAAGCCGTCGAATCGAGGTGACAACCATCGAGAGAAACTGTCGCTCTTTGGAGTGAGAAGCGAGATTTCGGCAGTCGCTCAAAAAGGTGGCAATGTCGGTGTCGGTGTAGCCGTCTTGGGGATGAAGTGCCGCGTCGTAGTCATCCACTAGCAGCACCAAAAATTTCTCATGTTTGCCCAGGGATCGCAGGATTGATCGCAGACTGTCTTTCGTGGTGGTTTCCTTGTCTAGCAGGGCACTAATTTCTGCCTGAAGGTCTGCTTCGCCGTCTAGCGCGTCTTTCATCAAGCTCAAAATTTCTCGCCAAAAGTTAGACCCATTAAATGGGTGAACGCTCAGACAACTCAGCAACACAATCACCGCAGCAGAAGGATTGTGTCCTCTCAGTTGCCACGCCAGGGGAGAGGCGAGCAGTTCTAACAGCGACGATTTGCCAATTCCCGGACTGCCCCAGATTGCCAGATTACTTTTGCTGAGAATTTGGTCAAAAGCCGTCTCGATTTCGGAAGTTCGCCCCGTAAAGAACGCAGGCGGAACAGGTTTACCGACAACAAAGGGGTTACGGGAAATAATCGTTTCAGACATTCGTTTCAGTCATTAGGAGGGGCGATCGTCGGTTTTGCTATGAATTCAATTCCTTCGCTTCGGTGTTCAACGCTTCTGCCCCTAACCCTTCAACTCTGGGAGACTTTAAGACAAGATTTTTGGTTCAAAATCTCTTACTGATAGGAAGTTTGGGGAGCAAGCCGCGTCTGCAACCGGAGCTAAAAACATGAATTCACGTTGCTCTGAAATTCTAGCGATTCGTGTTGATAAAACTTTGGATAGCTCGATCGTAGCCCTTCCCTTTCACATCAGCCACTTAGTTGAAAGATTTTGCTTCTACCGAAACTTTTGTCAGGGGAGCAATCCCCGCCAGGTCAAGGATCTGTGCGATCAAGTCTTCACGCTTGACGGCCATCATGTGAACGCCTTGACAGAGCTTCATCGCCAGTTGCACCTGTTCGGCAGCGATCATCACGCCTTCTTGAAGGGGATCAGCGGCCCGTTCTAAGCGATCGATAATATGATCCGGAATCTGCACCCCCGGCACACAGCGATTAATGAACTGAGCATTTTTGGCAGACTTGAGCAGAAAGATTCCCGCCAGAACTGGCTTTCCAGAAGGGGAACCGATTTGATCCATGAACTTCGCGAGTTTGTCAAAATCTGAAATTAGCTGACTTTGGAAGAACTGCGCCCCGGCTTCTAGCTTGCGATCGAAGCGACGCTGTAACCCTGACCAACTGCCACACTGAGGATCGACCGCCGCTCCTACAAACAGATCGGTTGCTTCGTCGGTCAACGGCTTTTCATTCAAGTCAAACCCCAAATTGAGCCGCCGAATCAGTTGCAACAGTCTGACCGACTCCAGTTCAAACACGGCTTTGGCATCGGGATGATCGCCCGCCTTCACCGGATCGCCCGTCAGCGCCAACACATTCCGAATCCCCAGCGCATGGGCCCCCATCAAGTCTGCTTGCAGACCGATACTATTGCGATCGCGACAGGCGACCTGCCAAATCGGTTCGATGTCATTTTGCAGCAGCAGAAACGACGAGACGAGCGAACACATCCGCATCACCGCCCGACTACCATCCGTAATATTGACCGCATGAACCCGCCCCCTGAGCGTCTGCGCCATCGCAATCATATGAGCCGGGTTACTGCCTTTAGGCGGAGCGACTTCTGCGGTGATCAGAAATTCTCCAGACAAAGCAGCCGTACGAAACGAGGAAATCGGAGCTTGAGTATCGAGCATGGGCAATGTGCAAGTTCAATGTGCGAGTTCAGGGTATTTGCTCTAGCCTATCGGTCATTTTGTCCAAAGTTAAAGGGACTCCACGAAGTTTTACGGCAGCTTAAAGAGAAGTGTTGAGTTTCAGAAGCCTTCACCCCGCCTCACGCCTCACGCCTCACTCTCCCGGCAACGCATATCCCAACGCTTGCTTGGCCTTTTTGAGGGTTTGATTGGCGATCGCCGACGCTTTTTCCCGTCCCTCGCGCAGCACCGATTCTAGATAACTTCTGTCCTCCATAATGGCGCTGTACTTTTCTTGAATGGGTTGAAGGGCAGCGATCGTCGTTTCGGTCAGCAATGGTTTAAATTGTCCCCAGCCCATGTCCTGACATTCTGCGGCGACGGCTTCTTGAGTCTGATTGGATAAAATCATGTACAACGTCAGCAAATTGTTGCACTCTGGACGCTCTGGATCGCCAAACACCAGTCCTTTAATCGGGTCAGTTTTGCACTTTTTGATCTTGTTGCGAAGCACATCAGGAGGGTCAAGCAGATTGATGCGACTCAGTTCTGACGGGTCAGATTTCGACATTTTTTTGGTGCCATCTGTCAAACTCATGACTCGTGCGCCCGCCGATCGAATCAACGGATCAGGACGCTTGAGAACAGGCTCCTTTGGAGTGGCAAATTTGTGATTGAAGCGATCGACCAGATCACGGGTCAGTTCTAAATGCTGCTTTTGGTCTTCTCCGACGGGCACTTTATCGGGTTCGTACAGCAAGATATCAGAAGCCATCAGCACCGGATAGGTCAGCAGTCCCGTCCCGACTTCTTGCCCTTGCTTCACCGCTTTTTCTTTGAACTGGATCATATCTTCCAGCCAGTTTAACGGTGTAATACAACTCAGCAACCAGGCAAACTCCGTATGAGCAGGCACCTGAGACTGAACAAAAATCGTGCTGTACTGCAAATCCAATCCACAGGCTAAATAGAGAGCCGCGATCGTATAAGTATCGGCCGCCAGCGTTTTGGGATCGTGGGGTACCGTAATCGCGTGCAGATCTGCTAGAAAGAAATAATTGTCATACTGACTCTGATCCTCTACCCAGTTGCGGATCGCACCCAAATAGTTTCCCAGATGGAGATAGCCCGTTGTTTGAATGCCAGAAAGAACTCGCTGCCTCGTCATACGCTTGAATAATAGGTCGGGTGAGATAGCCTAAAGCTACAATTAAAAAATGTAACAAATCCTCAGCAAGCTAAGGGCGATCGTTGAGCTTCGTCAAGAGAAATTCAGCAGGCTTGTAAACTTTGAACGGTTGCTCAGAAGCTCAACGGCCAAAAAGCCTGAAGGCAGAAAACTCCGAGGCTAACCGTTCAAAATTTCAGGATCGCCCCTGCCAATCGCGTCTGTTATCAGGAGAAGCTTCCAGTTCACTTATTATGCAACCACTTACCCAACATCAACTCGATCAGCTTCAAGTCTGTCTTCATCTCGCTCAAGATCCAACTCAGCACACTCAAGCTACAGAAGCCTTTTCATACTTACAGTCCACCGTGTCAGAAGACTCTCCCGCTAAAGCGTTACTCAATGCCCTATGGACGGAAGTTTTGACTGCCCGGCGATCGGCTGCTTTTTGGCAACAACTCAGCAATGTCGAAAAAGAAGTCTCCGAGCGGCTGGCCCAAAACCACGTTCAACTTCAGCAAAACTATTTACGTCTGGTTCGAGAACAGTAAGCGTTCCTTAAATTCATGTTTTCCCTTCTTAGAAGGGTTTGGGTGATCTCCACACTGAGCGCTCTAGGCAGTGATTTTCCCAGCCCTTCTTAAGGAGAACTCAATCAAGTCAGACATCCTGCCAAGTTCCCTGCATTTGTTTTTTGCCATGCGTTCTCCTTCAAAGTTGGGTCTGTCTGCTCTCACAGTCGGCTGTTGGCAATTAGACGATCGCAGTTGGAAGCCCATTCCCGAAGCCAGTCTCGAACGCGCGATCGACACTTACCTAGCGCGAGGCGTTCACTCGTTTGATACGGCTGACATTTATGGACGCAGTGAGCAGGTTTTGGGGCGATTGCTCAAAGGGCGAGACTGCACGGTGTTGACGAAGGCAGTTTTTTTTAGCGGCGTTCCTTCTGCCAACCAGATTCGCAGCAAGATCGAGAATTCTTTACGAAATTTGCAGCGCGATCGCCTTGATTATGTTCAGATTCACTGGCACGATCCGCAGCTTGATTTTGCGTCCACGTTTGCTCAATTTAACGATTTGATCGAGCAGGGCAAAATTACCAAACTAGGGGTGACCAACTTCAATACGTCCATGATAGAAAAGGCGATACAATACGCGCCGATCGACCTTCATCAGCTTCAATACAGCCTGATTGACCGCCGAGTCGAAAATGGAATGCAAGCGTTTTGTCTCAAACACCAGATCGAAATTTTGCCTTACGGCCCACTGGCAGGTGGCTTTTTGTCTGATAAATATCGAGGCGTTGCCGCTCCCCAAATGGCTCCTGACCACGCCCAATCTTTTTACTACAGCAGTATGATACACGCTCATGGAGGCTGGACTCCCGTCACTGCACTGTTAGAGACGATGGCTCAGGTCGCTCAAAAATACAAAAAGACGATCGCTCAAGTTGCCTTAAACTGGGTAAAACAGCAGCAGGGTGTACAGTCTGTGATCTCTGGGCTGACTCTCGATCGCCAACACATTCAACAAAATGTAGACGCTTTTACCGAGAACCTGGATGCTGAAGACCTGCAACTCTTATCAGAACGATCGTCTCATCTGTTTCAGCAAGATGGTGACATCTATTCTTACGAGCGCTAGTCCCGGCGAGATTCGACGCTTTTAGCGAGACACCGTTCTAATAGCTCGACTTGATAATGATGGTTAAATCGACGCGGATCTAAAACAAGCGGATAGGCAGATTGAAAGACGGGCTGAGTCAGATATTGCCAGAGCGGAAATTTGAGAGGATGAAGTGGCATGAGTTAAGCGTCCAGGTAGCGGTGTGCGGCACGTCGCAGTCGTGCAGTTCTAACTCGCTTAAGGTGCCCAACCCGCTCTTGTCAGGTTCTAGGAAGGATTGCGGAATCTGAACTAGCATTTGGCTACACGAAGTCTGTAATTCCCAGGAGAAGCGCTGTCACTTGAGAACCCGATGCTACAAAAGCGTAAGTAACGATCGCCCCAAATAGTCGTACTGATCCAACTGGTTGTAAATCTGGGCAGAAACGCGAACAAGTCGCCTGGGAACTGTGGGATAAGGTACGATCGGCACTTCGATGCCAAACTGTTCTAGCAGAGCATCCTGTAACGCTGTGTAGGAGCCATCCGGTAGCGGCAAGGTCGCTAGAGCACCCACCATTTCATCAGGACTGGGTGCAGAAACCTGCAAAATCTGACTGAGAATCTGTCTCGCTGCCAACGCTTTGGCTCGATTTTGCGCCATCAACTCAATCCAACCACCCGGCAAGAGCGAACCCATGAACCGAATCGCTTCTGGCACACTCAAATACGCAGTTGGATCGTCTGTTCCCGTCCAATCGAACTCTAACTGAAAGCGAGAACGATCGCGCCTCGGCGAATTTGCTCCATGACTAATCGTTAAGGGTCGAATCTGAAACTGTTTGTCTGGCTGAACATATAAAAAAGCAGCCCCTTTGGGCGCACAAAGCCACTTGTGACAGTTACCTGTGTAGTAGGTTGCTCCCAATTTTTTTAGATCAAGCTCTATCATTCCCGGCGCGTGCGCCCCATCGATTAGCGTGTCAATTCCCCGCTCTCTTAAGGCTTGGATCAGTTGAGCGATCGGAAACACCAACCCCGTCTGACTGGTGACATGATCCAGTAGCGCCAATCGAGTTTTGGGAGTGACCGCTTTGAGAATGGGTTCGATAATCTGATTTGAATGAGCGATGGGGTAAGGCACCTCAGCTACCACAACCGTGGCCCCACTCCGTTCTGCTACAAAATCTAGTGCGTTTCGACAGGCGTTGTATTCCTGGTTGGTCGTCAACAACTCATCCCCAAGCTCAAATCTCAGCGATCGCAGAACAGTATTAATTCCCGTCGTCGCATTAGAGACAAATACCAAACTATCTATCTCAGCTTTGAGAAATTCAGCCAACTCAATTCTGGCTTGATCAAGCAACTCCTCCAGATCTCGCCCAAAAAACTGTAAGGGCTGCCGCTCAATCCGCTCCCGTAAAGCCTGCTGAAACTCCAATACAGGCAAAGGACAAGCCCCAAATGAGCCATGATTGAGGAACGTGACCTGTGGATCAAGCGACCAATATTTTTGGCTGTCCGACTCGTGAGATTTGAAACGCAAAGCTTCATCCCTCATCCCTAACTTTCAAAACTCCCCAGGCTGGATTCGAACCAGCGACCAATCGATTAACAGTCGATCGCTCTACCACTGAGCTACTGAGGAACGTGCGCTCATTGCGAATCCTATATTACCGATAAACAAAACGATTTGGCAAGCCTTTTCTAAAATTCATTCTTCGAGCTTGCCGTGACGTAGATTTGCGAGGCGTTGTTGCGCGATCGGATCAAGTGAATTGAATAAAAAGCGACCAGAAGATTTTTTGCTGTCTTTTTGTTTGCGCTTAACTCGACGAGCAATATGATCGACCTCATTGGCAAGCTGTTGAGCCGACATCCACTCTGCTCCATAGCCGACAACCGTAAGCTGCTGGGCGCGATCAGAGGTCGCTACAATCAGCCTTTGCTTAAATTTGCGAATATCATGCCGAAAATCTGCACAGGTACGCTCAATATAGGTGTCCGCAGTTTGCCCCAAGTCTGTATAGTGAACGCACAAATGCTCAGTGATCACTTCACGATTGCTGGGACTATCGCGATATTGGGCATCAAACACCACCTGCGTGTCGAACCCCTGGAACGCACTGTAGCCCATTAGCGCTTCGACTAATTTGCGCCTGGCTTCTTCAAGTCCTTCACGATCGCGCACCTGTTTTAGATCATGCCAAGCTCCGACTATGTTATAGCCGTCCACTAACAACATGGCTTGGGGCGTGGAGCGTGGCATCGCTCAAAAAGGTAGGTTGACTTTAGTAGGTATTCCTCACTTCCTTAATAGTTGCACCTTTAAACAAAACTTGTACACAAAAGTTTGCACTTTAGGTTAGCGACAACTGACATAAACCCAGTCACGGCTTAACTTTTGCGACTTTAAATCAATTTACAATTCAGGGACTTCCATCTGCATCAATCGCTCTCTCAATCTCTGAGGGTCGCCCTTATCCACCACCTGTCCGTTCTCTAACAAAAACGCGCCATCGCAGTAGTTCAACTCTTCAAGACGATGGGTGACCCAAAGAGCTGTCATTCCTCTGCTGGCAACTAACTTTTGCACCTGAGCAACGAGGTCTAACTGACTATCCGGGTCAAGCAGCGCAGTCGGTTCATCTAAAAGGAGAACTTCGCAATGTCGGGCAATGGCTCCCGCGATCGCCACTCTCTGTTTTTGTCCCCCGCTCAAGGCATAAATCGGGCGACGCTGAAAGGCCATTAAATTTACCGCAGACAAAGCTTCCTCCACTCGCTGTCGGGTTTCCAATGTCGATAATTTTTCTGGCACCAGCCCAAATGCCACATCTGCGCCCACCGTCGGCATCACAAGCTGATGGTCGGGATTCTGAAACACAAAGCCTACAGGGGGTGATATTTGAACCTCCCCTGCTTCTGCTGTCAGTAACCCCGCCAACAACCTTAATAACGTTGATTTGCCGCTGCCATTCGTGCCTAACAGCATCCAAAACTCCCCTCTGGGAACCTCCAAAGAGCAAGATTGCAAAATTGCTCCGCCTTTGGGAAATCCAAAACAGAGATTGTGAACTTGAATGGCCAGCGTTGAATCAGTCATGCTGCAAAACTATTCCGCCATCGCAAAGAAACCAGGTGTTCTGCCCGAAGATGAAGCACTCGATTTCTCATAAACGGACACAGCCGCGATCGTGTCGCTAAGAACGGCGAGTTTCTTTTCGATCTGTCGATCGCAGGTCAGCTCCATTAATTTGCTGCCTCCCGATCGCATCGCTTCAACGATCTCTTGGTAGGTAGCGTCCGCTTCTTCGGCTGATTTGCGCTGCACTGAAAGGGGAATGGGCGTGTTTTTGAGAGTCAATTCAATGATGAACATAGTGTAAAGTTCGTTACGGAGAGCCAGACTCTAGTATCGCAAATCTGACGAGTAACGGCTTGACCAAAATTTTTTAATCAGAAATGCCCTTTGCCAGATTCACCGATAGCTCTCCAAATCTCTGCCAAACTCCAATGCAATACCTGAGCCGCCCAGAGTTGCCGCCTTTCGGAAGTCCAACCTGCGCGATCGAAACATTATTTTGTAGGGACTATGTAAACAAATATATACAAATTCTCATTTCAAACCGCAATCTAGCTAGAAATTTCTGAGACATGCCTCTATAATCAGTGACATAGTAAAGAAAAGTAAACTTTGTCTCCAGCGTTGCTCACTTTCTATGTAAGGCGCTAGATCTAAGACAAGGTGCTTTGCCACTGTACTTATCTAAACTTTTTTGGAGCTTTGCGCTATGACCATTGCAGTTGGACGCGCGCAACAACCGAGCAGAGGCATCTTTGATGCCCTGGACGACTGGTTGAAACGCGACCGCTTCGTCTTCATCGGCTGGT
>NZ_JBJPHT010000028.1:0-77861 GCF_052939475.1 Phormidesmis sp. 146-20
TAGATCGATGGCTTTCTTGTCGATTCCCTCTCCTAAAAATCGTCCGGACTATTGAAAATAAAGACAATGCGATTGAGAGTGGAAGTCATAAACGATTAGCTCCTACGCTTTTTCGGTCTAGTTTGGATAGTGTTGAATTCTGGCTCAACCCACCTTTCATTTGTGAGCGGCTCAGATGAGGTTGTGGAGGCATTAGCAGCAGGTGAAGCAGCTTTTTCGCTGTCATTAGGAATCTCTGCTAAAGCCTGTTGAAGGTCAAACTGAGATGAGCCTGATTCAGCGCTTGAATCTAGCTGGCGCTCAGGGGTAGTAGTCGAAGGGCTGGATGATTCTGGTTTTGATGTTGAGCCGTGATTGTCTAGCGTTGTCTTGATCGAGCGCTGCGCGATCGCAGGTGAATCTGTCCCTCTAGAGCGCCGATTTTGCTGACGAGCCGATTTTTTACGAGACTTAGTTTCTTCTGCAAAATAGTTGTGCAGTGTTTTTGGACTCACATCAAGTCCAATCATCTCCTTCAAAAAGTCGGCAATTTCATCGAATGAGTAGCCCTTCTCAAACCTGAGCTTCGACAACGTTCCGTACATCGCAGACACAGTTTCCCGCGTTGTAAGTTCACGTTTTTGTGTCGGAGTTTTCTGAGGAAGGGCTTCCAGTTTTGAAATTGCATCAACAACCAACTCAGCCTGCACCTTGGCAGCGCTATTCGATGGTATCAAGTTGCTCATACAGGCAAATCTGCTCATGACCCCAAGGAGGTCATTTAGATCAACAAGTTAGGAAACTTCTAGAGCTTTCCTTGACCGCAATTGTACTACTATCTTTCAGGCATTGGGAAGAGCTTCAACCAGCTTTATAAATTTTCTGCGTAGATGACAGCCATTCGGAGAGTTTGGAAGTTGCTTCAGAGGGGTTTCCTGGGAGTGCTATAAATGACTTATTCGAGGAGTGATGCGATAAGTTCCACCCAATGCTCATTTCTGCCTTTCTCTAAGCACTTACCAGGGTATTCACCCCTGAAACAGACTTAGCATTCAGCAGGGCATTCCTACAGGATCTCCTGGTGGCACCCCCGTAGGTTGGTTTCCGGGATGTGCCTTGACGAGACTTCTCGCTTGTATTCCTAATTCCGCCCTTAGCGAGCCATGCCCTTTGTCCGTACAAAACCATGTCTCTAGAAGTCAAAACTGAGCGATTTGAACTACGCCTCACGTCGGACGAGAAAAAGCAACTGGCAGCGAAAGCAGCCCAATTTGAGCTTTCGGTGAGCGAGTACGTTCGGTGCGTCATTGGGTTTTCTGAACTGCCGCATGACATCACTGAGGTTGCTGAAGAAACCTACTTCAAGCTGGGTGAGGTGCATAGCAATCTCAATCGTGTTGGCTCTAACCTCAATCAAATCGCTTCTGCTATTGGTTCACAGTCGGCGCATCGATCATCCGATCATCAAATCATTCAGACCCTGAATACGCTCCATCTGGCAGTAGATGAACTGAAGGAAACAATTAGTCAGTTGCGATCGCAAATCGACGAAACACCTCACCCAAAACAACGTAAGCGATGATCGGCAAACAGGTTAAAGGAAAAGACTTTTTAGGATGTCTTGCCTACGTTTTAGAAAAGCCAGGAGCGCAACTCATCGGCGGCAATATGGAGGGCATGACACCTCAAGCGTTGGCGATCGAGTTTGAACAGGTTCGTCAACGCAGCTTGCGGGTTCAGCGTCCGGTCTATCACTGCGCTTTGAGCTTGAGTCCAGGTGAACATTTGTTCGATGAAGTTTGGCAAGAAATAGCAGATCGATACTTGAAGGCAATGGGCTTTCAGCGAAATCAGTACGTGCTGGCGCGGCACACTGATACGGAGAACCATGAGCATGTTCACATTGTTGCAAATCGAGTTCAGCGTAGTGGTCAAGTCGTAACAGATTCATGGGACTTTCGGCGCAGTGAAGCTGTTTTGCGGCAGCTTGAAAGCGAGTATGCATTGGTTCCGGTGACTTCAAGTTGGAAGAGCGATCGCGCCCAACCCACTCGTCGAGAAATTGAAAAGGGCAGAACAATTGGAAAATCTTCTGTTCGGCAACAACTTCAGCATCTGATCGATCACACATTGAATCAGGATCGCTTGATCGAGACGATTACCGATTTGAGCGATCGTCTGAAGCAGATGGGAGTTTCTACTCGCCTGAACTGCTCGGTGGACGGTCAACCCAGGGGTATTTCGTTTGAACTTAATGGCATCGCGATCGCGGGTACAAAACTGGGAAGAGCCTATAGCCTGCCTCGACTCCAGCAGCGATTAGCCGGAGGCGTGCCATCTGTGATTGACCGAGCGCCGCCCTCAGCAACGCAGCAGATCCGCCGACTACTCAATCAAACAATTCAGCACGTTGCTTCTATTCCGCAACTCGTTGAGCACTTGCAAACATCTGGAGTACCTGTGCAGATCCATCAATCTCCTAGAGGGCAACGGCTGTTAATCGAAGTCGAGGGCAAAACTATCAATAGTGCAAGGCTGGGCAAGCTTTACCACCTACAAACTTTAAAGAGTCGATTGGAGCATCAGGCGGTGTCTCTACCTGTTTCGATGCCACAGACAATTAAAACATCGTCAGCGTCTGGTGCTTTAGCTGGATCTGGGCACTTAAACACGGCTCACCAGAAACAGGTTTACCAGCACCTTTATGAAACACTGGCACAAAGAATACGCAAGCGTAGCCAGCACCAGCAATCTACTCGTGAAGTGGATCTAGAAATCGCCCAATTTATCCTTCAGAGCGGCTCTAATACTGATATAAAAGCTCTAGTTCACAGCCCTCAAGTTCAGCAGATTAGCCAAAAATCTGGGCGTGAGCAGGCAGAAGCCTATGTGCAAGAACTCTTGAAGCTGGCGGCTCAAAACATAAATGGAAAGAATAGTCAGCACGCAAATTTGCTTAACCATGACTTGGATCGATAGTGATAGAAGGCAACTATCAGGTTTTCCGTATGGTTTAATTTTCAAACATACGGAATAATCTCCTCTCATACAGACTGGAAAAGCTAAAATATCTCGACTAAGGAGCCTTACGTTTTTAACTTGCATAACCAATAGCGTTGCGACCTGTACGGTGAAGCAGTTCTAGATTTAAAGTTACGCAAGTTATTTTTGTAAGAGTCCTAAAGTTATTCCTGCTATGGTTGCTCCTGCTCACCCTTGTGCTTCGTGCCACTTTTATTTTTTAGATTTCACGGTTGCACCATTCTCTAAGCTCAATCAAGAAAACCGCGATCGCTTTCTGCTTAAAATCTCCCTATCAACGACTCATCGCAAAGATCTGTTCAGCCGTCAGGGAAATATTTGGAAACAGCCGAGAGTCAATCCGGTCTTGCCCTCGAAAGATTTTGCCTGGTAAGTACTCTCCATCCTCAAGTTGATAGATCATGATCGTTGGCTGTTTCGGAGATCCAATAAACCGAATCCCACCGAATGCCGCATAGTCCACAATGATGTACTCCAAAACGCCCAACTCTTCATATTCAGCAAGCTTTGTCAGATAATCATCCTTCCAGTTATTGCTAACGACCTCGATCGCCCCAGGCGGTGGAACATATGCCGCCGCAGAGCTAGAGCTACTCTTCATTCGCTGCCACTCGTCTTTGTCAAATATGACGATATCTGCTTTTCGGCTTTTTTCCTTTTCTCCTGGCTCTGTTTTGAGCCGAATCTGCTTAGACTGACGAGACACATAAGGCAGGTCATTGTCCTGGCAGTGACTTTCCAGGTAGGCACACAGCCGCTCAGTCAAGTCCTCATGATTCGCATTTGGTTCTGATAATGGCACGGGAACCCCATCAATTAGCTCAAACTCTCTGCCCGACCCATCGTCCCAGGCTAGAAACTCTTCAAACGTCAGAAGCTTTGTAACGGGTGCGTACATCGCCTTCGCTCCATTGCTGACAGGTACTTCACCCCATGCTATCAAGATGCACCGCTTTATCAATGCATTCTTGCTTGTTTTCTTGTCGTTGAATCAATTCCTCAAGCATCATCGCTTGCTGATTGATTTCGTTGAGCGCTTCTCGCCGGGCGATCGCGGCTTGCCACTCTCGATGACGGACACTGCCCGGTCGCCCCAACGATGGGCTGCTAATTTTGCCGTTCGCTTTTTCCGCCACTAGCCGAATGTAGGTGTAGGTCTTGAAGTTTTTAGTCTCATGGGATTCCGCAAGCCAGCATTTTGCTGGAGCAACTCGACCCGTCGATCGAACTGCGTCTTCTAGCTGCTGAAGCCGGAGTCGCTCTGCTTGTAGGTGGTCACTGATCATGATTTTTCCGTATTGTCTGTATCTCTACCATACGGAAAAATTTCTGTACGGTCAACTTTCAAACCATACGGAAAACTTTTTTGAGTCCTCTTTCGGGGAATAGTGTGCGAGTCTCTCTTCACATCGAAACTCAAAAAACTCCCTGCTTCTAAGTGAAGTAAGGCAAGGGTATCCTATGAGCAGAGCGGGCTACGCAGCTTCCGCCACCGTAGCCGAGTCAGATAAACTTAGATCTATACCGTCAGTGACTACCGATAGTAAATCTCGTTCTAGCCAAGCCTCAAAAACAGCGCCTCTGCCGTCATCTAGTCCAATCACTCGATAAATTCGCTCCTGCTTATTTCGCGATCCGTCCTTGCGAATTAGCGCAAGCCGTAGCCCTAACTTGCTCGTTAAAATTTGCCGCAGCACAGTGATCGGAGAGGATTTGGCGTTGACTGTGATGCCTAAAACCGCTTTGGTTTTCCAGGGGACATCTTTGAGCGCTTGGGCAAACGCAACAAGCTTAGGGTTAGAGTTACAAAGTTCTATCCCCGACAGAAACTCTACTAACCCTAATTTTTCTAAGACGACGACTTGATGACACAGCAAGGATGAGTTTAAATCGGGTGTCCAAATTGCGCCTTCCCCCGCTTCGAGGGCTTTCTTAACAATCTGGGTATCTCGCTGAATGAGGTGATCTCGCCCGATCGACAGATAATAGTGCAGCCGAACTTGCGGATGCCATCCCTGATCGTCTCTCCCTACCAAATCTGGCGTTACGTCAATTCGATATCGTTGCTGAAGCTTATATTTCCGTTCTTTGCGGCGTTCTGCTGGAACTTTTGATCGTTGAGCTTCGAGCTTGCCTGCTTCTAAATGGGTGACTTCCGCCGCCGCTGCGATCGCAGCACATTCTGTCTGCTGGTTCGCTGTAGAGATGTGGGTGAGTTGAATTTTGAGTTTCTTTCGCGTCCTGGCGCTGATGCCATGAGCAGCGGGAATGATGGTGTGTCCTTCGGCTTTGAGTCCCGCCAAAACGGTCGTTCGATAGTGCAGCATTCCGGCATTAATTCGGGCACCCATCTTTGCCCAGGTTCGTTGAGCGATCGGATCAACGGTAATATCAATATCTTCCTGATCAAATGCCAGCAAGGTTTTCAGCGTTGCCCGAACAACTTTAGTTTGACTTTTCAAAAGCGACTGGTGATGCGTCGCACCACTGCCAATTTTGCCAATGCCGTAGGCGGCAATCCAGACATACCGATCCACAGGATCACGCAATCGCGACAGAGATTGTCGTACTGCGTCCGCAGAAGACACGCCCTGAAAACAGCCCCAGACGCTGGTGAAATGCCCTTTAATATCGATACTGACTCCCGTTTCGATCGAGGGGGAAGCGATCACCACGTCATACTGCGTCAGAATTTCATTGAGCTTAGAAATGCAGCCGTAGGCCTCGTGAGATGGGTCGCTGATAGATTCCGAGTCGATTCGCAGGATGCGTTTTTCGGGAAAACGACGATGGATTTCCTGCTCTAGCCAAGTTTCGAGGTTTTGCGTCCCCCATTTAGAGGTGCGTTTTTGGCCACTCACTTGAATAAAAGGACGGTTGCCAAGCGCAATATCTTTTTTCAGCCCCATCAGCCAGGTTGTAGGCTCAGACTGGTTGTAGTGAAAGACATTCCAGCCTTTTTCTGGCATCCAATCGTTCTGAATAATCCAGGGTTCGAGCTGATCGCTCACTCCGGCTAATCCCAAAATGAAGTCGATCGACAAGTCAGATAGATCCGCGTCTGCCAGCACGATTCGTCCATGCCCATACGGTGCCAGCGCATTCTGTATGAGTTGCTTTAACTGCTTGAGGACGACGACTCGATGCTGACGAACCTCGGTGTCCGCCGATAAAGTATGCCAAATCACCTGTTCAGCCTCATCCACAATAACCAGCGGATTTTTCCAGTGATTCGCGTTAAATCGCGCACCAGACTTGGGGTGCAGGGAATCAACGCACAGTCCATATCCAAGCAGATGTCCGGTTTCTGAATCTCGTAGCTCTGTCACATAATCCAATCCAAAGCGAGCGCACAAGGCCTGCCCTAGTTGAATTCGGTGGGTCAAAACTAAGGTAGGTTGTCCCTGTTGAATGGCTTCTGCGACCCACTTTGTAATAATCTTCGTTTTTCCCGTGCCTTTGGGCGCTTTGAGCGCAACAACACGAGCCGACTGCGGCGCTTTTAACTCTAATTCACCCAAGTCTTGGACGTTGACCACACAGGCAGATTTATAGGTCAGTTGGCCGTAGTTCAAAATTTCCCACTCTTCTAAAGTGGGAGCCGCTGTGTAAATTTCGTCAAAGGCTTGCCGCCCAAACTCTGTGACGGGAGGAAAACTTGTCCAGACTGCGATCGTGGTGGCTAGTGCGCTCCAAACTGCTTGAAATGGTTGAATAAAAAGCGGCAAATTGAAAGACTTGTGTGGTGCTGGCGCGATCGGCAATGCTTCTGAAGGCATGGCTGTATCCGTTTCAGGGAGAGCCTCAAGCGCCTGTCGCCCACGAGCAACGACGAAATCATCGACCCCTTTTTCTGGCCCTGGTAAATCGATGACCCGCACGGTGCAGCCAGCTTGCTCTAGCATTCTGCCGAGTCGAGTTGTGGCAAGCTGAACGTGACGACGGGTTTTGATTTTTTGGTCGTAGTCAAAGCAGATATAGACGGGGCGACCAGGAGCACAAAGAACCTGAAGATCCTCGATGAGTCTGAGATCAAAGGTCTCTAAATCCTGCTTATTTTTTCGATATCCGTTGAAAATTCCAGGTAGTGCCACAACCAGGTATCCCAGCGTCATGAGACAGCCAGCTTTTTTAGCGCCCTCCACGATGATGATGGGGACAGAGGAATCGAGCAGCGCGTCGAGCCACTGCCGGGGTCGGCGAGGATCATGCAGCGCAATTACCCGCGTATCGGTTTTGGGAGGAGCTTCGTACTTGATCGGCTTCCCATCTTCGTCAAGGTATGGGGTATCTGGCTTGAACTGTCCCCACAGCGATCGATGGGCATCCGCGTCATACGTCTGAAACTGATTACCTCGAACCAGGTCGTTCAGCTTAATCAAATCTTCGCCAGCACACCACCACCCGCCCATCTCGATATGTCGGTAGCGGCGCAGCACCCAGTCCACCACGCGACCATCGTTTCGGCGCGCCAGTTGATCTGAATAAAGCAAATAGCTGTAAGGGGAATCGTCCTCTAAGGACACGACGTTTGCTTCGATAATCTCTTGGCAAACACCACTCTCCGCCCACTCCTGGTAATGCTTTGGAGCGACTGGAGACGAAACTTTTAACTCTTCAAAAAACTGCGACATTGGGATCTCACGTATAGAACGTGCAACCGGAATGCAGCGCAGGACGGCGACCATGCCACAAATTCATCAATCCCGATCGGCTAGGGATTGAATTTTGACGCAATTCCGTCTAGAATATGCATAGCAAAGCACGTCCTCGCAACATCTGTTGCTGGACTGTTGAGGGAGGCAGTCAACACCTCAGTCGTCGCCAAACAACTTGGTTGATTGTTCTCCACACTATTTCGACAGATTAATACAGGGCAAAAGCTCCTCAACGGTGAGGGGCTTTTCAGTTTTTACAAATCTTTACCTCCTAATCTATCCCCAAGACTCGCTGCGAAGGGGGAGTACTTTCATCTTTCGCGATCCTACCACTAGTGGTGAAAAATCGGTACTGCTAATCATGTCTATCACTTAATCGTAAACGAGTTAAGGAGGAATGATCAAGAAATGCAGGTGCCAGAAAACCGCGTTAGAAACTAGATGAATATGGAGATGCTAGTCCTATGCTCATAGTGTAAAGGTTAATTTAACGGTGAGTTTGAGGCAAGGGCAAAGTATTCATCAATCTCCAATTATTTTTCCAAAAATGTGTTTGAAACGGTTGCCAGGTATGGCTTAAGCTATTACGGTCTGTAAAGGGCTTAAGCTTCAAAGGTTTTGCGAATGCCAATACAGTGTACGAAGTGAAGAACAAATGGCGATCATATCGAGTCAAGATCATCATCCCTCGGCATGAGCTAATTCAGCCTTCGATGTGAGCACATTTGTAGAGTAGCGCTTTCAGCGATTTTCGCAAATTTATAATCTATGCTGTCGATTGCGCGAACAGTCAGGGTAATAGTGAAGTATTCATTGCCGAGGTATCAAACTCGTTCAGAACCGTTTGTCCAAAACATTCTCGATCGAATTGAATCCCGATATCAAAATTCACAAGATGCTTCATCAGGGGGAGCATTTATCGTTGCGCTTACGGGGCGTTATTTAGCGGTGAGTACTCCTCTGGCGCGATTACATGGCTACTCCTCTTCCGAAGAAATGACTGCAACTGTAGAAGGTATTCATTGCCAGTACGTTAATCCGTGTCGATGGCAGGAAATTTGTGCACGACTTGCCATTAGTGGTGAAGTTTATGCGCTTGAGTCTGAAATTAAAACTCGTGATGGCTCAACCCGGTGGGTTCGTGAATCGTTCCTCAATGTAATAGGGAAGCGCAGTCAAGTTCATTACTGTGAGGGCATTCGTCGCGACATCACAGAACGTAAACGGTCGGAGTCGCTTTTGACGCAGCGCGATCGCTATCTCTCTGCCCTAGTTGAGGTTCAACACCGATTACTCAGTGACGGAAATTGCTACTGCTCCACGGAGGTGGCTACTATTTTGGGTCAAACTGCTCAAGCAAGTCGTTGCTGCGTCTTTATGAACGATCGCGATCAAGATGATAGAGCCTATGCATACCAAGTAGCAGAGTGGTGTGCTCCAGAGATCGCAACAACGTTCTCAGCGGGCCCTATTCGACAACGCTTCTACCATGATTCAGTAGTTCCGACTCTGTGGGAAAACTTGTCTCAGGGAGAGCACCGCATGGACTTGGTGAAAAACTTAGCAGAGTCAGATCAGCAACTGCTGTGTGCTTTTCAGGTGCAAGCCTACCTCCTACTCCCGCTTATGTCAAACGGGGAATGCTGGGGATTTATTGGGTTCATCAATTGTGTCGAGTCTGTGCTGTGGAATCAGCCTGAAATTCATCTGTTGACCTCGGCAGCGCTTGCTATTTCAATTGCAAAGGAGCGATCTGAGCAGAAGCAGACTCATTTAGAAGCGGTGATCGCCCTTCAAGCATCAGAAGCTCGACTTTGCTCTACGCTGGCCACGAAGGAAGCTCTTCTTCGAGCGATTCCCGACATGATCTTTCGCGTGAGTCGCACTGGTGTCTATTTAGATTTCTTTCCTGCGACAGGAGTTTCCCCAATCATTCCGCCTGATGAGTTTTTGGGACGCGGTATATTTGAGGTTCTGCCGGAACAGGTTGCGACGAGTCTATCTCAAGCAATTCAGCAGTGCATTGACACTCAGGTATTGCAGACCTGTCACTATTTGCTATTTGTAGAAGATGCCCTGCGGTCTTATGAAACTCGACTGGTTCCCTATGGAGAAGCAGAAGTGCTGGTCATCGTTCGTGAACTTCATGCTTCAGAAACCCAGAGCAGCCTGCAATTTCCGTCCTTGGTGTCTGTCGCGACTCAACGCCTGAGTGAGAGTTTTGCGCGACTGAAGGGGCGCTTCACTCAAGCCCAAACTGATTCATACGGTGTGCTTGAACTGTTAGAGCTTTATCAGCAGTATTCTGTCGATAGTGAGGAAATTGATGAGGCATTGCGAACGATCCATCTGGGGGATATCTCGGAGTCCTGGGTAAGTTTGGCTGCCGTAGAGCAGTTCTCCTTCAAAGATATCCAATCGACGCTACGGTTTTTGAATACTTGCGCTCAAGCGGAACGGGAAGGATTAAGCCAGGTTGATTTGAATGATTGTGTTGACGCAATCCTGGTGATCTTGCATGACAGGCTGAGTCGTCAGTACGGAACCTTTAAGATTCACGTTTCTAAAACCTACCCAAGGCTTCCTGAAATTCAGTGCTATCCAAAACAACTTAGCCAAGCCCTAGTTCAGATTTTCATCAATGCGATCGAGGCGGTTACCGATCCAGGGCGCACCACTCCTCCTACGATTGTTTTATCTGGTGAAGTGAAGCCCGATCGGGTTCGGTTTTGCATCGCCGACAATGGTGCGGGCATTGATCTTCAAAAGCAGTCACAGCTATTTCAACCGTTTGTCACGACAAAATCAGACCATATGGGGCTGGGACTGACTTTAAGCCATCAAGTCATTGTTAACCGGCATCAGGGATTGCTGTACTTTGCACCTCTTGGACGAGGCAGCCAAATCGTGATTGACCTTCCCCGCGTATAGCAAAGCTAGTCTTTCCAGTGAGGAGAAACTCGACCTGCTTCGCAAAGACTTTCGCTCGTCGCGCAATCTGAAATAACCGAAGTTAGCGATAAGTTTTCCGTGTGGTCTATAAACCAACCATTCAGAAAACTCTTTTCACAAGTTGGGGCTGAGGTAGATAACCTTCTACTTAAGCGTCTGAACTCTCAAGCGATCGCCCACCTTAATTCCCAACTTTTGAACTGTGCCTGCGGGGAGTTCGATTACCTCATTAGCATTTAGTTTTGAATCATACACTGGACATGGATTTGCACGGCAAGGCACAGCAGATGCGATTTGTCTGACTTTCCCATCTAGAAGAAACACAATATCTAGTGGAATCAGGGTGTCTTTCATCCAGAATTTTAAGGGTCGTGCCGTATCGAATCGAAACAACATTCCTCGATCGCTAGCGAGTTCAGGACGATGCATCAGCCCTCGCTCTAGTTGCTCTGGAGTTTCAGCAACTTCAAGCTCAATCCGCTGCCCCTTGATTTGAACCTGAGCCGTCACTGGAAGAATTTGAGGCTGCGTTTGCTGCTGAGGTAAAATGACAACCCGCATTAATAGCGCCAAAGTAGCTCCAGCTAGTCCGATCTGACCTGCACGAGACATCCATCGGCTTCGGCGATTGAGCTTGATTAAGGGTGAAATTGAATTTACCATCTCGTCTTGCAAAATTTTAGGGTCAATCTAAAAAACTATAACCCTAAAATACTAAAAGGCTGTAGAATCGTGTGAAGGCACCCTAAAAAATGGAAGAAGTTGCTGTACCTATGGATACGTTCCTCCATACAGCGCCCCTTGAGGCGTAGAAGAACCCTGTAGAAAGTTCCTCTACTTTGCACAGCACTAAGATTTTTCGAGAGCAATCGCACACTGCATCCAGACAACAATCATGAACTACTCCCACGAAGACACGGACTATCGAGAATCTCACTCCGCTAAGATTTCTGCCTACAGACAGCCCTGGACGGCTTACCTTCAAACTCCCTTCCTATCTGCTATCTATCTGATCAGCGCGATCGCTTCTTTGGGATGTGGACAAGGATTTCTATCTGCTATGTTCGCATTAGCCTGGGCCTATTCAAATCCATTGATGATCCTGCAACTTCAGAGTCAATGGCGGCGATCGCTGTTGCGATTGCAATTAAACCCTGTGATGGCGACTGGTGTGGTCATTGGGCTTCTAGGCGGCGTGCTGCTTGGCTTCTCGTGGGTTGATGCGGCTCATGCTCAGTTCTTTAAGAACGCTGAGAGTTTTTTGACGACCAACTTCACAGGACTAGATGCCAGCATTATCAAGCTCGTGATGAACACGATCCGGGCGCTGTTTATCATGTATCTCATCTTTGCTTTGGTGCAGGTGGTTAATGCTGCTAGACAAGGTGAAGAATGGAAGGATCTTGCAAAAACTCCTTTCATAATTCTCATCATTGGAGTGTTGGGCGATGCCCTCACGGGTGCGATCGCAGGCACAGGCGGTGCTGCATGATTCAGACTGACTAAGCAAGTGCAACAATCATGTCAGAACCGAAATTTCGCCCTGTCAACCCCTTGCTGGGTGCTAGACCTAGCTTTGGCCCCATCCCAGCAGATCTCTTGCTTCCCTGGGGAGCGATTGGACTCCTTATCTTCATCGTGACTCGCAACATTCTTCCTGAAATCGGGATTGCCCTTGGATGGGAATGGACGGTTGGATTAATTGTGTGGGGATGTGCGACCTGGTGGGTACTCACAGGCTCACGCCCCTACCGCTTCCTTTCTAAGTTTCTGCCTGCGCCGAGCCGCTGGAGTCGAGGACATATTCGATACAAATCTATGCCCTCAAATCGGGGTGCGGACTATTAGCATTTTGATTTCAGTTGAATGAGATCTGGTGCAATGACGTTGGACTTTGAGCATTACTTTGACATAAGAAGGATTTTGCACGATGAAGTGGCGACCCAAGGAAAAGGTTAAACGAGTCAATAACGGCAAAGAGAAGCTCAAACTTCTCCCGTTTGAAAATGAGATTCCCTGTGAAGCGATCGTGCGGTTTGAATTACGCGGGCGAAAAACGGCTGCGTATCTGCTCCGTCGAGGCGGTGAAAACAGCGAAAGCTTTCAATTCATCTTCGGGTTTGAGACGAAAGGGGTTCACACAACCCTGAAGCCTGATCAAGTCGATGCCATTTTTGACCAAATTGAAAACGGGCTAAAAGATCTCCCTCCGGGCGAGAAGTTCACGATTCACTTTGGCTCGTTCTCGTCAGATTACAGCCGCCAGCGGCATCTCTCAGAGCTTGCCCTTAAAACCGACTTAAAACCCGTCCAGTTCTTGCTTCTAGCAGAGAAGAAACGAATTGATGAATTGACTCGTGCAGGCTTACGGAAACCGAAATTCCTTCGATTCTACGTCAGCTATACGGTTAATACTGCCACGGCTAAAGCAAACGACTGGATTGAAAAAGTCCTAGCGAAATCGGAAACCTACTGGAACAAATTTGCGGGAACAGCAACGGCAATCCGCGAGGCGAAGTACGAAGAAATCTTAGAAAAAGCCTTTGTGGATGGATTTATTCGATGGGAGCAGCTCATCGCCACCAAAATGGGGCTGCTGGTCGAACCGATGACTGAGCAGCAGCTCTGGGAGGATGGATTATGGAATCGCTTCAGTGCAGATGACTGCCCAGACCTCCCCCAGCTAACGATTTTCAATGACGATGGCATCCATGAAACTTCAAAGTCTGATGTGCATTTCACAAGTCATCTGTTTCCTGATACTAAAAGCGTTCCATTCGCAGATCGCAGTTTTATTCACGTTAGAGGCAATTATGTTGCGCCTCTCGTCTTTATGGATAAGCCTGGAGGCTGGGCAAGCAAGGAATCTGAGTTGCGTTACCTCTGGGAAATCTTTGCACGAGATGCTGTAACGGATACCGAATGCTTCTGTCAACTGACCCGCGCCAATGAAGCCATCATTAAAGAAAACATGAGTCGAGTCACGCGCCAGACGATCGCGGCTCAAAATATGTCAGCTCAAAACGCCAACATTGATGTGGGAGCCTCGATGCGGCAGCGAAAAGCGATTGCGGCTCAAGAATCGCTATACGAAGGTGCATTGCCGCTGAATGTAGCCGTGGTGTTTCTCGTTCATCGTAAAACACCCGATCAGTTAGATTCTGCCTGTCGCTATCTGCAAAACTGCTTCCGTCGCCCAGCATGGGTTGATCGAGAGGTGGAATATGCCTGGAAAATCTGGCTGCAAACACTGCCAACTACCTGGGATCGTTTGTTAGCTACGCCCTTCGATCGCCGCCTAATTTATCTCTCCGGCGAGGCTCCTGGATTTATGTCTTTGGTGCAGCCTTGCCCCGTTGACAAGCAGGGACTGGAACTCGTTTCAGATGAAGGCGGTGTCCCTGTACATATCGACTTATATGGGCAGCACCGAAACATCGCCCTGTTTGCAACAACCCGCGCTGGTAAATCAGTCATGGTATCGGGAATGCTGCTTCACGCTCTAGCACGCGGCATTCCTGTAATTGTAATGGACTTTCCTCCATCGGATGCTGCCAGCACGTTCAAGGATTTTACAAGCTATGTCGGTGGCTCTTACTTTGACATTGGAAAGGAATCCAACAATCTCATGGAGTTGCCTGATCTCTCTAGCGTTAACCCTAAAGAACACAAAGACCGGATGGTGGACTACAAGGAGTTTCTCGCCACTGCGCTGATGATTATGGTGTTTGGAGCAGGGGAGGCTCAAACGACGACGGATCGAATGCTCAAACAGGCAATCCGTTCAGTTTTAGTGCCTGCGATCAACGGTTTCTTTGACGACCTGGACATCACGACCCGATACCAAGCGGCTCAACAATCCGGAGTGGGAACGACAGAGTGGGATCACACACCAACGCTAGTGGACTTCCTCACGTTCTTTGATGAAAAAGGGCTGGTAGACCTGCCTCAACAGGTACTGGATGACCAAAACACGGCTCAAGCCATCAACCAAATTAAGCGACAGTTGCGATTCTGGGTTAGCTCACGGGTGGGACGCGCGATCGCACGTCCTTCGACCTTCAACACAGACGCGCAGCTCCTCGTATTTGCTCTGCGCGGACTCTCCGATGGCGACGATGCTTCAATTCTGGCACTTGCCGCTTACTCCGCCGCTCTCCGTCGTACCCTCTCTCACCCGGAAAGCGTCTTTTTTATCGATGAATTTTCTGTCCTGTTGGAGTGGAATGAAATTGGTCAACTGGTTTCTCGCCTAACCGCAAACGGCGCAAAGGCAGGGATTCGCGTTCTGCTCGCCGCCCAAGACCCCAACACGCTGGCAAATTCAAAAGCGGGTCCGAAAATTATTCAAAACATTTCCACTCGACTCATCGGGCGTATTCAGCCTGTGGCGCAAGAAAGCTTTGTCAACATCCTCAAACTGGAGCCATCTATCATTGCCCGCAATGCTGGTAAGAACTTCTACCCAGCTAAGGAAGGAATGTATTCACAGTGGCTTCTCGACGAGCAAAGCACCCAGACCTTCGTGCGCTACTACAGTCCCCCAATCCTGCTGGCAGTCGTTGCCAATAACCCCCATGAGGCCGCAGCTAGAAAAGCCTTTATGGACTACTACGACGACCCCTACAAAGGCTTGGTGGCATTCGCTGAGGAACTCACGGCATCCCTGCGCGAGAGTAGATCCATTCGGTTGCCCGGTGGGGTCGATTCGCAGCCGCTTCCAGAGGAGGTTTCTCCTAACATCGGCGCTCTGGAAGACCGTCTTACCTCGGCTGTTTAAGCTTCGGTCGCAACACCGGAGATGTTCACTCTAAGGAGAAGTGTATGGCACACAAAACAAACCGGCGATTATCGGCACTGGCACTGTCGATTAGTCTTCTGGCAGCGTCAGGACAAGGAGCATTTGCTCAAACGACCTCCCAAGGCGGCGGGAACCCTCTTGCCTCGCTGCTAAAGCAAGTTCAAGACCTGATCTCTCAAATTCAAGCCAAGCCCCAAGAGCTGATGGAGCAAATCCAATCCCAAGTGGGTCAAACCTGGGAGGGGCTGGAAGGCGAGATTACTAAAGTGGCTGGAGACTTGGGGATTATCGACCCTAACAAAGCTCGTAAGACCATTCAGGAGCAAGCTAAAACGGCTAAAGGCACCCCTGACATTCCAGCGATCGTTCAAGGTCAGGGTTTAGAAGCTACGATCGTCGGTCAATCTGTCGCTCAGACCACCCTGAGCCAGGAGGGGCAACGCCAGAGCAAGAAAAACCTGGAAGGCATCATTCAAACGGCTGCCGATTCACAACAACTTGCGAATGGTTCTGCGGCAATTACATCGACGGATATGCAGGCTGCTCAAAGCTCTCAACAGTCTGCCCAGCAATCCGGTCAAATGGGTCAAGATTCTACTGAATCTGCTCAGAATGTTGGTCAGATTGGACAACAGGCGCAGTCCAGAACGTCTTCTCAAGATATCCTGAAACTGCTTGCTCAACAGAATGCCGGGAGCGGGAATATCCTTGCCAAGATTTCTGGTCAATTGAGCGGCAGTGCTGGACAACTTGGGAATCTGTCTAGCCAACTGGCAAATAACTCCAGCCAAAATGCCAATTCTGCAAAGTTACAAGCTGCACAGGTACAACTGTTAGCTAACCAAGCAACGTCGATGGAAGGTCTGAAACAGCAGGGTGCAGCTACAAATCTAACGCTCAGTGGAATAAATGAACAAATGCGAGGTGAACAACAATCTCGAATTGTTCAACAACAGGCGGAAGCAAATCAACTCGCTCGAATTAACCGCTCAGGATATCGCCTGCTGAAGTAATTTCTCTCCTGATTTCTTCTGGGATGAAGGAGTACCCCTTTGTCCCAGGGTTTCTTCACTTAAACGACGGCTATGGTGATCCAATCAACTTCTCTACTCGCTCAAGCCTGTGCTGGACTCGGTTGTAATACCGTGAACAATGCAGCAACAATTTCGGACATGGTTTCAACCTCCCTTGATAATATTTGGGAGCAAGCTTTAACGGGGCCACTCTACGGGATTATCAATAATGTCGGCGTACTGCTCGCGATCGCCTGTGTCGGTTTCTGGTGCTTTAAGTTTTATCGGGAGATGGAAGAAGGTGGCTTGCGACCTGCGGCGGTCGAGTTAGTTTTTCCAATCGTTGTGATCTTTCTGCTGTCAAACGGTGGTTCAAACCTGAGTAAACTCACGATGGGAATGCGTTCTTATATCAACGCGACGAACCAGCAAATTATTCAAAGCGTTGGCGCAAACCTTGATTTTCAGAAATCACTGAGCAACTTAGCCAACTACTCGACGGCGCAAAGTCAAATCTCGCAGTTGCGATCGCGGTGCGATGGCATCACCAGCAACGAAAAGCTTCAGCAATGCTTGCAGGAGTCAAAAGCGCAGGCTGAACAGTACATCGAAACGTACAAAAGTAATAGTCCTCCGAGCAACTGGCTTCAAGATCTTCAGCAGCAGTTTCAGCAAGCTTTTTCTGATCCATTAACCGCTGCGTCAACCGTGGTGAGAACCGCAATGTCGCCGATCATGTTTGCGATCGAAGCCTTCATGGTGGCGCTGCAAGGAGCGTTTCAATACGCAATCGAAATCTCAATGCTGATTACAGGTCTATTTGGCCCTATCGCCGTTGGTCTTTCACTGCTGCCGTTTGGCGCAAAGCCAATCTATGCTTGGATGACTGGGTTTTGGTCGCTAGGATTGTGCAAAATGTCGCTCAATTTGGTGACAGGCTTGGTTGCGACGACGGCTCAGAATGCCGGACCGACCGGGGATACGTTAGGACACTCCATCGCGATCGGGTTGCTGTCGCCAATCCTCGCGATCGGGCTTTCAACGGGAGGCGGCATTGCCATCTTCAACGGCATCTGTGCGGCTTCCTCGGCAGTCGTCTCAACGGGAATCAATGTCGGAACGAATGTCTATGGTCGCTCTGCGCCGCGATCGTCTCAATCTGAATAATCTCGTAATTTTTAAGAACGGGTAGGAATCAAATGACAGTTGATACGAATGCAAAACCCAGCAAAATTGCTCGACTACGAACGGACAAATCAAATCGAGATTTCGCCGCGATGGTTGCACTGGGCGGACTGTTGGTAGGCGGCATCTCGCTGCTGTTTCAAGTGTTCATGTTCTTTGCGTATGTTGGTCTAGTCAGCAAGCCTGCTCCATCGCTAGTTCAGATGACGGATGGGCAGGCAATGAAGGTCGGTGCGATGTCAACAAAAGATCGAACCCCTGAAGTTGTCAGGCGGTTTGTGACAGACTCATTGATTCTATTGATGTCTTGGAGCAATAATCTACCGCCTCAAACCGATGTATCAGGCAATCCTAAATTGATGAGCGATCCAGGGGTCAAGGTCAGTTTTAAAGGAGGAGAGAAGAGAATCACAACCGCTGCGTTTCAAGCCAGCTTTACGTTTGCCGAGAATTTTCGCCCTGACTTGGTAAAGCTTGTTGCTGATATGACCCCAAAAGACGTGTTCAACGGGCAAGTTCAGACCGCGTTGATCTTTCAATCGGTGACGGTGCCTGAAAAGCTTGAGGACGGAAAATGGAAGGTTGCGGTTGTTGGAACACTGGTGAAATCGAAGATTGGCACTGGAGACACGGATCGAGTGACCTTCAACAAAGAAGTTATTCTCCAAGTGGTTGACACCCCTTCACTGCCCCAGGAGGGCAAATTCTCAAATCCTTTTGAAGCGGCTGTCTACTCCATTCGCCAAGCAGGATTAGAAATCGTCTCAATGAAGGATCTAGATGGCAGTGCAGCGCCTCAATCCAACATTTTAGACAATGCGAAGTCAGAGGAAAGATAATGACTCAAACAACCGATCCAGTTAAGCAAGAGCCATCACTCGATCAACTGGCAGAGACAATGGGGTTATCCCTTGCAAAACATGATCCTGCCTATACTTCTGGTAATTCTGTTGCTTCAGAAGAAATTGACGCTGAACGCGATGAGGACGATGACGATGACGACGAGGCTCTAGATCCTGAGCAGAACCGACCCAAACTTGGCTTTCACAACAACGGTTTGGCCAAAGCTGCGGTTGTTGGCGGTGGAAGCTTGATGATTGTTTTGGGTGTCATGACCTTTTACAAGGGCGCGATTCCACAGCAGAAAGCTACAAAGCCCGTTGACCAAAATCAGACGCAAGCGAAGAAAGATCCGGCGGCTGAGGAGATTGAAAAGGTCAGGTTATCTGAATCTCAAAGCAAGGCTGAATTGGCGCTTCAGAAACAACGGGACGTATTTTCAAGTGCTGATAAGAAAACTAGTAAAACAACGCTCAATGAGAAGGATGCTAACCCCAAAACTCAGCCTATAGCGCCCTCTGCGTCTCGCTCTGAAGTCGCCACCCCAGTTTCTCAACCTGCCCCGATCGCGTCCAGTCCTGCCATGATTACTCCTCCTCCATCTGCGCCTGTTGTGCGCCCAATTCTGACTCCAGCTAACGCGATCGCGTCTCAGCCAGATAAGCCAGAGATTGACCCTAACCTTGAGTGGCAGCGGCTTTCAGTGTCGGGGCGATTTGGTACGGTATCGCCTGGATTTGGAGCCGCGATCGCGGCGAACCCCAGCATCAATACTGCTAAATCAGGAGGCCCGCCTAACAGCAGTCTTACTGATCTTGGAAAGGCATCCGCCAGCAAGCCAGCGGTTGTCAGTACCCCCGTCAGTTCGGCTCCTCCACTCTCTCAATATTTCCGGGGCACAAATGTCCGATCGCTTTACAAGCAGGCTGGACTCAACACGCTGACGACTCCCTCATCCCCCATTCGAGCTTTGCTGGTTGGAACCTCGGCAAAGGCAGCCACCCTTACGCCGATTCTGTGGGCACCGAATTCGTCTACGGCAGCGCGATTTCTGATCAAACTGGATGAGCCAATGCTGGACGGGAATAACTCGGTTGCATTTCCAATTGGTACACAGTTTATTGTCACCACTAACAAGGCTGACCCCAACACTGGCATTGTGGATTTAGAAGTTATTTCTGTGATCATCAACGGGGCTGAGTTTAGTCCTCCGGCAGGCGCGATCGTCATTCGGGATGATCAAGGCGGCTTACTGATGGGTGAGGATTACTACAAGCGTCAGCGTCGTGTTGCTGGAAAAGACTTGATGCTGATTTTCGCCAGTGCGCTAGGTAATATCGGCAGCATTCTGAATCGCTCTCAAAGCTCTTCGTCAACGTCGATCTCCAGTGGTGGTGTAAGTTCTACAACCACAGCCAACACGAATCCTCCTCCTAACTATTTAGGGGCGGCGCTGGAAGGCGGATTTAGCAAACTATCTGAAGTTCTGAGCAGTCGCAACGAGAAAGCGATTCAGACTATCATGAGTTCTCCAAAAGTCTTCCAGATCCCGCAAGGGCGATCGGTGCAGGTATTTGTCAATCAATCTATTAGCTTTTAGGGGCGTGCCGTGGAAACGTTGAAATGGTTTCTTGGTTGCCTTCTTGGAGGCACAATCCTTCTCAAGCTTACCCCGGCTGACGCAATGGCATTTCGTCAAGTCTCTGCCAGTCAGAGTCAGGGCGCGGGCGCTGTCCCTACGCTAGACCTTTCTCCAACCTGGGGACTCACGGTGAGTTTTATCAAGACTGGCGAACTCGTCCAACAGGTTCGGGTAGGCGACCCATCGCGGGTTGTTGTGGATTTTGATTCACCGCTTTCTCCTGCTGGAATCAGCGGCGCTGCCAATTCAGGGACTCAAAGCAATGCTGCAACAGGCGCAACCGTTATCTATTTGCGTCAGCTATCAACTCCCTTGAACTTGGATCTACGCCTTCCCAATGCCGCGAGGGACACTAGCCAGGTTCCGCTCACGATCATCACCCTCGATCGCGCTAACACCCGTCGTCTTTATCAATTTCGTCTAATCTTAGGCAAACAGACCGATTACAGCACGGTTGAAGTTGTACCAGACACGATGATGCCCCAACCGAAATCGCTGGCTATCCGCAGTCAGCCCGGAGTATCGCCCCTTCCTTCAGCAAAATCGTCTGGGCAACGGGTGAATCCAAATCCAGGTTCACCCGCAGGCAACATCAGTCAGCAATTTGAACAAGCGATCGCTCAAGCCCAAACGCAGCAGCTTGTCGTACCAGGAAGTTCACTGACTCAACGCCTCCAGCAAATGCTTGGTCTTTTGCGTCGCGGCGTATCTCTTGAAGCTGCTGCTCAACAGGCTGGAGTCCCAACTGAAGTAATCAGTCAGTTAATACGCTAGTCTTCCTGTTTCTAAATCTGTCAACTTTTTTGCATTTAGCATCCCTAAATCTAATGGTCAGACCAAATTTTCAAAAACTGCTCAGGTATTTCTATGTTTTATCAGCAACGACTCTTCTTGTTTTATCTAACTTCACATTTTCACTGGTAGCAGGTGCGGAGATCGCTCCTTTCCCAGGGATGTCTGGGTCAGCGATCGAGGACTTAGGAAAAATCCCTCAGATTCCAATTAAGGATTTTCCGACCATCCCCTTTACAGTGGACTTGCAGCAACAGTTTGCGGCGGTGGGTGCGCCGCTACCCACTGACTTTAAAGTGGGCGATCAAATCAGCCCCGACGATTTGTTCAAGGTTGGCAATTTTGAAATGTTGGGCTTGCCAGATGCAAGTCTTAATCAGTTATCGACGCTTACTCAGGTTAATCTGTCTTCGCTTGGCGTAGATAAGATGAGCGGCTTTTTCAGCAACATTACGCCGGAGAAGCTCCTTCAAGCTGCTGGACTCAATGCTGGAGCGATGAAACTTTCGGAGGTGCCACTTCTTAAGGAGTTAGCCCTTCAAACTATTTTCGACAAGCTGAAACAGGGAAAGCTGTCTGATTTAGCGGCGCTAGGCGATCTGCTTGGTCGCGATCGTATCGGCGGGTCGCTGCAATCCATTGTCCAAGGCTTACTCGGCGGTATCTTAAAAGGCGAAAACGGTGCTGTACCGGAGTTGGGCAGCGTCTTTCAAGGCGGATTACCTAACTTGAGCACCTTGCCAGAGGGACTAAACTTACCCGATGCCTTGCCTCAAGAACTACCAGAATTAGGACAATTTTTTGGTGACCTCAAAGTTGAAGAAATCACCAAAGCGCTACCAGATTTTGGTCAATCTGCGGTCAATGCAATTTCGCCAGAACGACTGTCTCAAGTTAAGGTAGTGGAGTCAATTCCGGGGCTAGACCGGATTGAGATTGGGCAGATTCAGAATACTGAGAACTTATCCCTGAGCAGCTTTGGAGATTTGAAGGTGAGTTAGTTGTCCCTGGGTCAAATGCCTAAGCCTCTGTCGCTGCCTCCAGGGATTCAGACTGGAATCGCTGATATCTCCTTGGGAACGCCGAATGCTGGCGATCGAGAACAGGAGCGTATTCGCATTGTAAGCGGCGGCATCACCAGCCAGGATATGGTTCAAAATGGCGCACGGTGTGAAGGAAATTCCTGCCCTCACTTTGAAATTGCGACTCCTGGCAACGCTGAATTTCATGGAGCCGCCTGGATGGATGCCACAGGGCAGCGAGTGCCTGATGGGTTTGGCATTCTGTGTAAACCCTGGAGTTGCAAAGGGCCTCCTGGAAACCACCCGTTTGGTTCAGCAGCGCGAGTTCTGCTCTCAAACATCAATCAAAGCACGGGCACGGCGGATGTCTCTTTGAGCTTCGCGTTCTGTAAGCGCCTTCCCGTCGTAGGACGCTCCTGTACGCCGTGGATTTTTCCAACTTCATCAGGCATCCCCATTGGTAAGGTTCATGAGAAATCTTTACTTCCCTTTGTGCCACCTGGAAGGTATGTGACAGGGGAGGTGTCTGGTGGCTTTGTGCCGCCGCTAGAGGTGCTAGAACCTGCTGAAGCCCTACAACCTCGATCGCCGACGAAACCAGTTGTCGATGGATCAGTTTTTCATTAGCACTATTCGCAGCATTTTGTCTTGCGGTTTATGCGCCCCATTTGGGCTGTGCAAATCAAGTCCCGCAGTTATTCTTCCATTCACTGCAAGGGTTTCACAACTCATTCCTGTATGGCTAAGTTCGTTCACATACTCCTCAATACTGCCGCGATCGCAGCTACTCTCAGCATCGCTCATCCCGCCAGTGCCGCTACGCAGCAAGACTTGTTCCAGCTTCCTGATATTCAAGTCCCTCCAGTGCTTGAGCCTTTCAAAAAAGAGCTTTGGAATCCCCAAGGCTTATTAATGTTGGTCGCAGGTGGAGGGGCTGCCTGGTGGTTTACGAAAGAAGAAACCAACAAGAAAGGAAAGCTGGCAACGGCGCGATGGGCAGGTGCAACCGAGAAATCGGCAGCTCGTCGCGTTGCCGTTCAACAAATTAATGATCGCAAGCGCAATGGTTTGACGACCTGGATTAATAGCCCCAAAATTATGCCGCTGACGAAGCCGATTGAGAAGAAGGGCAAAGCCGTCAAGCGCTTCAACATAAAGCTTCAAACCGCCACGATTCTAATTCCTGACGGACAGCGGGGAACCGCCGTGTGCGGTGCGCCAGGTTCGGGTAAAACTTACTCAGTGATTGACCCGATGATTCGATCGGTTGTTGACCAAGGCTTCCCCATCATTCTGTACGACTTTAAGTTTCCTGGCGGACAAGCAGAGACTCATGCTGCCTATGCCAAGAAAATGGGCTACGACGTGAGAATTTTTGCACCTGGATTTGAGGGAACTGAATCGTGTAACCTGCTCGATTTTTTGAAGAGTGCAGATGATGCGGAAACGGCTGGACAGATTGCCAAGGTTTTGAACAAGAACTTCAGTTTGAGTGGCGGTAAGGGTGGAGACGATCCGTTCTTCCAAATGTCTGGCGATCAACTGATCAAGGCGGTGCTGCAACTTGCGAAGCTAACTCAATATGCAGACTTTCTGATGTGTCAAAAGATTTTGTCGCTTGATCCGTCAGAACTCATCGATCGCGTCAAAGCTGCCGATCTGAGTCCGTGGGTGCGAGTTAGTTGGGAGCAATTTATGAGTATGCGGCAATCGGAGAAAACATCTGCCAGCGTTGCAGCAACAGCTTCATTGATGTTCACCAACTTTGTTTCACCGGACATTTTGCCTTGCCTGTGCGGAGAATCGACGATTCCACTGGACTTAGAAGGCAAGCAAATGCTCATTTTTGGCATGGATCAAAACCGCCGTGACATCATTGGCCCAATTTTGGCAACGGTTCTACACATGATCGTGACTCGAAACGTCGCTAAACAGCGCATAGACCCATTGGCGGTTTTCTTAGATGAGCTGCCGACGATCGCGCTGCCGTCTCTCGTAAACTGGCTCAATGAAAGCCGCTCTGCTGGCTTCTGCGGTGTGTTGGGCTATCAGAATATGACTCAGCTAGAGAAGGCATACGGCAAAGAGGTATCGCGTGCGGTGCTTTCTGGCTGTAATACCAAATTTGTGTTTAACCCTGGTGAGTACGAATCGGCAGAATACTTCTCAAAGTACTTGGGAGACGAAGAAATCCATTTCAAGCAGAAGAGCCGCTCATCGGGCAAAAGCGGCAACAGTCGCAGTATGTCTGACCAGGATCGCACCAAGAAAATCATTGCACCCGATGAGATTCTCAAACTGCCATCTGGAAGCTGCATTTTTATCAATCCTGCCTATGCCAACAAGCAAGAGTCTAATGTTCCACTTCGCCTGCGAGTTCGGATCACGAAGTCAGAGCTTCAGAAGGAAGAAGTTGGGAAAGTAGGCTTCGCCAGATTGATCAAGAGATTGAAGAAACAAACCAAAAAACGAGGTGTAACGGTAGACGATATTCGGGTGCGAGAACAAGAATTGAGCCGTGTCATTCCTCCACTTCCCCAGGAAGGAGAGCAAAAAAATAACAACGCTAAACCTGTTGCAACAACGCTGGCAGAGCTGATGAAAAATGCAGCCGAAGAGTTTGATGCAGTCGATGAGTTTGAAACGGTATAGGAGTCGTTCCTGTGAGTGATTTATTTGTCAACGGTGGCCAAGCGAGTAGCGCACAAAGTAGCGCTGTATCTCTGCAAACGTCAACTTTGGAGTTGCTAGGCTATCTGATCGCAGAACTACAGCGTCGAGAGATGGAAGCTCGACTCAAAAAACAGGAGGAAGAACAGCAACAAGAGGAATCATCGCAAGCGGAAGAGACTGACCAGTCTGAGCAGGATTTAGAATTTTCTGCGAATAGCTTTCTGGAGGGGTTAGAGCAGAAAACAATGGCGGCGACAGCGCTTGCCGTGCTGGAGGAATTTGGGCAGAGCGATCGCTATCAGGCTGAGGGCTACACAATCAAGATAAGGCAAGACGAGGCGCAGCCCGTTTACTCGGTCTTAGACCAAGATTTTAATGAGGTTTTACGCTTTGAGAAACTGGGCGAAGAAATTCTGATCGTTGAAGATGGCACTACAACGGCGCAAAGAGCCGAGTTCGTGAAAGCGGGAGAAAATCTTGCTGAAAAAGGCGCAGAGGCAATCAATCGTGACCCAACTTCTAAAACACAGATAGAACAGCTTGGCGATCTTGCTCCTGCTGGCTCCAAAGCGGTCTTTGTTGCAAGCTATGTTTTAGATCAAACTGAACAGAACACCTATCGCAGCCAAAGCACCGAGGGGCAGGCAGATCGCTATACCTTCAGCCGTGATGACCCAGGCGCAATTACTATTCATGACAATTACGAAGGGTATGACATTTTGCAAGTGCGCGATGGCAAAATTCTTCAAGCCCTGTCTCAGGAAAATGCCCAGCACTTTCAGGCGCTTTACGAGAAGGTCAAGGATGCTGATATTCTTCAGTCTCGTCAACCAGAGTTAGCCGTTCCAAGGCAGGAGTCTTCCACTCAGCCTGAAGTTTCGCCGACTTCACCTCGTCAAAAGACTCGCGATCGCACAGTCGAAGAACGGACTCAAACCCTCGATCGTGAACTTGAAATCGAAGCTCCATCAAAGCCACCTGCTCCAACACCAGCAGAACTCAGTGAATGGCTTCTGGCATCTAAGGTTCTGGGACGAGGGGATGCTCAAGTAAAACACGTTAAGAAATTGGGGCGTGAAGGGGCGGAAGGCACAGGCAGGGACTTTAAGGAACTGTACCGCGAGGCGCTGACCGATCCCTTGCCGATGGAGCTTTCATCTACTGACTACGAACAAATGCAAAAGGATCTTCGCCAATTTCGCGACCTTTTGAAAGAGCGAGGATCAACAGGGGTTGCCCAAATCTATCAGGCGCAAACTACCTCAGCAAACCCGGTCAACATCACAAACAACAGCCAGATTAAATTCAAATCCGAAGCTATCAGCGAGGTGAAATCAACGGTCAAAAAAATCGAGCCAGAACGTTAAGTCAGTAGCTATGACTTCCCAATCTAGGGGTGATGATCAATGGATGAACAACTTCAGCGACTAACCGATGCCTTTGCTGCTACCTTCGCTCAGGGAGGCAGATTTACATCGATCGTGGACGCTCGTAAATACGCTTCCGAGGTTCTGAATGTTCCCGTTCGTTCAGGCTCTCTAGAAGCGAAGCTAGTTGAGGAATCGATCGAGTCTGGATTGGTCAGAGCCGCGCAGGTGATTTTGGCAGAGGCAGACACAGCGCGAGATGGATTCGATCAGTTAGTTGATCTGTACCAACGCCAGCCAAATCTGGCAACGCGATCGTCTACTAGCATTCGTCAGCAGGCGTACAGCACGCCAATCCCGATCGCTTACCTTGCAGGGGTGTTAGCTGGACTGACTCCTGACAAAACAGTGTACGAGCCATCAGCGGGGCATGGGGCACTGATTTTAGATGCTAATCCCGCTCATGCGATCGTCAACGAACTTAATTCAGATCGGGCTGCTGATCTCAAACGCCAGGGCTACACGGTGACTCAGCATAATGCGGCTGAGTATCTACCCCATCAGCCTGTGGATGTCGTGGTTATGAATCCACCGTTCGGCGCGGTAAAAGACCTACAGACCGGACGAAACCAGGAATGGCGAGTTCGAGGCGGTTCTACTACTCAACCGTACTACACTACCCAAATAGACCACGCGATCGCGCTTCATGCTCTGCAAGCAATGAAAGAGGATGGTCAAGCCGTGCTGATTTTGGGCGCGCCGATGTCAAACAAGGTGGGTAATGACCAGAAGGCTTCTGGTACCTATAACAATGCTCAGAACAGAGCGTTTTATAAAAGCCTCTACGATAACTACAACGTTACTCAGCACTTTTGCATTGCCGGAAATTTGTATGCAAGGCAGGGCACCAGTTTCCCCGTTGACGCGATTGTGATTGAAGGACGCGGTAAATCTCAGCGCCGCTTGCCTGCGGCTGATTTGCCAAAAACCTACACCACTTTTAATGACCTTAAGGAGTTGATTCCGGATGTACCTCGAAGCCGAATACGCATGGCTCCCTCTGACTCAAGATTCAACCGTTCGCCAGCTAACCGTAGTTTTGAGCCGCAGTGGGAAACCGCTTCAGCGAATGGACGATTACATGAACCAGTTGATGCGGCGGCTGGAGTGGATGATGCAGGACGATTCTCAGACAGCCCAGACTCGGATGCGTCAAGCCGTAGTGCAGACTCAACTTTATCAAATCGAATTGCCGCCGATGGACGCGCCGAACTTGGAATGGGCACAGGCGCTGACAGTTCACAATTTCGAGCTTCAGGAACGTCTGATATTCCTGCACCCGAACGATTTGACCGAGGAACAGAACCTTCTGGAGTTTCCGCTGGAGACCATCTCAGCAACTCCGAAGATCAAAAAACTAATCCGAGAGACAACGCTGGACGAGTGGCTAGAGCGAATGGTAGCAGTATGCACCTAGGAGAGCAGGACATGACACAACAGCAGTTAGACGTTCAAGAGCAAGAGATTAAGCAGGTTCCCTACACGCCTCGCAGTCAGGGAAACTCTGTTGAGACACTGGTTCCAGTCAATATGCAAACCGCCGTCTCCAACGCCCTAAAGCGCCTTGAAGGTCGAGTCGGTCAGATTGATGATTATGTGATCGGAAAGCTTGGTATTGACGATACCGAGGCGCTGCACAATCGCTTTAGTGCAGAGCAGGTCGATGCTTTAGGACTTGCGATCGCAAACTTAGAAAAGAATGAGTCCTTCATCATTGGCGATCAGACCGGAATCGGCAAAGGGCGATTTGTAGCAGGTGTGATTGAGTATGCCCGACAGCAAGGACTCACGCCGATCTTTGTGACGCAAGACCCCAAACTGTATGGGGATATCATGCGGGACTTGAGCGACATTGGCATCACCGATGTTAAGCCTCTGCCTACAAATAACGGACTCAACATTCCCCTACCTGACGGAACCAAGCTTAGAACAGCGGCGGCTGATAGTCACGCAAAGCTGATCAAGAAATTGACTGTAGCGGGTGATTTAGGGGAGTACGATGCTGTCTTCACCACTTACTCTCAGATGCAAACGGTTAAGGGTAAGGATACTGACCGTCGTGATTTCCTACGCACCTTTGCTTCGCGTTCAATTCTGATCCTGGACGAAAGCCACAACGCCGGGGGAACTGCAAAGCAGTGGAAAGGAAATTTTGAGGCACTCGATCGCGCTGATTTTGTACGGGAGCTGGTGAACCGCTCCGCAGGCGTAGTGTATTCCTCTGCCACCTACGCCAAAAATCCTTACGTCATGACGCTGTATTCAACCAAAACTGGAATGCGCCATGCGGTTGAGAATGAAGAAAACTTGGTGCCGATGATTCAGTCGGGAGGCATCCCGCTTCAGCAAATGTTAGCCGCCAAGCTTAGTGAAGCAGGGCAATACATCCGCCGGGAACGCTCCTACGAGGGGATCGAGTTTTCTGCCAAAGTCGCTGCGGTCGATACCGAAATGGCAGAAAACCTGGCAGGCGCGATGAGCCGCATCATGGAATTTGACCTCGCAAAAAAGCAGTCTGTCAAGGGATTGGACGATGCTCTTAAAGCCGATGCCAAACGACAGCTAAGAGATAACACGACGGGTGGAGCCGGAGCGACGAGTACCAACTTCACGGCGATCATGCATAACGTCATCAGTCAAACGTTACTGGCGATGAAGGCAGAGGCAACCGTTCAGGAAACGCTCGACTCGCTGCAACGTGGTGAAAAACCTGTGATTACCGTGGCAAACACGATGGGGTCAATTATTGGACGATCGGCAGATGAGCAGGGATTGCGCCCTGGCGATCCCATCCGGCTAGATGTGGGAGACTTGCTGCGTCGATATCTGGAGCGATCGCGAGAAGTTACGCTGCAAGATTATGCAGGCAACAGCACTCGACACCGACTCAGCGATGAGGTACTTGAAGGCGAAGCCCTGGATTTGTATGAGGAATGCTCTGAGCTAATTGATCAGACCCACTGGAGTAGTGTTCCAGTTTCCCCGATCGACTATATTCAGCATCGCCTTACGCAAGAGGGGTATCGCACCAATGAAGTAACCGGGCGCGAAGACCGACTAGAGTACGCCCCAAACGGAGAGCAGTTTTACCAAGTTCGCACCAGCGGCGAGAAAGGCACGGCTGCCGCGATTAAAAACGTCAATTCTTTTAACGCTGGCAATCTGGATGTCCTGATTCTGAATCGCTCCGGCTCGACAGGGATTAGCCTTCATGCTTCAGAAAAGTTTGTGGATCAGCGTCCCCGGCGCATGATTATTGCTCAACCTGAACTCAACATTGACCAGTTCATGCAAATGCTGGGGCGAATTCATCGCACTGGACAGGTTGAAAATCCAAGTTTTACGATTTTGATGGGTAACATCCCGGCTGAGAAGCGTCCGGCTGCGGTGCTGTTGAAGAAAATGGCGAGTCTCAATGCCAATACAACGGCTGCCAGGGAAAGTGGCTTTAGTCTGGGGAATGTGACCGACTTCATGAATGAGTATGGCGACCAGGTTGTGCTGGAACTGATGGCAAATCGTCCTGACCTTCATGCCAAGTTGGGCTATCCAATTCGCGGGCTGGCTGAGGAATCAGAAATCGACAGCTTTGAGACTGATGGCTTGGTCAACAAAGTGACAGGGCGCATTCCCCTTCTACCCGTCGCTCAACAAGAAGCCGTTTATAACCTGATCGAGCAGGAGTATCGCGAACTGGTTGAGCGTGAGAAAGCAATGGGTCAGAGCATCCTAGAGGCGGAAACGCTTGATTTTGATGCTAAAACGCTGGCGCGGATGGAGCTTTCCCCGGCTAAAGCAGCCATTGATAGTCCGTTCACGGCTGCGGTGTATCTAGAGGTAATGGATGCCAAGGCTCAACGCAAGCCGATGACTACGCTGGAAGTGGTCAATGCTGTGCGTTCTGAAATAGAGTTGAGTCCGATCGAGCGACTCGATCACCATGATCAGATGGAGTTTGAGGGATTCGCTAAGACGAAAACAACGGAAACGATTCGCGCATTGCAGTCTCAAACGCTGGAGTATCGCACTCAGCATCGAGCTAGGCTCAATCAGCAATACGCCACACTGGATGCTGAGGAACAAACTAATCAGTTATCTGGGGCAATGCAGAAATTAGATGAGAAGCTGCATGGCCAGTTTGCTCAGGTTTCTCGAACGATGCGAGAGCTGCCCATTGGAAAGCCTGTGCTGATCTCTAGCGAAAAAGACGGTATTTTCTATGGTGTGGTTGAGAAGTATATGGATCGCTCCGGCGCAGGTGCTAATCCGACCTTGCCCTCAAACTGGAAGATGCAGATTCAGGTTGCAGACTCGACTCGTCAGATTGTTGTCCCGTTGTCAAGAATCAATACAGAGCGTGCCAACGGCATTTTAGTGGAAGGACGAGAGCAAACGATGTCGGGCACTCAGGTCTATGATGTGTTTGATCAGCGGCAGAGCTTGGGGCGAGAAAAACGCCAGATTTTTACAGGGAACGTGATTCGAGCTTTTGAGCAGTTTCCGAACGGTAAGCTGGTTAACTTCGCCGATGCCAAGGGAAGCGTCCGCCAAGGCTTACTGATGAAGCAAGGCTTTGATATCGATAAAGCTCTGGATGAGCGTCCGGTGAAAATGTCTGCGATCGCAAGCTGCCAGGAGTTCTTTGACACTACCCAAGCAAAATTGAAGACACAGGATGAGGTGCTTCAGGTCTGGAAAACTAGCAATGATGGCTTGGTTCTAGTCACGCCTAAGATAAAGGCGACAGGTGGGCGGTACTACCTGGATGAAGAACTGCTCGAAGCCGCGCAGACTGAGTTTGTTTCAATTGGCGATCGCATGGAGATGCGCGTGGGTGCAGAGCAAGCAATGCAAGTTCTTCAATGCCTCTACGACAATAATAAGCCCTTATTTGCCTTTGAGAAGCGTGAAAAGGCGCGGGAAATGCTGGGAATTGAGTTGCCCAATCTAGAAACGATCGAGGAGGCAACTGAGGCGCTACTAGAAGAACTGCCTCCCTATGTCGAAGAGCTTGAACTAGCGGATCAGGTTGCCGTGGTCGCTCAACTGGAGTCTTTACTTCAAAGAAGTGATACCCCGATTCAGAGCGGCGTAACCCCTGCTTCAGAATTTGATGATATGCCTGTTTTGCCGATTGACATTGAACTGGCAATTCGTAACCTTGAAGTAGACTACTCAACGCTCGAATTTGCGGATGTTGCTGAAGAAATGCTCGTAATTATGGAGGAGGAAGGCGTTAGCTGGCAAGAAGCGATCGCACAAATCCGTCAAGAACTTGAAACCAACGAGGACGTGCAAACGCAAACTCACATAGAGTCCCAAAAGCAACGGGAACAGCTACACCAGGAGAACCTAGAAGAAGTGAGTGAAGCTACTCAAAGTGTAGTTGGGGAGATTGTTGAACTAGAAACTCAGTTGCAGTCTGCGGGAGTTGAAAAACCATCAGATTATAAAACGGTAAAATCTTCGGTTCAAAAGCCTGAGCCTGTTTCTGAATTGTCTGCGTCGAATGTGGTTCCGATCGCTCAACTGGAGATGAACGAGCACAGCCCAACATTACAGGAAATGCGAGATTGGTCGTTAGATGCCCGAATTTTGGATCGTCAAACAAAGTATTCGGAGCGCATCAAGGAGTTGTCTCAAGATATGCTGGACGGCACTTCACAAGCTAAATTACCTGTCAAGGAGCGCGACTCCAGCTATAGCAATCCTGAATTTCAGTTGTCAGAAGCTGCTCATCAAGCGATGACTCGCGATGCTTCAGAGTCGGAAGCAGTTCGCACTCCAACGCGATCGCAGTTAATCACCTGGTTTCAAGCGGCACGGGAAATGGGGCGAGAGGAGCAACTGAATCACATCAAACAACTGGGGCAGGCGCAGCTAAAAGGAACAGATCAGGAAGCCAAGCCCACCAGTGAGCGAGATCCTAATTTTTCTAACCCAAGCTTCCAGTTAAGTCGAAAAGATTTCATCGCCATGCAAAACGCGATCAATGAATACCAGAAGCAAGCAAATCGTCCCCAGCAGCCGTCTCGTTCTGAAATCGCGCAGGGACGATAACTTCTGAACTGTGAACGTATCCAAATCAATGCACCAAACAATCCCCATGACCAAACTACTGATTGTTGAATCGCCAAATAAGATTAGAACGCTGAAGTCTATTTTGGGGTCAGATTGGAATATTCAAGCTTCGTTGGGACACATCACGGAGTTGGCTCAAGATGGAGAAGATTCATTAGGCTTTACGCTCCACCCTAATCAGGTTGAGTGCCGCTACCAACCACGTGTCGATCGTGGCAAAAAAATCATTGCTCAACTTCGAGAAGCCGCTAAAAACGCTGAAATGGTTTATCTGGCGACTGACCCCGATCGAGAAGGTGAGGGCATCAGTTTTCATTTGATGCAGCAGCTACGGCTTAAAAAAGGGCAGTACAAGCGCGTGACGTACACTCAAATTACCGAAGCTGCGGTCAAGGCGGCGATCGCAAATGCGAGAGAGTTGGATTTTGCGTTGGTCGGAGCGCAGCAGGCGCGGCAGTGCCTCGATAAGCTGGTGGGCTATAAAGTCTCTCCGATTCTGTGGCAGTCGAGCGGTGGGAAGAGTGCAGGACGGGTGCAGTCACCAGCCTTGCACCTCGTTTGCGATCGGGAACGGGCGATTCAGAATTTCAAGCCGACCGATTATTGGAGCGTCTGGGTTGAGTATGGGGAGGGATTTCGAGCCTACTACTTGGGTGGACTTGATGAGCTTCAAATTGCGGATAGCGACAGTGACGATCTGCAAACCGACGACGCTGCGGATACCTCCCAAGCCAAGCAGATTGAATCGAAGCGAGTGCTATCCCAAATTCAGGCGGATCAATTAGTTCAAATCGCCCAATCTCATCCCCATCATGTGATCGAGTTTGCAGGACGAGAGGTGAAGAAAAATCCGCCACCACCACTGACGACGAGTTCCCTTCAGCAAGCAGCCGGGGTTCGTTACAGTTTCGGTGTGGAGAAGACCATGCAGATCGCTCAGGCTTTGTTTGAAGGGGTGGATTTACCGCAGGGACGAAAGGCGTTGATCACCTATCACCGGACGGACAGCGTAACCCTTGCGCCTGAATTTTGCGATGCGGCGCGGCAGTGGCTTGGCAAGTATGATCCTGACAATGTGCCCGCCAAAACGGTTAAACATCGTGACAAATCTGGGGCACAGGGGGCGCACGAAGCAATCCGTCCCACCTATCTTGAAATTACGCCAGAGTTGATCCAGAGCCAATTATCACCCGATCAATTCAAGCTTTACGACTTGATCTGGCGACGGGCGATGGCATCTCAATGTGGTTCGGCTCGATTACAGAAGACTCGTGCTGTCATCCGTTCTGGTGAATTGGTGTGGGAAGCGCGGGGCAGTATTGTTGTTTTCTCAGGATATACAAAATACTGGAATGACTTGGGGCAAGATGCTCAATTGCCAACGCTCCAGGACAGACAGCCTCTCACGTTGAAGCAAGCGGCTCACACGAAAAAACAAAGTCAACCCCCAGCGCGTTTCAGCGAGGCAAAGTTGGTTCAAACCCTCGAACGTTTGGGGGTGGGTCGCCCTAGCACCTACGCTACTACGATGAAAATTCTTAAGGAGCGGGGCTACGTGCAAGTGAAGGGAAAAGTGATGATTCCAACGGAAGTGGGGTTGAAAACCGACGAAGTTTTATCCCAAATTTTACCAAATTTAATTGATGCTGGATTAACCGCAGAGATGGAAGCGTCATTGGATGCGATCGCGGATGGGAAACGGGACTGGCAACGCTACTTGATTGACTGGAATCAGAATGCTTTTCAGCCTGCGTTGGATCGTGCCCATCAGCGTTTGGGTGTTGCTGAACGCCCGATGTCCAAATCTGAAGAAGTAGGCAAGCTCACTGAACATCCTTGTCCAGTTTGCGAAAACTTTTTAGAGGAGTATCAATATCAAAGAAACAATGAGATCAGGGTGCTACTTCGTTGCTCTGACCCTAAAAATCGGCGTAAATCTTGTAAACATGTTGTCTTCTTCAGGACAAAACACGGAACGTGGTGGAACAAAGAACTTGGAGCGATCGGATAGACATCAACGCCATTTCAGCAAAAGGATGACCTCTCAGGTACACCTTACCCCAATGGGGAACTGCAAGGTAGCCGTACAGCGCGGTGGGAACGACCAAAACTGAAACCTCTAAGTGCCTATCCGAAAACTTGAATTGCCCGGATGACAATACATGCACAGCCAAGGTGTAGCATTCCCAAGTAATTCTCAGAGCGTTTCTCCCAGCGAATCAAGAGCCGTCGAAATCGATTCATCCAGGAGTGTGTTCTCTCGACTACCCAGCGTCTCGCTCGGTAATTCGGAATGTCATCAATAATGCGTTTACTTTCGTCTCGCGGCGGAATGTGCCCCACGTATCCCCAGGCTTTCACTAACTCGCGAATTTCAGCATAATCATACCCTTTGTCTAAGCATAAGTGGCGGCGTTCACCTTCTGGACAATCTTTTGGGATGATTCGCTGTGCTTCTAGCGTAGCTTCTGCTAATTTCATATCGTGTCGGTTTGCGCCATCAATCACGACTGCAAGTGGAATGCCGTTCCCATCCGTCAAGAGACTGCGTTTTGTCCCAGACTTGCCTCGGTCAGTGGGATTCGCCCCAGTTGCTTTTCCCCCCCAATGGGGCTTTGACCATTGCCCCGTCCATCGACATCCATTCCCACTCAATTCCCACTTCTTGGGCGTACTGCTTTAACCCCCCTTCCCACATCGCTAAAAATACCCCTTGCTCTACCCATTCGCTGAAGCGGTCATGCAGCATACTGGCAGCGCCTAAACTGCGCGGCAAGGCCTTCCAATGACAGCCCGTTCGCAGTACATAAAACATGGCATCTAAGGCGGCGCGATTCTCCATTCTCGGTCGTCCTCCTCTGGGTTTAGGACGCTCCGATGGAATGACACTTTGAATGCGTTCCCACACCTCATTGGGCAGGCGGAAAGCGGGGTCGATCTCGGTGAAAGTCATGGGCATAAAACCTCTGAAACTCCCTTCCCTTCAGTCTCTCATAAATCCTACGGTTTTCGGATAGGCACTAAGTCTTGGTCTCTTAAACTAACCAAAACGTTTTGGTTAGCTCAAACTAGCCGCCGCTGAATTCTCGTCTCGGCTATTTTTCGATCAGTGCCTCTAGCTGTGCTAAGAGCTTTTCAATTTGACGTTGTTTTTTAGGATCGCTCCAAATCTTTGCTTTCTTTGCTCGATGAAAGGTGTCAACGGCTCTTTGTTCTAGAGAAATTTGGTCATCAGACTCGTCCGAAGGAGCAGTTTGAACAGATTTGACTTTTTCCTTGATTTCACTCAGAGACAGATGATGCTCTCCGGCGTGATCAAGCAAAGCTCGCCTTTGGTCTTCATTCTTGAGCCTGGAGATCTCCATTGCCTTGGTGTACTCAATCTTGCCGCTTCTGAGAGCCTCTAGAATCTCTGGGGGCTTCTTCAGCAGAGGTAATCGGCTAGAGACAAATGACTTCCAGGATAAGCGCCCCAGAAACTTAAAGACTTTTTCAACTTGCTCCGCTTCTGGACTAACCAAAACGTTTTGGTTAACCGTTCCTTTGGTGGCATTATTCATCTGGTAAAGCAGGCTGATCGCTTCTTCTACCGAAGCATTTAGCTCCATTGCCAGAGCGTCTAAAGTTCCCTCCGTTTCTTCTAAAGGAGAGAGATCCTGTCGTTGAAGGTTTTCAACCAGGGAGGCAAGCAGTGCTTGTTTGTCGTCTAGATGAAAAATCTTAACTGGAACGGTGGGTAAGCCTAGAAATTGAGCCGCTCGGTAGCGCCGTTCTCCTGCAATTAACTCATACTCTCCAGATTCACCATTTAATAGGGGTCTGACCCATAGAGCAGAGCGAATTCCATTTGCTTTAATTTCTGTGTTTGCCCATTCCTCTATTTTCTGCTGATCAAAGTAGCGCCGTTTTTGCAATGAAGTCCGATGGATGGAAGACAAAGAAGCAACCTGTTCTGTCGTTTCTGATGAGACTTGCTCGATCAGCTTTTCGCCAAACACAAATTCAGAAAGTTGTGAATCTGAGTTGATCGCATCTTTCAGACTGCGCCTATTTGCCATTGAAGAACCTCACTGCTTCATTGAACAAAGCTTCATAATTTGTAGCGGCATCTTTCGCAGGTTTTCCTCGCATTCCGAAAACAGTAGAACCCTGACCGGGTGCATCCTTGATACATTGGCGATCGTAAATTACAGTTTCCATCAAAGGAACAAGGCTATCTCCCAGCGCCTCTTGCGCTTCTCTTAATAGAACCGAGCCTTTGCTGACTGCATTTAAGAAAATCGCAGCTTTAGGCATTCCTGCACGAAGCTCTTTGGCATGACGAATAAACTGAAGAATTTTTCCAGTGCTGCGAAGATCAATAATGGAGTCGCGAGAGGGGACGAGGACAAGATCGCACCTTGCTAGAATTGCCTTTGTGACCTCGGAGAGCGATCCGGGGCCATCTACGATCACAACATCAAACTCTTCTGATAGTTTTGGCAAAGCCTCAAATAGGGTTTCGGGATCGCTAATAACTTGGTAAGGCAGACCAATTTCTTTAAGCCAGACAGAGCTACTTTGTTGTCCATCAGCGTCTATGAGGGTTGTGGAATGCCCTTGCTTTGACAGCCATTCTGCTGCGTGGGCAGCTCCTGTAGATTTGCCTGCCCCACCTTTCTGATTCGCGAAAGCGAGAATCTTGGGAAGCTTCATAAATTTCAACTGACCTTCTGGGACTAACCAATGACAAGAATTCTAGCGTGAGTTGATTGTTTAGAATCTAAATTTTCCCCAGTTCTTTTCATCAACTTCTAGGTCAAGACTCGTCGTGTGTCGTTCCTATTGATCATCGTCCTCATCAAGAACTGGAAATCCTTAACCGTCCCGCTCCAATCCCAGCAATTCTTCTAACACATTGTGAAGAACGTCAATTGATGCCGCACTGTTTTAACCTTAATGGCATTTCTCGAATCCACCAGCCTCCGAAAGCGTTTTTGATGCCTGTTTGACCTGCGGGTCGGAAGGGATAAAATCCTGCTGGAACAGTAGCGGGTGGAAGATCAGAATTCCAGCCAACCTGCTGCTCGAATCGCAAGGAATCTTCATAACTGGTTCCCTTGAGGTTTCGCCAAATGGTTGCTTGGGTACTAAACCCAAAGCGTCCACCGCTGGCAGCCTTCCAGAGTCGATCGACCGTCTTTAAATCTGAGCAGGCTAAATTTCGTGTGTCCGTCGCCCTTAAATAACCCTGTTGCTCCTGACGAGCAGCTTTGAGGACTAGAACCGAAGTCAACTGATTGGCTTCCTGCCATTTTTTAGCTTGTAGTAACTGTTGAAGCGGGGCGTAATCAATTCCTGACTGCGATCGCAAGGTATCTGGGATATATGATGGCTGCTTTGACGATTGTGGCAAAGTTGTGGGAGTAGACGAGGCAAGCAGACGCGGAGCGAGTAAGCTGCTCAAACCTATGATACTGAGTCCAGCAACCATCAAGTTTTGGCTGAAAGGTCTGTGTTTTAACATTCTGTTCACGAAGCTGATAGATAGAACCTCTGATGAACACTACAGTCTGAATCTTAGGATTTTCGAGGAAGAACAAACTGAATTTCTTTAGAACAGTTAAGGGCCCCTGAAGGAGAACTGTATCGCTGCCTGAAAAAAGATAATCTTGAAACTTTCAATCAGGAATTAATCTCTACAACCAGGGGTCATTTTATACCCGTATGAGTATGATAGCTGGAGTGACCGATTTGCCCAGCCTCAACTCATATAAGATTCTGTATTTATTATCATGAGCGCGATTAAAGCCATTCCAGAGCAGGGACAACTGATTAAGGTGCGACAGCGGCTGTATGTGGTGACTGATGTGCGTCAGAATACTTTGCCCGCTGGTGTTTTATTTTCCAAAGTCACACCTGCTCAACATCTCGTGTTGTTATCCTCGATCGAAGATGACGGTCTAGGCGAAGAACTTCAGGTAATTTGGGAGTTAGAACCCGGAACACAGGTGTTTGAGCGAGTGGAATTGCCGAAACCGACGGGATTTGATGATCCAGCCCGACTCGATGCGTTTCTCGATGCGGTAAGGTGGGGCGCTTCGTCTTCTGCCGACATTCGTACCCTTCAGGCTCCGTTTCGGAGCGGAATCGACATCGAAGATTATCAGCTTGATCCCGTTGTGCGGGCGATTCAGATGCCGCGTGTGAATTTGCTGATCGCGGATGATGTGGGATTGGGGAAGACGATCGAAGCGGGTTTAGTTGCTCAAGAATTGGTGATTCGACATCGGTGTCGGCGGATTCTGATTGTGTGTCCGTCTTCACTTCAGATTCAATGGCGCGATCAGATGCGAGATAAGTTTGGGCTAGATTTCCGCATTGTGGATAGTCAATTGATGAAAGACTTGCGGCGGCAGCGAGGGATTCACGTCAATCCCTGGATTCATTTCCCTCGACTGATTACCTCGATCGATTTTCTCAAGCGCGATCGACCTTTGAGATTGCTTCGAGAAGTGCTGCCTGCCGAAGGCGAGTCGATTTATCCACGTCGGTTCGATCTACTGATCGTCGATGAAGCGCATAATGTGGCTCCCTCTGGCGGTGGACAATATGCGATCGACTCTCAGCGTACCGCTACGATTCGCCAGATGGTTCCTCACTTTGAACATAAGCTGTTTCTGACAGCAACGCCTCACAACGGTTATCCAGAGAGCTTTACAGCACTTTTGGAACTATTGGACTCTCAGCGATTTGCCAGAGGTGTGAATCCGGATCGCAATCAGCTTCAGGTCGTGATGGTGCGGCGGTTAAAGCAGGAAATGCAGAACTGGGACGGGTCGCCAATGTTTCCAGAGCGAAAATTGGCAGCGCTCTCGGTGGATTATCCACAAGCAGAGCGACAGGTTCACGCGGCGCTAAAGCGATACACGGAACTCCGCACAAAAGGCGTAGGGGATAATCTCGAAAAGTACGCGACGGAATTTGTGCTGAAGCTGCTGAAGAAACGATTGTTTTCCTCACCAGAAGCATTTCTCACCACTTTGACACAGCATCAATCGTCTTTGACTACGGCGCGTCGTCGCCAGAGTCGTTTGAGTGCTAAACCCGTTGAGGGCATTCTGCGGCGGCAAATCGAGCAGGTCGAAGAAGAGTTTGCAGATGATGAGTTGTACGAAGCGGCGACGGATGAATCGATCGACAATACGAGCCGACTCTTTCGTGCCCTTGCACCGGAAGAACAGGAGTTGTTGCGTGAGATGCTTCAGTGGGCAGAAGTTGCTGCAAGACAACCGGATGCGAAAGCGACTCAGTTACTGGAATGGATTAACACCTTTATTTGTCCCGATGGGCAATGGTCGAATGAGCGAGTGATTATTTTCACGGAGTACCGAGCGACGCAGAAATGGCTTTATAACTTGCTGGCATCAGAGGGATTTGTGCAGGGAGATCGCCTAATGATGCTTTACGGTGGGATGGACAGCGACGATCGCGAAACCGTTAAAGCTGCATTCCAGACTGATCCAGCAGTTTCTCCGGTTCGGATTTTGCTTGCAACCGATGCGGCTTCGGAAGGGTTAGATTTACAGAATTTTTGTTCGCGGCTGATTCACTATGAGATTCCTTGGAATCCGAATCGGATGGAGCAGCGGAACGGACGGGTCGATCGACATGGACAGCGATCGAGTGAAGTGCAGATCTATCACTTCGTGGGAAAAGACTATCAGAATCAAGAAACAGGGGCAACTCGACCAGGAGATTTGGAAGGCGATTTAGAGTTTCTGATGCGGGCGGCGCTGAAGGTGAACAATATTCGCGAAGACTTGGGCAAAGTGGGTTCTGTGATCGCGGCTCAGTTAGAAGAAGCGATGTTAGGGAAACGAGTCACGCTGGATACGACGATCGCAGAGCGCGAATCGGAACCTGTGCGCCGGATGCTGAAGTTTGAGCGGAAAGTGCGAGATCAAATTGAAAAGCTGCGCGAACAACTGCATGAGACGCGGCAAAATTTGAGATTAACTCCAGAGAACATCGAATCAGTGGTGCAAATTGGGTTGGAGTTAGCGGATCAGCCCGCGTTGATCGAAGCAGAGATCGAAGGAGTGCAGGGTCGATCGTTTTATTTGCCTCAGTTAAAAAGCAGTTGGGCGGCTTGTGCGGAAGGATTAGAGCATCCGCATACAAAAGAGATTCGCCCGATCGTCTTTGATCCAGATGCGGCACATGGGCGAGATGATGTGGTGTTGGCACATTTGAACCATCGCCTAGTGCAGATGTGTCTACGGTTATTGCGGGCTGAGGTTTGGTCTACTGAGGGCAGAAAGCAGTTGCATCGGGTGACGGCGAGAGTGGTTTCGTCGCAGTCGGGTTTGGATACTCCAGCCGTCGTCGCATACGGGCGATTAGTGATTTTAGGGAGTGATCAGCAACGCTTGCATGAAGAGATGATCGCGGCGGGTGGAATCTTGAAAGAGGGACGATTTAGCCGATTAGGAGTGATCAAACTGCAATCGGCATTGGGAGCAGTTTTGCCAGGAACCGTTCCTGAAGCGATGCAGCAGAAATTGGCTCAGATGTGGGACAAGTGTGAGAGTTCATCAATGCAGGCGCTAGAGGCACGAAAAGCAGATCGATCGACGAGTCTACAGCAGGATTTGCAGAATCGGGCGGATAAAGAGGTTGCGGATATTACTGCGATTCTGACTGAGCTACAGAAAAGTATTCTCAGTGAGTTGCAGGAACCTCAAGTCGAACAGCTTGAGATTTTCAGCAATCCAGAGCGGGAACAGTTTGAGCGGAATATGAACAGCCTCAAAGCGAGAGCAGAACAGATTCCGATCGAGATCGAGCAAGAAACGGCACTGATTCGGAAGCGATTTGAAAATCCTACGGCACGGCTATTTCCTCTGGCAGTCATGTTTTTGGTTCCCCAAAAGCTTATTCGTCCCTAGTAGGCTAGAAAAGCTGATTTTAACGGCTGCTGATTTATGCAAAAGACTCATGCCTTCGCACTGCTTGCTCCAGTTCCAGAGATGCACTTGATTTCTGGATTAGAAGCGATCGCGCTTCAACTCGATTCCGATGAGTTTCCGGCTAATGATGTGCCGAAAGTGGCGTTTGGCAGTATAGATTTTGAATTGTTTGCAGAAGTCGAGCAACTGAGGTCGAACAAAGCGATCGAAGTTTTGATTTATGCGTCTCATGTGAAAGGCGATCAGCCGTTGAATTCAGAGGCGACTTGGCGCGGATTGTATGTTGGCTATGTTGGATCGCGTCGCGGTCGGTATCCAGGAAAAGGGATTCATCGTCCTAAATCGACTGTTACTGATCGTCCAACTTGGGCGGTATTTTGGGAGGTGCAAGAATTGGAGCGGCTCAAAACTCCAATCGTGATCGGAACGTTGCAAGGTAGAAATAAGAAGACGAATTATCAAGCTCGATTTATTCCCGAAGGTCCCGTTCTGATTGAATCTCCGTAACTATCTATGTCTACTGCTCGTCATCACGCTGAATGGTTATCTCTGGTTGAAGCGTCGGGTCCGTTTTTGAGTTTGCCTGTGCTGCTCAAGACGTTTCCGGCTGGGTTAGACGCTCATGATCCAGAACATTTGAAATTGCTGCGATCGGCGTTTGAAGAGTGGCAGGATAATCAGGCTGGACTGAAGCCAGAAGTGGCAATTCACCGGGCTTGGGTGGAATTTGTACTGAAGCAAACGTTGGAATTGCCGGATGAAGTGTTGCTGAGTGGGCAACAGATTCCGGCGGGGTTGAGCGTGACGATCGCGGAACAGAGCGAGACGATTCGACCAGATTGGGTTGTGGTAAATCCGACGGGAACACCAGACGCGGGAAAGCCTCGGCTATTGGTGCAGATTGTTCCATCGGGGCAGGGATTAGAAAAGCCATTGAAGGGATCGCGATCGTCGTCGAGTCCTGCAACTCGAATGATGGAATTGCTTCATGCTTGCAATGTGCGGTTGGGATTAGTGACGAATGGCGAACATTGGATGCTGGTGAACGCTCCTAAAGGAGAAACGACCGGATTTATTTCCTGGTACAGTTCGCTTTGGATCGAGGAGCATTTGACACTGCGGGCGTTTCGGAGCTTGCTGGGGGTGCGGCGATTTTTTGGAGTCGATGACTCTCAGATTTTAGAGAAGCTGCTGGCGGATAGTTTGACCGATCAGCAAGAAGTGACCGATCAGTTAGGCTATCAGGTGCGGCGGGCGGTGGAGGTGTTGGTGAGCGCGATCGCACGTCTTGACCAAGATCAAAACGGCGCATTGCTGAAAGACATTTCAGAACCTCGGCTTTATGAGGCGGCGCTGACGGTGATGATGCGGTTGGTGTTTCTGTTTTGTGCAGAGGAGCGGGGCTTATTGTTGCTGGGTGATCCAATTTATGACCAGCACTATGCCGTGTCTACGTTGCGCGAACAGTTGCGATCGCACGCGGATCAGTACGGCGAAGAAGTGTTAGAGCGGCGATCGGATGCGTGGTGTCGATTGTTAGCAACGTTTCGAGCGGTGTATGGCGGAATTTTTCACAATACGTTGCAGCTTCCTGCGTATGGTGGCAGTTTGTTCGATCCCGATCGCTTTCCATTTTTAGAAGGCAGAGTGAAGGGAACGAACTGGTTAGAATCTGAGGCTGATCCGTTGCGGATTAACAATCGGATTGCGCTGCATTTGTTAGAGGCACTGCAAATTCTTCAGATTCGCGTACCTGGAGGAGTCGAGCCGCGTCGATTGTCGTTTCGAGCATTGGATATTGAGCAGATTGGGCACGTTTATGAGGGCTTGCTGGATCATACGGCGGTGCGGGCGACGGTTCCAGTGTTGGGATTGGTGGGGACGCGCTATCAGGAACCGGAGATTGAACTCGCAGAATTGGAGCGATATCAGGTTGAGGGTGAAGACAAGCTATTGGTATTTTTGAAAGAGCAGATGGGGAAATCACCTGCTGCAATTAAGAAATTGCTGAATGCAGAGATTGAACCTCGCGAGGTGCAGCGATTACGGACGGCTTGCAATAATGACCCGAATTTGTTCGATCGCGTTCTTCCCTTTGCTGGATTGATTCGGAAAGATACACTGGACTATCCGATCGTGATTTCAGTAGGCAGTGTGTATGTCACCGAAGGAGTCGATCGACGACAGAGCGGAACACACTATACGCCGCGCAATTTGACCGAGGAGATTGTGCAGTACACGCTGGAACCGTTGGTGTATGAGGGTGTGGCTGAGGGGAAAGCGAAAGAAGACTGGAAACTGCGATCGGCTTCTGAATTGCTGCAATTGAAGATTTGCGATTTGGCGATGGGCAGTGGGGCGTTTTTGGTGCAGACTTGTCGCTATTTGGCGGGGAAATTGGTGGAGGCGTGGACGCAGGCGGAGGCGGAAAATCCGGGGCAGATTGTGATTGCGCCAGAGGGAACGCTGTCGATCGCGCTTCCAGATGAGTGTCCGATTCCGAAGGAGCCGGAGGAGCGGGTGCTAGTGGCGCAGCGGACTGTGGCGGATCGGTGTTTGTATGGGGTGGATAAGAATCCGTTGGCGGTGGAGATGGCGAAGTTGTCGCTGTGGCTGGTGACACTGTCGAAAGGGCGACCGTTTACGTTTTTGGATCATGCGCTGAAGTGGGGCGATTCGCTGTTGGGAATTACTCGCGCTGAACAGATTGAGTATTTGAATTTGAAGCCGGATCGTGCAACGACGACTTATCCAATCGCTTCGCAAATTTGGCGACCAATCTTAGATGAAGCGATCGCGAAACGTCGAGAGCTAGAGAGCTTTAGTACGAATGTGATTCAGGATTTAGAGGAGAAAGAACGACTGTTTAAAGAAGCAGAACAGTTAATCGATCGATTGCGGTTTGTAGGTGATCACTTGATTGCTAGAGCGCTTGCAGATGCAGGAAAAACAGCGAATTTACTTACAGAAGATTTACTTGTCGTTTCTGAGCGAATTGAGAAAGAGCTAGAACGGAAGGAAACGCAGGAAGAATCTCTAGAGATTCAATCTCTGAAAGCGAGTACCGAGCGAATGATGAATCTGGGAAATCCAGAGACTCAAGCGCCTCGAAAACCGTTTCATTGGTTGCTAGAGTTTCCAGAGGTGTTTTTGGAAGGAGAGGGATTTAGTGCGATCGTCGGTAATCCTCCATTTCTTGGAGGTCGCTATCTTAGTGGACATTTTGGTAATGACTATTTGAACTGTTTAAAGTCAGATATTGCATTTGGCAAAAAGGGAAATAGCGATATAATTTCGTACTTCTATTTGAGAGGTAATTTGCTAATTAAGAAGCAAGGAACGGCAGGCTTTATCGGAACTAAAACTTCTATTGAAGGAGACACCCACGATATGGGTCTAGCGCAACTGACAAAAAGTGGTTCAGAACTATACTCAGCCTTTACTTCAAGGAAGTGGTCTGGCGATGCTTCTGTTTTATTTGTGGAAATATTTTGGAGTAAAGGAACATGGAATGGCAGACGCTCACTTGATGATTTAGAAGTTTCTTGCATTAGCTCTCAGCTAACCGACGGAAACTATAAACAGCCAAATCAACTTGCTCAACTTGTTAACTCCTATCAAGGATCGTATGTTCATGGCATGGGATTTTTTCTAACGCCTGAGCAGCGTTATTTAATCCTTGAAAAAGATGAAAAAAGTGCTTCCTGTATTTTTCCATGTATCACTGCAAATGATTTTAACAATTCACCTTCTTTGAAATCAGACAGATTCGTGATTTATTTTGGAGAGATGCTTGAAGAAGAAGCTTCTCAGTATTCTGGTGCATGGCAGCACGTTCTTGAAAATGTAAAAGATGAGCGTCAAAAAGCTGGTAATCAAAGATATAAGCTGGCTGACTATTGGTGGAGATTTAAGCATCCTACAAAACCCCTTTATGAAGCTACGTGGCAACAGAGCAAAACTCTTGTTTGCCCAGTTGTTTCTAAGTACTTATCATTTGCTTGGTTAACTGAAAGAACTATTCTTCTTAACAAAATGTTTGCATTTATTGATGCAAGTGGTGAGTCTTTTACTATATTACAAAGTAGTATCTATGATTTTTGGGCTAGATATTGGTCTGGTAGCCTTGGCGAAACACTGCAATTTGCTCCTACTGACTGTTTAAATAATTTCCCTTTCCCCACACCCAATCCCTCAGACCTCACTACCCAATTCCCAACCCTAAACACGATCGGCGAAACCTACTACACCCATCGCCAATCCATCATGCTCGATCGACAAGAAGGACTCACCAAAACCTACAACCGCTTCCACGAAGCAAGCGAGACCGCAGCCGACATTGCGAAACTGCGATCGCTGCACCTCGAAATGGATCAACAAGTCGCGATCGTCTATGGTTGGCAAGACCTCGACTTAGGGCACGACTTTCACCAAACTAAGCAGGGCATCCGCTTTACCATCAGCGAAACGGCGCGGCGGGAAGTCCTCGATCGACTGTTGCAACTGAACCACGATCGATATGCTGAAGAAGTTGCCCAGGGTTTACATGACAAAAAGGGCAAAAGTAAAAAAACAAAAGGAAAAACCAGTGCAGCCAAAAAACCTCAAACAGACAATGAACAACTGAGCATTCTATGAATCTTCAACCCATCACAATATGTTCGAGCGATCGCGGGTCTTTCACCCGCACAGAAGCACTCAAAACCTCCAAACCAACCACATTTCCCGCCTCGTCATAGTCCAAAATGATCCCCGATTGATCCTGATTACTTTCCTCGATCGGGGCATCACTCAACACAATCCGCAACACATCCACCTCAGCATCATAAATAACCTTCATTCCTGCCTCCAATAGCGTTTAATCTGGCTGGTTCGATAAATTGTAATCACGATCGCAGGTTCCGTATTATCAGCCACGATCGCCCGAACTAAATAAGTTTTACCATTCCCAAATTCAAACTGCGACTGATACGCCTTTTTCCCATCTCGATCGTCCACAATTTGCTGCGGACTCTGCAAAACTTCATCCAAAAACTCCCTTGGAATCTCTCGCCGTTCCCGCTCCTCCTCTGCATGACGCGAAATATAAAAACTCATTGCCTCAAAAACCTTCAAATCTCCCCAAGCTTACGGCGAAACAGAGCGCGATCGCATACAGTTGACCTCGACTTAGGGCACGACTTCCACCCCACCAAGCAAGGCATTCGATTCACCATCAGCGAAACGGCTCTACGCGAAATCCTCGAACGCGAAGCGCGCTGCAAGCATCAACTGTTGCAACTAAACCACGAGCAGCTTTGCTGTGCCAAAGGCATCGCTATGCTGAAGAAGTCGCCCAAGGTTTACACGACAAGAAAAGACCAAAAAACAAAGGCAAAACCACCAAACAGAAAAAAGCTGACGAGATCCACCCCAAGACGAGCAAATCACCCTATTCTAGCCCAATTTGGTAAAGTTAAAACAGCATTGAGGACATCAGCGCATGACTGACACCGCTAACTTCGGACAGACTCTACTAGAAACAGTGTGCGCTGCTTTGCAGATACCGCAAGGGTCGCTACCTCCCACCCAGCCTTTACAAACTAGGACTACCAGATGATGTACTATCCTCTCAACTTTGAATAGAAAGGTGGTCTAAATCGAGCCGATCGCTCTGCACATACTCTTTTGCCGTCATATCTTCTAACGTTGTTACAACACCTTCCACACGCTGAAAACGTCCAGCAGCAGAAACCAACCTCAACCACTTCTCAAGCAATTTATTCCAACTGATTCCCTGAAACTGAAGGTCTTCCTCATTCCGAATAAACCAAAACATCAGTTCTATAGAAACTGCATCCCAAGCAGGAGAAGCTTGAACCCGAATCTCTTGTAGCGATCGTAAAGCCTCTCCTTCAGGGCTATTCTTACTATGCTTGCTTTGTAGCTGTTTCTGGAGTGGTCTAATGAACTCAGTGAAATCATCTGGAAATGCAAATCGAACTCGCTTTCGAGCCAATGCTTGCCCTAAATTTCTGAAATCCTGATCACTGATACACCCAACTTGCCGCTCCCATTCTGTAACAACGGCTTTCTCAATCGTCATGACCCGATCGAGATCTGCTACAAGACTTAACTCAGCCGCACCTGGAATAAACGCATACTGAGGTCGTCTCCCTCGCTGCACCTCCTGTAAAGATGCAGCCTCCACCTCAACTAACGGCACAACCTCCACAAATGGGCGATCCTCACAAGAACGTACAATATCGCAAGTTTGCGTCACAACAACCAAACCCTGAACTGCAACCTCTGTCAGATCCACACCTTCCTGAGCATCTCTGATCGCTTCCTGCGTAATCGGCTTCTGAAGGTTGTATCGTAAAACAAACCATTGTTCTCCTAGGACAAAATCCCCTTGTCTCCAGGCTTGAAGAGAAGTAGTTACTGCTTGCAGCCAATCTCCTCGGTCATTGATTTGCGTCATGCTTACGATTCCTTACCACCCGTGCAGGTTTTGATCGCTCAACCTCTCGATGCACCGGATCTTGTAGTGCATCTACTAAATCCGCTGGAGGAGGAGGTAACCGAGACATGATCGCAGTTTCAGACAATGCGGCAACTTGCGGTTTTGGCAGCGCATTCCCCTCTCCCAAACGTTGTTTTACCTCCTCATACTTTCTTTCTGCTAGCAAATCGATCGGTAGCTGGGAATCATCATCAGGACTCAGAAGCAGATTACGATTTAGGCTAGCACTTCCACGATCGATAGATCGAACAGTTCCCAACAACCGATGCAAAGTTTCTTCATGCGCTTTCGATAACGCCTGACCGCTAGCCCAAAAATGCAATGTTCTGCGTGAAACCTGAAAAAGATTCGCAAGTTGATCCCAAGTTAATCCACTCAACCGCCTCAATTCACTCAAAGCCTCCTGAGTCAACTCAGTTGAATTAGAAGCCTCATTATCCGAGACAGCCAGGTGGACAGGTAATCCACTTGTGGTTCTTCTAAAATTTTCTAATGCAGCAGAACTCATTGGCACATCATGGGATGCCGTTCCAGGTAGATGCAGGATCAGCACGCCCACTGCACTAGCAGCGGTGTGACCCATTGCGCCTAAAGCAGAAGTCCTGGCAACAGCATCTAACCTTCTTGTAGACATAGTATTCATGCATCACCTCCAAAGCGCCGCAAAAAGCTTGGAGTCACCGCCCATCGAAAAAAAGTATAGATCCGTTCAGCGAAATGTTGTGCTTCATGCATCAGCACTCCAATGTTAAACTCGCGATTTTTAGACAAGGACATATCTAAATCCAAAATCCAGCTTTGCTGATCGATTGGCTCGATCGCATACAAGTCAAAGCTCGTACCAGCAGGTATTAACCCCCATCGAGCAACAATCTGCTCCTCTCCATTGGGAAGATTGAATAGTGATTCATTAATAGTTTGGTGAACAGATGCTCTAATGTCTAAACCGATAATCCCTGAAATCTCAGGGCGCACCAAATCTGCAAGCTGATTGACATCTTCTCCAACCAATCGATCGATATAGCGGAGTCCAAGACGTTCCACAACTTGAGGCTGAATATATGTTTCCAGCGCAGCCAACACTACTTCTAATCGCTTTAGAAAATCATTGCGGCTTAAGTAAGCAGTAGTTTCCAGTGCAACAAAGTCAGGTGCTAATGTAACTCGCCAGTTTTCACCTAGGTCTGTAAATCGCCATGTTGTCCGAGGTTCAGTCGGTACTATTCCTTGCATACCCACCACAAACCCCTGAGTTTGCTCTGGTTGTAGAATGGGATACTGTTTCCGTAGTGCTTCTTGAAATCCGCTCACAAACTCTTTTCGCTCGATCGATAGGATCAGCGGGAAACGAACTTGAGCAAGCACACGAACCAAAGGTGCGTTTTTCAATGGCACTTCATCAGGCGGTAGCGCTGTGAGTGGATTAAAGTGAGTCGCTTGATCCATATTCTGGTAAGGGTGGAGAAACAACCTGGATTGAGAAACTGGCGTACATTTCTCATGGTTCCCCATGCCCATCTTAGGAGAGATATGTGAAATAGAGTGTGAAGTTTCTCCAGAATTGCCATGTTTTATCTCCTGAGTTACCCCAATCACCTCGTGATCGCCACCTCTTCTTCAGCATATTTAGAAGATGATATGAGAACACATTTTTCAGAATCCCTCAAACTCGTATCTCTTAGACTGCCATTTAATTCGCTTGTCAAATCCTTGAAATCAACCAAACCAGATTCCTCGGCTTGCGGGAGACTCTCTTATGACAATGCTTTTCCTCGCTTGGCAAGACCCATCTTCACGCGCCTGGTTCCCGATCGGTAAGCTCACCTACGATGGGAAACTGTATCACTTTGCCTATCTTCAAGGGGCTTTAGAGGCACAGCAGAAAGCAGATTTCCAACCCCTGCTGTCATTTCCCGACCTTCATCAAACCTACGGCTCACCAGAACTGTTTCCCCTGTTTGCGAATCGCCTCCTGCGCCCCTCTCGTCCAGACTATGCAGACTTCGTGCAATGGCTCAACTTGCCTGAACATCAAGACGATCCCATTGCCCTCCTCGCTCGTAGCGGCGGTAGACGCGCAACGGATTCCTTTGAAGTTTTCCCCTGTCCAGAGCGCGATCCGCAGGGGCAGTATCACGTTCACTTTTTCGCACACGGACTTCGGTACATTCCACCCGAAAGCCAGCAATATATTCAAGCTCTGCAAATTGGAGAGGAATTGCAGGTCATGCACGATCTTCAAAATCCCGTCGATTCCAGAGCCTTAATTCTACGTACCAAAAAATTACACATCGTTGGATTCTGCCCCCGCTATCTAGTGCAAGACTTTTTTGAGTTGGTCTGCCAGTTTCCCCACAAAGTCAAGATTTCAGTGGAACGCATTAATCCTCCTCCGACTCCGCTCCAGTACCGTCTCCTCTGCAATTTGACCACCGAATGGGCAGAAGATTTTCATCCTTTCTCTGGATCGGCATATCAGACGATCATTCCTGAAGCATCGCAAATTCCTGCCTAAACCCCAACATAAAACCCAAGACCGCAAAAATGCTCAAATTCTTTGCCAAATTTGTGTGTCCGATAGCACCTGAACCACCAACTCAAACTCATCTGTAAGCGCTACGCTGGAGAAGTTGAGCAGGACTTGCATAGTAAGCAAAAAGCCAAGAAGCACAAGGAAAATTGTGCTTCAATCCTGCTCTACAGAACCGTCTTGGTTAGAGGAGCAGCAATGGCACTGGGAGATGAACTGTTTTTGAGAGCCGGAGCAGTAGATGTAGATGCTGCTGTGATTGGTGTCGGTCGTGCCCGTTGGTCTTCATTGTCTCCTGAAGATGCAGCGTCCACCGAAAAAGCAATTCAGACGATGCGAACCCATTGTTTCGATGTCCTGCCGATTGACGAGGGCATTGACAAACCGATCTATGACTATTTCCACACACAGGACTGGGGAAAATGGACGGATGAAACAGTTGTGCGATCGCAGGTGAATTTCAAAGACGTGTTGCCTGCTCAAACTTCTGTACTTGACTTGATCAAAGAATTTGTGAACAACGATCGGCTGTTCTTCTTCCTCTCTCACGAACACCGCATTGTAGGCTTAGTTTCAGTTGCCAATTTGAATTCTAGACAAGTCAAGTTCTACCTTTTTGCTCTGCTATGCGAGCTTGAAACTCGCTTAGGAAAGTTGATCCGAATAAATTTGGATGAAACTAAAATTCTTGCCAAGCTGGATGAATCTGCTAAGCAGGATTATCAAAATGACCAAGATAGAGGATTTGATAATGATCCAATTCAATATCTGTATTTGTCTTCACTAATCGATTTAGCGCGAACTGAGAGGCTATTTGAGCAGATAGGGTATCCCAGCAAAAAGCAATTTGAAAAATTGAACACTCTGAACGAACTTCGGCATCAAATTATGCACCCGGTGCGATCGCTTGTCCATAATAAAGAGTCCCTTGACAAGCTTTGGGATCGCATGGAGAAATTACAAGATGTGTTGTTTCGTCTGCGGCAACTCCAAGGCATCAACTAACCTCAATCTTCCCCCGGAGTCCCGATCGCGATGGCAACCACGCAGAAAATTCAATCCCTCATTGACGATATTCAAAAGAATCGCTATTTTCTCCCAGAATTTCAGCGCGGCTTCCGGTGGAACTCCGAGCAAGTGAAAAAATACTTCCAATCCCTGTACCGAGGCTATCCAACAGGTGCTTTTCTAGTTTGGAAAGCTGAGATACCCTCGAAAATCAAAGGCAGTACTCCCACCGAGGACAACACCTTCACTCGTCTAATTCTGGATGGGCAACAACGCCTTACTACCCTTTACACACTGATCAAAGGCTTTCCGCCGAATTGGATCGAAGGCAAACCGCCCAGAACGGATCTCTACTTCAATCTAGAAGCCGAGGAATTCCAATACTTCACCCAAACCCTGATGAGTGGAAAGAAAGAATGGATTGCAGTTGCTGACTTGTTACAGAAAGGGGCAGGTGCTTACATTGCCAGCGTCGCCAGCAGCAATCCTGAACTTTCTGGGTATCTCCTCACCCAGCTAGAACGCCTAAACCGTCTCGACAACATCAAAAATTACGAATATTACATTCAGGAAGTGGAACAACAAGATCCGCTGCAAGTGGTTGAAATCTTCAATCTTGTGAACAGCGCAGGTACACCGCTATCCGATGCAGATTTGGCTTTAGCGCTCATCACCGGACGTTGGGAAGACTGCAAAGATAAAATGCGATCGGCAGCCGAAAAATACAGCAAAGTCCACTTTCACTTCGACTTAGATTTCTTCACTCGCTGCATTTCCGTGATTGCAACTTCTCGTGGAGTCTTCGACAATGTTTCAAGCTTAACCAAAGATGATTTGATCGATGCTTGGAATAGAACTGAGAAATCCCTCGATTATCTCGTCAATGTTCTGCCAAAACACGGGTACATCGATGACACTTCTTTCCTGAGTACGCCGTATATTTTCTTCCCGCTTGTCTATTACATTTCCAACAACGGCTTCAAGTTTCCAGACACCCAAACACGCGATAAATTTCTATACTGGGTCTACAATGCCTTGATGTGGGGACGATACAGCAGCAGTTCTGAATCATCGCTCGATCGAGATGTCAGAACTTTGAAAGAAACCAACTCCGTTGATGAACTGATCAAAATGGTCGCTCTCGTCCGGGGTGGAAATCTTGAAGTGACTGAGGCTGATTTAGAGCTACAGGGCGTGAGAAGCCGACTCTACCAAATCTTTTACATCCTCGTTCGTCGCAACGGAGCCGCTGACTGGGCTGATCCTTCACTGCCCCTCTACAACAATATTGTGGGGCGCACTTATTCGATCGAGCGACATCACATTTTCCCCAAAAGCAAGCTCTACAAAATCTTCAGTTCCAACTCTTCTTACGATAAGAGCCTGGTCAATGAGTTAGCCAACATTGCTCTGCTCACTTCTGCAACCAATCACAGCATCTTCAACACTGATCCATCAGCATACCTACTCAACATTGATGAAAATCAACTGCGCTGTCAGTTTGTTCCTGTTGAATCTGAACTTTGGCAAATGAGCCGAGAGGGTTACTTGGCATTTATCAAAGAACGCAGACGGCTTCTCGCTCTCGGAATTAACAAATTTCTCAATGAGCTTTATCAGGGCAAATCGACTATTCACGTTTCACGCGACATAGATCAGTGGCGACAGCGGCTTGACCAAGCAGAACTTGCAATTCGTCAATTGATTCTAGAAATTGCCACAGAATATGAGGAAGACATTAATCCCAACTCCTATATTCCACAGCACTTCGTCGCCAAAATCGATGGTAGAGTTCAGAAATACCTGAGAGACAATCCCTCTGAAAATTTAGAGACATTCAAATCGCTCAAGAAGCGACTGCAATTCTTTGATATGTCTGAATACTGTGAATTAATTGTCAGCAATAGTAACTGGCAGTACTTTGAATCCTACTTTGGCAGTAAAGGAGCAGTTCAGAGTCGTTTTACCCAACTTCAAAGCCTTAGAAACACTCTGGCTCACAATCGCGATTTAACGGATGTCATCATCAAAGATGGCGAAGCCGCAATTCTTTGGTTTTCCAGCATCCTGAGAAAATACTCTTTAGCTGCGGCATAGTTCCCTGATGACTTACAAGCTCAACATCAAGCTCGAAGCGGCGAAGCAAGCGCTCGCGCTTCCTGACTTTCAGCGCGACGATCTCCTTCGCCTTGCACTCACAGATCTCTCAACTCTTCAACTTCCAAGCGTTTTAGCATCAGAACGGCAAGCGATCGTGCTGCAATATCGACGTTTGGCATTCTTAGGCGATCGACTACTGGATGCAATTCTCGCAGACTACCTTTTTGAAACTCATCTATCGCTGACGAATCAGGACCTGGATGACTGGCGACAAAATATCACCTGCCGGGAATCTTTAACCAAATTTGCGATCGCGCTCGGCTTGCCTAATTTCTGCTCATCCTGGAATAAGCCAAACCGCAGACCGCCCGAAACTGAGCCGGGAATCTACGGGGAAATGTTTGAAGCGCTTGTTGCCGTGATTTATCTGGATAGCAACCGAAATTTTGAAAAAGTCTATCAGTGGGTGCGCGATCGCTTTATTCGAGAAATTGTCGGACGCGATGAAGAGAACTTCGAGTTGAAAGAGGATTTTAATGTCAGCATTACGACTGAAGACTACTTGGAAATGATTGGCTTAGAGGGCTTTTCTGAACATTGGGCACCTGGTGATGATGATGACTAGCACAACAGTCGGAAAATCGATCATCTCTGTTCCCTCGATCAAAGCAACCCGCGATCGCTGTTGGGATGTCTATCAACAGCTAAAAAATGGAACTTCTATTCACGATCCTCAAGCGCTAGATGTCCTAGACATTATACTGAGGAAGATTGGGCGCAATAATCCAATACTCGTTTAAGCAATTGTTCGCTATGATGTGCCAAGATTAACTCTGTCGTATCCGTAGACAACACTTCTCTACGATCATGTTCTAGGTCCACACGAAGTAGCGATTCAGCCTCCGAACGCCTGTGCCCTTTGAAATTATTCACAAACCCACCTTCACCAATCAGCTTCTCGCGATTCCGAAAGAGCGAGTCTTACAGATATTGGAGAAAATTGAGGTGCTCCGGGATGATCCCAAGTCCCACGGTAGCCTGAAGAAGAAATTACACGGGTACAAAGGCGACATTTACCGTTTGCGCTCCGGTGACTACCGTATTATTTATACCTATGGAGATCGCTGGGTGGCACTGCTTGGAGTCGATGCCCGCAAAGATGTTTATCGCGGCAGCAAATTAGTCGCTGAAGAAACAGAAATCGATGTTGGTGCCCTTTCTAATCTCGATACGCTTCTCACCCCTGAAACAGCGATCCCTAAGCCCAATGAAACCTCAACTCTTCTACCTGTCGAACTCACTGAAGAACTCTTCGAGCGCTTGCTCGTTCCCAAAGCCTGTTACCCTGTTCTGCTTGCCTGTCGCAATTTCGATGATTTGCTGGAAGCAGATGTATCGGATGCCGTCCGAGATCGCGTCTTTGACTGCATCACTGCTCCCAACTTCGATCTGGTTTTAAGACAGCCCAGCTTTGTGACCGGGAGTTCTGATGAATTGCTGCGCTTCAAAGAAGGCGATCTACTGGGCTTTCTGCTCAAACTCAATTCAGAGCAGGAGAAATTTGTCACCTGGGCACTGAAAGCAACAGGTCCAACCCTCCTCAAAGGCAGTCCCGGCACAGGTAAAAGTACTGTCGCCCTTTATCGGACTCGCGAAATCCTGCGTCAACTTCAAGCCAAAGGAATCGAGCATCCCCGCATTCTCTTTACCACTTATACAAATGCCCTGGTGACTTTCTCCGAACAACTGCTGCAACAGCTTCTAGGCAATGATGCTCAGTTTGTGGAAGTGAAAACAGCCGACGCTTTGATTTATTCGATCGCCTCTCAATTCACAGGACAACCAAAGGTCGCTTCGACGAAAGAACTTCTGAAGCTGATTCAACAAGCGATTCCAACAACGCTTGCCGCCTTGGAAGGAAATGTGCTGCAACAGCAGGCGCAACGACTGATTCTCCAACGGCTGCGACCAGAATATCTCTTAGAAGAACTCACAGAAGTGATCGATGCGAGAGGCATCAGAGCGCTGGAAGACTATCAGACAACACCCCGAACAGGTCGTAACATTCCACTGAACAAAATTCAGCGCCAAGCGATTTGGACTTTACGGCAGCAGTTCGATCGTTTGGTTGCAGCACAAGGACTGGAGACCTGGGCACAACTGCGACTTCGCGCATTAAATGTGCTGGAAACCGCCGAAGCGCGATTCCCTGGAAAGCTTGCAGAGCGATCGCTTTATAATGCAGTGATTATCGACGAAGCTCAAGATCTCAGCCCCACGGTTCTCCGATGTCTGATCCAACTCTGCCCGGAACCCAGTCACCTCTTCATCACTGCCGATGCTAATCAATCCATCTATGGCAGCAGTTTTCGCTGGAGTGACGTGCATGACTCCCTCAAATTCGTTGGACGTACAGGCGTTCTAAAAATTAATCACCGCACCACTCAAGAAATTGGGGAAGCTGCCTACTCGTATCTTCAAGACGGCACACTTGATGCCGACGATGTGGAACGACTCTACGTTCACACAGGTCCACCGCCTGCGGTTCGTGCCATCTCTGATCGCGCTTCAGAAGGAAATTTACTCGCTCAATTTTGTCGCACCGCTGCACATGAATTTCGATTGGGACTTGGAGCGTGTGCGATTCTCGTTCCGACTGAAAAAGCTGGAAAGAACATTACTGGGCAGTTGAATTATCTGGGAATTGAAGCACGATTCATGACCAGCAAAGACTTAGACCTTAACTGTAAGGGGGTGAAAATTCTGCCACTCAAAGCTGCTAAAGGATTAGAGTTCCCGATCGTTGCGATCGCAGGTTTTCTAGAAACCCCCTATCCGACAATTCCAAAAGGCACTCCCTCCGAAGCCGCCACTGAGATTCTCGTCAAGGAACGGCGTACCTTGTATGTTGCGATGACAAGAGCGATGCGTGCCCTACTCGTTCTCGTTCCTGCTAAGAAACCGTCACTGCTTTTACAATCCTTTGATCCCCAACTCTGGAACCTCGGCGACTCATGAAGATTATCAAGCTCCCAGCAATTCTTCCCGGCAATCTAGATCTAGAAAAGATCAATCAACAGTTGCGCGATCGTACTGCTCAACTCAATTGGAGTGCAGTCGTTTCAGCTTCTGATGAGTCTCTTCATGTCTTGCTTGCTGGACTTGATTTATCAGACGATGCGGATGTTTTAGGGGATAGCACTTTATCGGAAACGATCGCGGGCAAGATCGTGCAGGTGCTTCAGGAACAACCGGAACCTGTTAAGACTCAACAATCAAAGCCAACTGAACCTAAAATTACTCCTGCCATTTGGCAGCAATCCAACTTATTGCAGCCTCAGTTCGTAGCAACCGATCAAGAACAAGGTGAGGGGCAAGGCAATCTGATTGAGATGCAATTTGTCCCAACTCCCTCATCAGAAGCTGAGCCACCTGCTGCGGAAAACAACAAAGTGCCATCCTCTGATGCTGCACCTGTTCTACAGCCTCCTTCCTACTACCAAATTCGAGCCGAGTTAGAGGAGGCTGTCTTAGCGGACTTATTAGGTCCAGCAGGCGGAGAATACGAAGAAGTGGATGAAGCGCGAGTCAGCGATCGCTATCTCGTTGGGCTACTGGCTCCCCTACATCGACGCAATCGCCCTGCTCAATCTGACGATCAACTCGAACAGCTTGATGAACTGATTGCGGCGAAGACTGGAACGGTTGATGAAAGTACTGAGCAACTGGATGAACTGGCTGTGGGTGGGACCAGTACGATCGAGGACGGCACAACTGAAACGATCACTCCTGCGATCGAAACGATGTTTCCTTCCTCGCTGGGAATGAGCTTCTGTGTGAGTGCTGCTGCCAAAGCAATCATGATCAAAGCAGGATGGGGACAATACGATCGCACGAAGAGCGAGTACCTCCAGACTCCAACAGGCGCACCTAAAGCCGTATGGCGTAGGTATCCGGTTATTGGGCAATCTCCGCCCATTGCTCTAAAAGCAGGTGCAGTGAAGTCCTGGCGGATCGACCCAGAGCGCGAAGTCTATGTGCGTGGGCAAATTCGTGCTGTTGGCTCCGATTGGATTATCAGTTTGTTTCTCGTGAATGAACAGCGAGAACCTGATCGCTCTCCGGATCAGGCATGGCTATTTCAGCCTGAACTCAGCGTTGAATCTGCTGACCCCAATCATCGCGGCATTTTCATCCGTAAAGCAACTCAGCGATCTCTGGGTAAGCTCGACCCTGTACAGTACGCCGAAGAACAAGCGATGGAGATGCTTTATCGGCATCAAATTGAATTTGCTGTTGGACACGGAACGGGCGTTCACGCTGAATTATCAGAAGGAAGTGGTGATCACGCGATTCGCCTTTGCACTCGTGTCGTTCCTGCCTATGAAATTCCTAAAACTGATGCTCCCACGCCAGACGAAATTCCTGGACTTACAGGACTTGTTCTAGACATGAAGGAGTTAGCAGAATCATCTCTAGAGGCTTTAGTTACGAAGCTAAATCCGCTCGTTGCTGCCTACGCAAATTGGATAGAAGGGCAAGCTGCTCGGATTGCTGATCCAACTGCCAAGCTGCAAGGCTATGAAGCGATCGCAACGGATGCCCTCGCAAACTGTACTCACGCTTTAGAACGCATTCAATCTGGTCTAGAGTTATTGCAATCTGATCCACAAAGTTTTGAAGCGTTTCAGTTCATGAATCGCTCAATGTGGCAGCAGCGAGTTCATTCCCTTTATGCAGAACAGATCCGTCGTGGCGAAACGCTAGAACTCAGCACTATTGATATTTCTAGAAATCGCTCCTGGCGACCTTTTCAGCTTGCATTCATCCTACTCAATCTGCCAAGCATTACTGACCTCAATCATCCAGATCGCACTCATGAAACGCAAGCGATCGCAGACTTACTCTGGTTTCCCACAGGAGGTGGTAAGACTGAAGCTTACCTGGGACTGACCGCTTACACGATCGGACTGCGGCGATTACAAGGTACGATCGAAGGACGCTCCGGTGAATCGGGTGTTGCTGTGTTGATGCGATATACTCTCCGGTTGCTCACCCTACAACAATTTCAACGCGCCACGGCTTTAATCTGCGCTTGTGAAGCGATTCGTCGAGAAGATCCTGCGAAATGGGGAAAAGAACCGTTTCGGATTGGATTGTGGGTTGGACAGAAAACAACTCCCAACCGGACTGAACAAAGTGAAGAATTTCTCAAACAAAAACTCGGACAGTATCAACCGACCAGCAGTGGCTCTCCCCATCAGCTTACAAACTGCCCTTGGTGTGGTTCTAAGATCGATCCTGGTAAACAGAACATTAAAGTTGAATCCTTTGCAAAGGGACAGGCACGGACGCTGATCTACTGCGGTGAACCCCTCGGTCGCTGTCTATTTTCTCAGCGACAATCTCCCACTGAAGGCTTACCCATTCTCGTTGTAGATGAAGAGATCTACCGTCGTCTCCCCACTTTGCTGATTGCAACGGTCGATAAATTCGCCCAAATGCCTTGGAATGGTGCTACCCAAATGTTATTTGGACAGGTCGAAGGCTACTGTCAACGACACGGATTTGTCTCTCCTGAAATTGATGATTCTCCCAGCCATCCCGCAAAGTATGGTCAACCGTCTGCCAAGACCTTATCTCATAATCCGTTGCGTCCTCCCGATTTGATTATTCAAGATGAGTTACACCTGATCAGTGGACCGCTCGGAACGTTGGTTGGACTCTATGAAACAGCGGTAGATAGCCTCTGTTCTTGGACAGTGGATGGCAAAACGGTTCGTCCTAAAGTGATTGCTTCCACGGCGACGATTCGACAAGCGCGAGATCAAATCCATCACCTTTTCCTTCGTCAAGTTCAGATCTTTCCGCCACAAGGCTTGGATGTCACCGATAACTTCTTCTCATTGCAGCGATCGCCGAGTGAAGACTATCCTGGACGGCGATATCTCGGAATTTGTGCAACCGGACGGAGATTAAAAGCGGCGCTGATTCGAGTCTACACAGCAGGTCTGGCAGCATCGCAGGCAATCTACGAGAAATATGGTGAGGCGGCTGACCCTTGGATGACGTTGGTGGGCTATTTCAACTCCATGCGGGAATTAGGCGGAACTCGGCGACTGGTCGATGATGATATTCAATCGCGCCTCGGCAAGATGGATCAACGGGGACTCGCAAAGCGATCGCGCATTGAGGTCAAAGAGCTTACGTCTCGAATTGCTTCGACGGATATCCCGATCGTGCTGGATGCGCTAGAAGTTCCGTTCAATCCGAATCGAGACAAGAAAACAGACTCGCGTAAACCGATCGATGTTCTACTCGCAACGAACATGATTTCGGTCGGTGTCGATGTCCGACGCTTGGGCGCAATGGTCGTGACCGGACAACCGAAAACAACAGCAGAGTATATTCAAGCCACTTCGCGTGTTGGACGAACGTTTCCTGGCATCGTATTCACTGTTTACAACTGGGCACGACCGAGAGATTTGTCTCACTATGAGCAGTTTGAACACTATCACGCGACGTTTTACAAGCATGTTGAAGCATTATCGGTGACTCCCTTTGCGCCTCGTGCGATCGATCGTGGACTCGCTGCTTTATTGGTTGCACTGGTTCGTCTGAAAGGAACGGAACTCAACAAAAATGACAAAGCTGGGCGCATCGATCGTAACCATCCGCATGTTCAAGAAGCGATTAATACGATCGTGACCCGTGCTGCCAATGTAGAGGGTCTCAAAACGCGAGATTTAGTCAGACAGGAATTAGAAGCCAAACTGGACTACTGGCTAGAACAATCTGCGAACTTGATGGGTGGAGCTGTGCTGGGCTATCAATCTCAGAAAGATGGCGTGACTCAAGGGTTACTCACTCAGCCTGGACAGGGGGATTGGCAACCGTTTACCTGTTTGAATTCGCTTCGCAACGTGGAACCGACGATCGGGCTAATTCTTGACGATCGCATTCCCGATGATGATTTCCGTACTCCTCAACCCATGCCCACACCCGATTGATATCCCTTATGGCACAAGCACAACCCCGTAATAAAGTTGGTGAACTCCGACCCAGCCAGATTCTCTTTTCCGCTGGTATCGGCTCCGTGATAGATTTACCCAATCTTTCCACAATAGTCATGGGACTTGATGATTGGGATATTAACTACGCCAAAGAATTAGGAGAGGAACGATTGCTCGGAGCGGTAAAGCGATCGCTTTCACCTTCTGTAAAGCGCTTACTGTCTCCACCTCTCCCTCCTGAATCCGATGGAGCGCTAAGCTTTCTCGACGAAAGCCACCGAGTCGGTATTCCAGTTTCTCCATTTCCCACTTGGATGCTCTGCCCGAATTGCCGCCTCTTAGCGCCGCTACAATCTCGATTGTTTGATCTCAAGACAGATCGCTTTCGTCCAGATCAAAACCGCTATGTGCATACGAACTGTCCAAAGGGCAAATACCCACCGACTGTCATCCCGGCTCGTTTCCTCGTCGCCTGTAAGCATGGGCATTTAGATGACTTTCCTTGGCGGTACTTTGTTCATCGCGGTGCTGATTGTAAGAAAGGAACTTTACGGTTGAACGAGTATGGTGTGTCCGGCTCTGCGGCGGATATTGAGGTGAAATGTGATAGCTGTGGGGTGACTCGTCGAATGTCTGATGCCTTTGGTGAACCTGGCAAAAAGAATATGCCTCAGTGTCGCGGTCGCCATGTTCACCTGCGGAATTTTGATGAAGGCGGTTGCGACCAACAGATGGTCGGCATTTTGTTGGGTGCTTCTAATAGCTGGTTTCCGATTACCCTGTCTGCGCTTTCGATTCCAACCGTAGCCGATAAGCTGGCACAACTGGTCGAAAAACATTGGACAGTCCTGGAAAAAGCGGTCAGTCCAGAAGTTCTCGCTGCTTTCCGGCAAATTGGGCAACTGAAGGAATTCGCGAAGTACTCAGATTCGGAGATTTGGGCACAAGTTCAGCAGAAACGATCTCAAACGACCGATGACGAAAGTAACGAAGCGAAAGATATCAAAACTCCAGAGTGGCAGGTGTTCTCAGCCGCAGAAACGAACCTAAATTCTTCAGATTTTTGGCTCACGCCTGTCGCGTCTCCCAAAGGCTATGAGTCCTATATTGAGAGGGTTGTGCTAGTCGATCGTCTGCGAGAAGTTCGAGCCTTAGTCGGTTTTTCACGCATCGAGTCTCCTGGCGATTTTGCTGAAACTGGCGAGTTGCCCGAAGATTACTGGGCACCCCTCAGTCGTCAAGAGCCAAAGTGGGTTCCAGCGACCGAAGTTCGCGGAGAAGGGCTATTTATCCAGTTCAAGGAATCCGCGATCTCACAATGGGAGGCTTTACCGGAAGTGTCGATCTACGAAAAACAGAGCATTGAGGCTCATCGTCGTTGGCGCATAGCACGATCGCTGAATCCAGATACGAACTATCCAGGCGTTCGATACATTCTGCTGCATTCCTTTGCTCACGCTTTGATGCGACAGTTCGCGATCGAATGTGGCTATACCGCTGCCAGTCTCCGAGAGCGCATCTACTCAAAAGCGCCGCAGGACGAGAACGGACCCCAGGCAGGAATTCTGATCTATACGGCTGCTCCGGATAGTGAGGGCACATTAGGAGGACTTGTCAGCTTAGGAGAGCCTGCTACTCTCGGTCGCCATATTGATCAGGCGTTAGAGCAGATGTGCTTATGTGCGTCTGATCCGCTCTGTGCGGAGCACAGTCCACTGCAATCTCCCAATACGCTGCACTGGGCAGCTTGTCACGCTTGCCTCTTTAGTCCAGAAACGTCCTGTGAACGGGGCAATAAGTATCTCGATCGAACAGTCCTGATCTCGACCGTTAAGACTGAACTCGCTCAACTTGCCTTTTTCAAACCTGGGAGTTGATCGGTGGAAACCTTCTCTTCCAACTTACTAGAACAAATTCGTCGCGTAGCCCAGGAAGTTCCTTCCTCAACATTGGATGCCCTAATTCAAGCCCTCATGACAGTGAAGCAGGGCGAATTGACCAAGATGAGGAACAATCTTCTTCAACTGCTGCCTAGAGCATCATGGCGGCAGATGTTCAATCACCTGATTGAGGTTTGGCAAGCGGAGACCAGTGATCTGGATGGTAGAGCAGTTGCGATCGCGCTCTCCACAGCAGTCCATTGTCAGACTCAAATGCGCCAAGAACTATCCGTTGAACTCGTTTGGACTGGACCGAACCCAGAATCTTTTCCGTTGCGCCGAACGGATCAAACCTTGCTGCAACTGATTCGAGATGCACGGCAAGATCTTCTAATCGTCAGCTTTGCAATCTATAACATTCCTGAAATTGTTCAAGCATTAATTGCAGCGCTGGATCGCGGTGTAAACATTCGCATCGTCGCAGAAACTCCCGAAGCTAGCGATGGCAAGATTTCATTTGGGCTTTCGTCAACGTTTGGGGCTGAGGTTCTTAGGCGATCTCAACTCTACGTCTGGCTGAAAGCAAAACGTCCTGTGGATGAGCAAGGCAGGTACGGCTCACTTCATGCCAAATGCGCTGTGAGCGATCGACAACATCTTTTTGTCTCCAGCGCGAACTTGACTGAGTATGCAATGTCGCTGAACATAGAAATGGGTGTGCTAATTCACAATCAAAGCTTGGCACAACAAGTGATTCAGCAGATTGATAGCTTGATTTTGCACGGAAATCTAACCATGACTGATCAGCATCTTAAATCTGCCACTACAGATCGAATGATTAGACAAGATCTGTAGCGGCAATTCGTGATTAATGCTCAGCAGCAATAGGGATACGATCGCTGAATAAAGTATTCAGTAAGGTTAGTGGTTTGATTTGTGCCATATCTTGCTCCAAATCATCCTGACGCTGCCGAAGCAACGCTTCATCAATGATGAGTTCATTTTGTCTGGCTTCACTTGGTGCTGTGGTGCCAGAGGAGGTTGGTTGATCGTGTCCTGCTCAAGCTTGCCGTAATGGTCTGCTTTGGCAGCTTTATCCTTACGCCGATTCACTTCAATTTGCTTATCTGTCCAGGTTGCAGCTTCAATCATCTGTCCGTGTCGGATAAAATAATGGGAGCGACAAGCGAAACTCCAGTTCCCGATCGACGGAGATAGTGAGACTGTCTCTCCATCAAATGTCATCTTCCAGTCTGTTGGAGTGAAAGGAGTAACCACCTCCTCTCCACATCCGCAACAGCAACAATGAGCAGCAGTAGCGTACTCCATCGAAATATAAAGTATACCCGGCTGTAACTGATCTGGAAGTTGTTTGACGAATCGGTGTTCAAGGTGAGAATGGCGCATCATAGCGAATCCCCGTTGAGCAACAAATTGCCATCGGTTGTGTAGGTGCAGTGATGCTCCTGATCCAGATCTCGGTAGACTCCTCGAATCTTTTTCCACTTGATCACTGCTAGCGCTGCATTCATAGCATTCAAGTCAGCAACCTGAATGTTAGAGGCGTAGAGATCATCTTCGCCACCTCCCTCAAAATCGATCCGCCCTTGATAAAGATGGTCGCGTTTGTCTGGAGTACTTGCAGTTACCCGCAGAATGCCTCCCAACGTCCCATTGACGAGTTCCAGTCCCATGCCGACATCAATGAAAGGCACACCCAGCACTTCCAACTTCTCAAAGATGGCTCGCTTTGACGCACCTCCATCAATGCAAACAAAGACAAAGCTTACTCCTTCCAACAAATGAAGGTTATCAGCATTGATCGCAACTGAATGGGGAACGATTCCACGATGCATCTTCGAGTAAATGCTTGCCCAATAATCGACTTTTAATGGAGCATCTCGTAGATCCTCGATCGATGGGGCACCCGGTCCACGGAAAGCATTGTGCTGGAAAAACCGATCTTCATCGAACAGATGAATCTTCCGCACTGGAGTCTTAGCAACCCAATCTAACGTGTACGATCCAGTGCCGCCTAGACCGATAATTGCAACCTCCTCGGTCGCCAATCGCTGGTTGAGAGCACCGATTCCTGCTCGATCAGAGGCGGTATCAATATAGTTGAAAACGCTTTCCTGGTCGTCATCAGGGACACGAAAGGTTTTTGGACTTACACCAGGTTGCAGCACTGTTGCAGGTCCGGAGAGAATGGTGGCATAGGTTGCCATCTTATGGTGATAGTCCGTGTAGCCACTTTCTGGCTTGCTGGAGAAACTATGCTTTGCCATCAATCCATTCCCCAGATCGCGATCGCAACTTTGATGAGCAATCTGATGAATTGGAGTACCATCCGCGTTGCATGGGAACTCGCCATCGAAATGAACGACATGATCTCCCGCATACTGGGCAATATCTCCAGCCATCGTCAGACTAGAGATCAGCGTTCCGGTGCATACCTGCCGCTGTGCATTTACATAGGGGACTTCCCGGAGAACAAGGTACCCACCCTGAAGTTGGACGCAATACCCCTCTTCTCGCAGGCGTTTGAGGTCCGAACTATGATTTATCCGTTCTTGTGACATTGAAGATTGTTCCTTGTTTGACTTTAATGCTTCCACCTGCACCGAGTTCACCTTGAGGGGGAACAGATGCAGCCTTGCGGTAGGTAATGGAAAAGACGGAGTTAGGATTGGGTGAACCAGGAAAGGCAAACTGCACGATTTGCTCGAATGTCACCTCAGACCCTGACACTACTCTTGGTCGAGCATTGACAATAATCTCGATTTCAGTCTTTGGGCGAGGGGCAGTGATGAAGCGTTCGATGCCAGGAGCAGTCAGGTCAATCTTCTCCTCCGGTGCAATCAACTTGTCTTCGCCGCCACGGATTTCAAGAAATACGGCTTGATCATTGCTGATGTTTGCAAGCTGGTAGAGAGTAGCTCCGCTAATGATCGGTTTACCCCAGACGAGTTGGCGACCGTCAAGCATCAGCTTGAACTCCCGATCGCTTTGGAACGCTACAAACTGCTCCACTCCACGTCCGCGCAGGTCAAACGACTCGTCGAGGCGAATATCCTCAAAATCACCCGATGGCAGGATCGCGAACAGGCTATAGTCTCCTCGCGGGTCGATTCCACCAGCAGCGAGAATTTGTCGCCCTAGAGGGACAGGATCAGCGACCTCGATCGGTCGAAAGTTGAGGTCGTTGAGTGCGAACTGAATGAGATAGGCACGAGACTCACACGCAGTCTCACCAGGATTGTTACGATTGGGAAGCTCATCGCTCTTCATAATTGTTTCTCCTTAGAGCCTAGTGTTGTTAAATAATTTGGCTCTAGAGTGTTAATCGAAATCTCTCACTCAAAACGGTAAACTATTTTAAAATTTTCTTGACAAAGTTCCAGCAGGGATCGGGTCGCAGATAAAAAATGCTGGACAACTTGGGCAAGTGCGTGACGAAGGCTCAGGCGGAAACTGTCCATTCCGAATGTCATCGAGAAATTTCACCAGCTTTTCTCCGCTGGACTTTAACTCCTTGGGAGTTAGAGTAACAGTCTGCATTTGTTGATTAGATAGGTAAAGCAACTCTACGCTGGCATCCGGGAAAGCCTGTTGAACAGCCAGTACAAAGGCAGCAGTACCGATCGCTTTATTTTCGGATGATCGCATTCGACCAGTCCGAATTTGTCTGATCGTCTTTTTCCCATCCGGGCTGATTAGAACATCGTCAGGTCGGACGGTAATCTCTTCATCACCCACAGTCAGACTGAGCGTAGTTGGCACTTCCGGCATATATCCAGTCCGCGCTTCAACAAAAAATCGAAGCATCGTCGTAGCAATTGTCCTGAATTCTTCAGCACAGCTATGGTCTGACAGTTCGTGGTCAATCATGGCTTCCCAAACCCGCTGTTCAAGATCTGTGTCGCCAGCAGCTACGCCTTCCGTGGTCAGAACTTGAGTCACCGTCCTCACGACCTCGTGCATTTTCGTGAAAGCGGTTTCTCCTCGATGCCCCCCAACTCGTAGCACATAAGTATAGAAGAATCGGCGTGGGCAAGCGTCGTATCGAGAGATTTGCGTAGCACTCAACTGTAAATTCCCTTCAATGAGGAGGGGAATAGTGGTATTCTCCCCCGGTAGGGCGCGATCGGGGATAACGTGTTGTCGTTTGAGTCCCTGCCCCAACCGATCTAAGAATGGCGACAGTCCCCACCGATGCCCGTTCGCTTTCTGGGTTGGTACATAGAGAAACAAGCGATCTCGGGCACGGGACAGTGCTACATAAAATAAGCACTCCTGCTCAAGTTGCTGTTCAGCGCGAAACGCATCTCGTGTATTGCTAGTATTTCCCTCCACCATCCCGTCCGGTGGAGGACAGGCGGGCTGCTGCACGGTTCTAGGTAACGTGTTCAGGTTCAGCCCTGGCAGATGAACGACAGGAAACTCTAACCCCTTAGAACCATGAATCGTCATGAGGCGCACTGCGTCTAGGCTCTGGGCAGCAGCGGGTAGTTGTCGCAAGTCGCGATCGTCGCCCAATCTCAGAAGACGACGCACGCGGTTGAGCAGTCGTGTGATGGGAAGCCCCTGACCGGAGGGTTGGGCACGGATGAAGTTCATCAACTGCCAGAGTGCTATTCCACGGGAGCGATCGCGAATCCGATCTGAATTTGCAATCTGAGCAGCAAGCCGTGTTCGATCTAACAGCACGTTCCCTAAAATTGTCCAGGGCGATGAATGGGCATCAAAGCCATCTAGCACCCTCGCGATCGCACCTAAAGCCGTTTGTCCCGCCTCGGACAGATTAGGAATGATGGCTGGATGGCTGAGCCACTCAGTCTCATCGTTTTCCCGAAGAAACTCAATGACTGTCGCAACGTCTGTGATAGACATCGCAAATTCGGAATGACAAGCGATGCGAACTAATCCGGTGGCATAGCGATCAGTGAGCAAAGACAAGAGTGCAAAGACATCCTTGATCTCTGGTCGCTCGAAGAGACTACCCAGAAATAGGACGGGTACGCCGAGTCGCTCCAGATCCTGAGCGAGTTGAGCGAGTTTTTCATTGCCAGTGCAGAGGACTGCCTGATCGCAGTAAGGATATCCCTGAATCCGCATTTCCTTGATTGCGTCTGCAAGTGCTACGGTTTGTTGATCGGCTTGATCAACCGTGCGGAGTTCAGGGGGATGACCCAAAGGTTTGCGTTGAGCTTCGAGGGCACTGTTTGAAGAACCGACCATCATATCGATAGCGAAGGTCGAGAAGAGGTTCACGACTTCCTCGACCGAGCGATAGTTCTGCTTGAGGCGACCCCGCTGACCGCCTGGGAAATCTTCTTGTCCAAACCGAGCAATATTGAAGGAGGAAGCGCCGCGAAATCGATAAATGGATTGTTTTGCATCGCCCACTGCCCAGAGGTTTTCACCGTTACCACATAAAGCTTTAAGCAAGCGGACACTACTGCGGTTAACATCCTGGTATTCATCTACAAGCACATGGTCATATCGACTCTGAAGATAGTATCGAACTTGGGAATTTTCCTCCAACAGAAGCACAGGGAGCAAAACCAAGTCGCCGAAATCAAGACAACCCGCCTGCCGCTTCAGCGCTTCATACGCCTCATAAACCTGCGCTACTTCGATCGCCTTCTCCGCCGCTTCCTGCTCTTCTGGCGTTGTCGCGACCTGAAGCATTGCGGTCGCTAGCTCTGCATATTGTTGAGCATCAGTGACTTCATCTTTGGCACGCGAAATCGCTGCCAGCATATCTGCAATCGTCTGAGTTGGATCGTAGAGATTGCGGTAATGCACTAAATTCAAACGAGGGAACTCCTGTTCAAGAAGTTCAACAGCATCCGTGCGATCGAGCAAACGCAGATCCTTCGGTAAATCCAGTTCAGCATGAAAGCGCCGAATCAAATCTAGTCCGAATGCGTGGAATGTGCCAATCCACATGGCGCAAGCCGCATTCTTATTCTTTAACGCAATGCGCTCCGCCATTTCTCCTGCTGCTTTGTTTGAAAAGGTAAGCAGTAAGATCCGGCGCGGATCAACGCCGTCAGCCAGTAAACCCTCGACACGAGTTGTCAAGGTCTGAGTTTTTCCGGTTCCAGGACCAGCTTCGAGCAGATAGGCGCTGTCTCGATGCTGTGCCGCTTCGATCTGTAAAGGATTGGGTTCACGCTCATACGTTTTGGTTTCTTGCTGTAGGGTGACGAGCGGCAAGAGCAAGGCATCTAAGAGTTGCTGAACCACGACCTCGAAGGAGGCACCAAATTTCTCCGCAATTTGGGAAGCGGTTAGCCCTTCGTCAACATGAAGCCTTTTGACGACTTCGCGCGGTAGGAGAAATTCACGGGCAAAAAGATCCATTTGAATTTCACGCCGTTGTCGGGGGCTGTAATCGACAACGCGATCAACTCCAATAGGTGAAGGCTCAGCCGACCTCGCTGGATCAATGTGATAGGCAAGTTCAGCTTTAGAGTTGTCACCAAGCTCATCATGACCGATTTCATGAGCAATCAGGAAAGCTTGATCGAAAGATGTCCCACTATTTTCGTGAAGAATCAGAGCTTCGTCGTGGATAAAAATTGCTCGCCCACCATTGAGTACGACGGCTCCAGGAGCCGTCCCTTCAACGTCTATGTCTCGGTGTCTTGCCTCAGCTTGTGCAAACGCATAAGGATGTTGAGGATTTTCACCTCTAGCAACTGCTTGATTATGCAATTCAGATGCTCTCTGACGGGCGAGTTCAATTCCATCCATTTCAGCTTTTATCTATTAACAATAACGCTCGCTTCTCTGCTGGTACCCCAGCTTCGATCAAAAGTTGCTCAAAGCTTACAGGGGAGGAAATCGTTGGGCTATCGTTTGCTTTATAGCTGCGTGCTAAACCCTGTTCAGGTGGCACTGCAAGGATTTCCCTTAGCATCTCAACGGTGCTATTGATTGCTGTTGCTAATTTTTTTAGGAAAGGAATCGGCACGGACTCTACTTTAACCTGATGCTCACGAAAAGCAGTGATGACTTGGCGTGGCACATCAAGCTGTCGGGCAATATGCCGTTGCTCCTCGATCGATAGACTTTTTAGAGGATTAGTAGTCGCTTGAGAAACAGCATCAGTATATCGTTGCCATGCGCGATCGACTAACGCTTGGTCTTCGGTTGAAAGTGGAGTTTCGTCTTCGCACACTTCACGCGATAATTCGTGCGACAAATCAATGAGTTCAGCAGCGTACTGTGGGTAATTCCGCAGATACTGTTCAAGGATGTCATGCCCTAAATCTGATTCCACAGCGAAGGCATACAACACATCTTCGCGGTTGGAGTGCGAGGAGTCAGATGAGATCATAATGTTTCTCCTGCTGTTAGAGCGGCATGTAGAGCTGCGTATGCTTTTTTACGATGTGTCCGGATCGTTTTTTCAGATTTATTGAGTGCTTTCGAGATGGTCATCACACTGGAATCTTCTGAGTGAACGGGAAAGTTGAGTCGAGTCATCTCAATAATCCTTTGTTCAAGAGGGGGTAAAGAATTAATCGCTTCGTTCAAGGCAAAGCGGTAACCTTCGCCAGAAAAATCAGACATGTCGAAAGGATCAGAATTTCCTGCCGCACGCTCGACTTCAACTTTCGGTTCCCCCGTGATATCGTCATCAAGCGTAGTTTCACGTTTCGCATTTCGCCCGGCTTGCCTTTGGACATCGATATACAAGTTTCGCAAGGACTTGTTGAAGCGTGCCTCAAAGAAATCAAGCCGCTCTACGTATTCTCTGTGATCGCGAGCAATCAAGTCCGCAAATCGATCGACAACTTCTTCTCGAATCGTGGAGGTCAGGAATGTCTGTTGACCATTAAGGCTTTCCGCTGCGGAGGCATAGCGGACGATGCGATCGATCAGAAGCCTGTAGAGCTTCTCGAAAGAACTATTTGATCTCTCAGGTCGGCTCGCACGGACGAAGTGCAGTAAGCACTCGCTTGGAACGTATAGCGGGTCATCTTTCTGACGGATTGCACATCGACTAGTGAGTTCGTCGCGGGAGAGCAACGCCAACTCGCTAATTTTTGCTTCAATGTTGGATGGGCGAGTATAGAGGCTTCCATCCGATTTCTGCTTCCTTAATGGAGACACCAACGCTTCGTATCCTCCTTGATCGATCTAAAACAATGATGCTCTGCCCTTGAAGGCTTTGGTATCGCCTTCAGAAGTGACTTCTTCACGACTGAGTACACTGAGTCTGAAAAAACTCAAGTTACACGGTAGCTATGACTGGTTCCTTGCTTTCCTCATCCTTTTACTTATGCCACTTTACGCTAAGTATAGCGTGTATAAACTATGTGCGCTATTCTCAAACGCTACAAATAGTCTGATGGCTGGAGATGAGCCGCTGCTCTGCATTCACCAATGCACATCCGCACTATAGTACTGGTTCCGTTCTAATTTTGACTAAGTACAGTTATCACGAATGATTACAGAATAGTTTCTTAATTTTAATCTTAGTAAATAAGCATATCTGTAAGTGAAAACGGCTGATAGCAAAATTTTCTGATTTCCTTCAAAATCTAATTCAGTGCCGTGATCGCACTCGTGAGCGTTATGTGATTTGAGTCGCGTGAAATCGAAGTGCGGTGTTTAATTCGATAAGGAATTGCTCAGATGTTTTCTGTACGGTTGAAGATTGAATCGTGCAGAAAAGTAAAAATCTAAAGGTGAAAGCGCGATGCCTCTGGTATAGAGAACCTGCTCGCATTGCAGCGAAACCAATTAAAACGCAATCTGAAGTTTAAATTGCCTGACTGTAGAAGTGCAAATCGAAGGACTATCGGTGATAGCGTTAGACGCAATTGCGATCGCGTTACTGAATTTGAGCAATAGCGCTAAGTTAGAAGAGTGGCTGCGATCGCACCCCTGACCCTTTCAAGTCTCCTCTAAATTCTGTGGGAAAGATGCTTGCGATAAGGAAATTGGAACCTTTGCCACAAACTAAGGGACTGATTCCGCTATAGCTTGGGAAAGAATTTCTTTTGAAACATAAATCTTAAAGTCTTCGATTGTTGTGAAGAATCGATATCCAGCCTGATTTGCAGCTTCCTCAACAGATTGGCTTTCATCCAGCAGGATTGCAACTGGCTGGCTCAGTCCAGGTTGTAATCCATGTGCCCAGGCTAAGTCAAAAATTGAGATCGGACTTTTTGTTACAGGATCAACTAGCTCATACATCAACTCACCCGCAGGCAAACCTTGTCTCACCCACTGGTTGCAAGCCGCTAGCTGCTGCTCTTCGACTTCGCTGGTAACGCCATCTGGGAGCGCAACGGCTTGACGTTCTAGGATTGGGGGAGTGGGTTGAGACTCTGGCACTGTACCTGAAGACAAGCCATCTAGAAAGTCATTTGCTGCTTTTGCTAATCGCTCACGTCGGGCAGCGAGAAAATCTCGGTAATTCTCAATTTTCCAAAGACTTCGATCCATAGGAATCCAATGAGAAGCAATGCAGCCGGGATATTTCTCCTCGTAGTGCGAAAAATAGTCTTCTGGCTTCTGATTCGAGACTTTTAGATTAGTGTCTTGGGTTAAGAAGGTGAAATTTGCGATCGCATTGACTTCGCTGCGATCGTATCCATATTTGTAGAGCAATGATTTCGGGAAAATGTGATGCACTTGCAGGCTAGTCAATGCACCGAGAAGATGAGCAGAAAGAGGAATGCCTGATTCCCATTCTTGAGCGTTGCAGACTCGCGTTAATAGATAAAGCATTGGGTAGAAACGAGAACCGACACTCCATCCGGCGAAATCATTCGGCTGAATCCGCAAATCGCCGCGATCTCGTCTGAGTTGAGCGATCAATTGTTCTAAAGCACCATCCGATTGTGAGATTGCGGCAAGGTCTTGATTAAGAACAGATTCGGTTGAACCTGCATAGCGACCCCACAGAAGCGTATGAATATACCAATAAAGCAGTTGGTCGCGCTCTTTGTGGTTGCCAAGCTGCCCGTTTTGTTGAGCGAGATAGCGACAAAGCAGCGGAAAAGAATAGCGGCTGCCTAGCACCCGATCGTGGTCCAGTCCAAGGCGACCTGCAATGAGATTGAGTAAAGTGTCGATCGCTTGCTCGGTTTGATCCAACGTTTTTCGGAAAGTTTGGGTATCAACGTCTTTGAGAGCTGAGAAGAAAGCAGTTCCGGTTGCGGTCGTTGTGATACAGCGTAGAAGCCAATCCAGATTGAAGTAAAACCCAGCTTGGCTCCACTTTTCCAGCTTTGCTTTCAATTGATCGCGGGCACTCGGATACTCAGCGCAGATTTTTGCTAGAGCTAAATCACCCTTTGAAAGCTTGGTTCCGCCACTGTTGACTTTGTTGAAAATGTCCACGACAACATCTACTGTTTTATCTTCACCAGTTACTTCTTCGATGTGAAGATTGGTTGTTTTAATTGAGTCGATTGCATTCAATCGATTGATGTACGTTGTGAGATTGGGTTGAAAGTCGGGGCGCGTGACTAGCGTTTGAATAAAGCTTCCAACGCCCTGCTGCATCAAGTCTGTGACACTAATCCAGAGTGGATTTCCTTGCATTTTCATCGGAGCGTAGAACTCGAAGCTTTCTTCCTCAAGATTGAAGTAGAGTCCCGTGAAGGCTTGAGAATTGCCATCGAAGAATTTGGGTGGCTTACCTCGAACAATGCCATAAAGCGATGTGATTCGTTGCTGTCCGTCTAGCAGGAGTTTGACGACACCTGCTGCAAGCTTGCTATTTCCGCGTGCGTAATCGATCGCTTGGTCAGTTTGAGTGACCCAAACCAAAAGGCTTCCTACAGGATGCTTACGGTACAGAGAATCCATCAAACCTCTTACTTGGTCGCGATTCCAGACATAGCCGCGCTGAAACTCTGGCAAAGCGACGCTGCCAAGGTCAATCTGATCCAAGATTGTGCTGATGTTCATTGCTCGTTCTGCTCAGTAAACCGTAGCCATGATTTGCCAGGGTCATTATGGCATGGTGAATCGATTTTGGTTCAGTAAGAGACTGTTCAGGGTCGAGGATTGTGGGATTAGCACAACCAGGGTAGGGAATCCACAGGTGTAAAATCCCCTCGATCACTGGGGGGTTTACCCCCCAGTGAAGCAGAAATTTAGCTGAGGTGGTTGTGAACAATAAGTGCAATCACGACTAATTGCACCGAGAAAAACCATGCTTTTCGCAGACTATCTTGCAGAATTTCAAATAGCGCTGAGTGACGAGATCAGCGCCCTCCGTAAAGGACAAGGCAGGCAGGTCTTTATTAGCGACGGGCATCGACTGGCAAGATCTGAAGGGAGGTACATTTATTCTTTTACGGCTGACTCAGAGCTAAGGTTTCCAGACCAAACCCCAGCCGCTCTAGTTTACCGAGGAGAGCGGCGCAGTTGTCTCATTCTTTCTGTTGAAGGCTTTGAGATTGTTTTGGGATTGGCAGAAGACATTGGGGACTCGATCGCGATTGCAACGCTTTTAACCGAGCCTTGGTTTCTGTTAGAGCAACTCCAACAGCGGCTCGTCGCAGCCAATTCGATTGCTGGCTCTAACCGCTCACTTGCAGAACGACTTCTGAGCGAAACAGCGAGCGTCGCGCAAACAAATTTGAGCCAGACTCAGAGCTTTTTAGAGCAGATGGGATTTGGTGCAACCGACTACAACGAGCATCAATTGCTTGCAGTTGATCGGGTGCTGCATCACGAGGTCAGTTTTGTCTAGGGACCGCCTGGAACGGGAAAAACCAAAACGCTAGGAATAGCAGTTGCGGCATTGGCTCAGGCTGGTGAATCGGTTTTAGTGGTTGCTCATAGTAATAGTGCAGTGGATGTCGCAATGCAAAGTGTGGCTCAAAATCTACAAAACTCTCCCTACTACCGGAATGGCATGGTATTGCGGTATGGTGCTGCGAGTCGCGAAGTTTTTGAGCGATATTCCAGCCTGGATGTTAGAGAGATTGCACGGCAAGAGAAGTAGGTGTCTATTTTAATTTTCAGAAATTGCAGCATGGGATGCTTGGAGCAACAGAGTTGCTTCAAAACCTTGAAGTATTACTGAAACTTCAGACGATGACCTGAAGATTGTGGAGAAGAACGTTTTTCTGATAACAACCGCCCTTAAGAGGTGACCGGGGGAGGGTTTGCTTGAGTGATGGCAGCCAATTCTAGTTGAAAGATGGAATAGCCCTGCTTCATCCAACGGTGAACTTCACTGGTCAACTGCGTTAGTGTAAATTTCTCAAAGTGGGTATTGAGCGTCGCCAGGACGCTCATGACAATGCTACGACGCTCAGCCCCGGCTTTGGTTTTACTGGTTCTGCCCCCTTTGCGAACCTCAGCTTCACGTCGAACATTGCGTTCAGAGAGATTATTCGTGGGTTCGACTTCAGGATGGGCGACAAAGACAAACAAGGCATCTAACCCATTCACCAATTCATTTTGCAGTCGTACAAAGGTGGCAGCATGGGTCGGCATCGATTCGCTATCAATGGCTTCACCCGCACGAGAACACAAAGCCAGGATGTCTGCTTGCAATTGTTCCACTTTTTGAGGGCGACCCACACTCAAGCGACCATCCTTTTGCCAGCGTACTGCTTGTTGATAGAGGTCACAGAGTTGCTCTAAAAACACCCCATACTCTGCTTCATCCGGGTGTTCCAGCCTCAGTTTGATGGCTTTTCGCAACAGATGCGCCCAACACAATTGGTGCTGCTCAAACAGAAACTTGTAGGCCGCATAATCATCGCTCACCCCAATCCCCTGAAAGCGCTCTCCTAAAATCGCTTGTGCTTCGGCTTTCCCCCGCCCTACCCCACAGCGAAACAGCACGTACCTCAAGCTTGAAAAGGCCCAGGTGTAACATGACTGAACACCCACTTTCCAGCCCGTCTCATCAATGTAAATCACCATCTGCACGGCTAACAATTCTGCTATCGTGTCGTATTGCTCTGACCAATCGGTGCTCAGTTGATTTAACAAGGCGTTCGCTTGGGATTTGCTCAACTTTAACCCCGTGAAAAATTGCAACACCTCACACACATGGTCGAGTGAGATCCCGATCCAATAGTGCAAAAATGCCACCATCAAGATGATTTCCACTCCATACTCACTGCGGCGGTTACGCACCCCAGGCACCTCGGCACTACAGGGTTTCCGGGTTCAGCATAAATCGCATAATCGACATACTGGGCTTTCCCCTCAATGATCCGCCACACTGACTGATGCCGATTCACCTCACAGGTTTGCGGAACCACTCCGCCCGGATAAATCGCTGTGTTCACGTTGACCTGAGCGCTTTTCTCAGCTTTGGGATGAGCGTCCGGTGGCTTGCTTGCCTCGCTTACTCCGCCGTTGCGTCCCGGCTAGACTATAGTTGAGTTTGAATTTTGGCTTTTGGGCACCTTTTGCCTTCCCTTTTGCCGTCAGCAATTCCTTGAGCCGTTTGATTTCCTCCGCCATCTCTTGATTGCGCTGCAACAGGTCGGCAATCTGTTGGTCGCGATTGAGTAGCTCGGCTTCATAATCGATGGTCATGGCTACACTGAATTCAAGATTTGCGGTCGCTTGTGCCATACTCTACCACACCTCTTTCGTTTGGGGGTATTAGAGAAAATAGACAGGTACCAAGAGAATCCTGATTTAGTCGAAGAGATTGAAGCGTTGGAAGACCAGAAGCGAAAGCTGATGCAGCAATCTCGGAAAGCAGAACTAACGACTAACCAACGCCGTGAAGTGACGCTTGAATTACAGCAGGTCAGAGAAGAATTAGAACCGCTCAAAGCTGAACTGCGGGAAGTGGAGGCAGGTTTTGTTCAGAAGGCGCACATTGTTGGATGCACGTTTTCTAAAGCGTCGATCGCGGCTGAGATTTATGATCGGCGGTTTGATGTGATCGTTGTCGATGAGGCAAGTATGGCGTACATTCCTCACTGCGCGTTTGTTAGCACATTGGCAAAACGAAGGATTTCAGTGTTTGGAGATTTCAGACAGCTTGCGCCCATTTCTCAATCAACCACGGATGCCGCTGAGCGATGGCTTCAGCAAGATATTTTTGTAGAGGCAGGGATCGTTCGCAAAGTGAGACAGGGCATTCCAGATTCTCGGCTCGTGCTATTGAAAACCCAGTATCGAATGCACCCAGACATTGCGATCGTTCCGAATCAGCTATTCTACGACGGTCAGCTTGCAACAGATTCGGGAGTTGTGGAACGGACAAGTTCAATTGCCGAAAGTCTTCCCGGAGAAGGAATAGCACTGGTTTTCCGCGATTTGACAAAGCTCTCTTCTTTTTGTCGAACTGAAAGGCAGTCAAAAAGTCGGTTTAATTTGGTGTCTGCGATCGCGGCGATTGATAGTGCTTATCGAATTGTCCAAACTCAGAACCTCAGTATTGGAATCATCACTCCTTACAATGCTCAGGCTCGATTGATCAATCGTTTATTGAGAGATACGAAGCTTTTAGATCAGTCAGTCAAAGCGGCTACTGTGCATAGCTTTCAAGGGTCTGAGCAGAACATCATCATTTTTGATGCAGTCGATGGTAAGCCGAAGAGACAGGCTGGATTATTGCTGCGTGATAGTACGAATGGAACATCCATGCGTCTTGCAAACGTTGCGATTACTCGCGCTCAGGGCAAATTTATTGCTTTGGTTAATGATCAATTCATCAGAGAGAAGCTACTGCCTTCTAGTAGTTTTTATCAGCTTATGAATCAGGTGAAAGCGCAGGGTGATGTTGAGGGCTTGAGTTGGGCAAGTCCTGCAAACTCTGCGGGATGGATGCCCCAGTTACCAGGAATACAATATTTTTCTAGTCATCAAGCTGCGAAAAGCCAGATTGAAGCAGATTTGATGCAGGCAAAAGAAGAAATTGCGATCAGTTGGTCTACTCGACTGACTGCTCATCACTTTTCAGCGGCTATTCTCAAATCTTGTCGCCCTAGTGTTCGATTTTTCATTACGGGGCAGGGCTGTTGCGACTTTGCTCAGATTGGGCTGGAGAATACCAAGCTATGGGACATCGAGCTTCGGACTGAAGCTTCTTTTGTAGGAATCGATCGCGAAATCTTGTGGGTTTACCTGAATTCGAGTTCGTCGTCGAATCCGGTGCTGCGGTTGGAAATGGCTGCGACGGTTAAACTGCTCTATGCTTTCTGCCGATTAATACCGGATGATGAGTTAAAGCGTGAAACATTGACAGAGAGGAGTAAAACAGATAGAAGTCCGATCGGAAACAGATGCCTGAGATGTGGAAACAGTACTTTATGGTTACAGTCAGGTAGATATGGTGCTTATCTTGCTTGTACAGTGCAGGGCTGTGGATACACGAAGCCTATCAGCTGTCGGTTCGCTTAATTTTTAAAGCAAAAAGTAATTTTTTTGTACTATTTTTTCTGTTTTTCTTGAGAAGATTCTCAATAATCCCCACAAGAGGTGGTATACGCACAAATTACCTCAAAGATCAAGTAAGTTCTTAAAAATTTACAGGGCTTCAAGACCGCATTCTTTCGTTGGAAAATAGTTTTCTCTCACAAGAGTTAGCGAACCGACAGTATCAGGGTGAGAGAAGCGACAGACCTCGCTCGGTTCATGAGGTTAAAGTGCGATCGCTCTGGCTGTGGTGGACAAATTGAAGGACGAAAACGCCGCTCAGATGGAGGGATTTTCCTGGGCTGTACAGGCTATCCAAGGTGCGATCGCACTAAGAACGCATTTCTAAATAAAAGCTGAAATAGATGGAGCATGACCGCGAACTG